>CAJLEF010000004.1 GCA_905205665.1 uncultured Bacillota bacterium | reverse complement strand
TTTCTTCTTTTAAAAAGACTTCTTTAAATGTTCTGTCGTAACGACAACTGTAAAACTTTTTTGTTTCTTTTAATTCTGTTATCATGTATTTATCCTCTTCTAAGAAAGATAATTTTGCCGGCTTTTAATTATCCTTCTACTTATATATACAAGAAAAATCTCTAATTTCCTTTTTTTTCGGTGCAATTTATCAAAAAAATTATTTATATTAAAATTTATTTACATTACATTGACAAAAAAAGAATAATCAATTAAGACTATTCTTCACATACAGCAACGTCAATTAAAACTTCTTCTCCGTTTAAATCATATTTTGCTTTAATATCAGGATTACTTATAAAGGAAACCGCTAATGTTTCATCCATAATATAATTTTTAAAATCTTTTAAGACTTTATCAAATCTTTCTGTACCATAATAAGAAATAACAATACGATCTGTGATATTAAAATCTTTTTCTTTACGTAAATTTTGAACTTTGCTGACAAATTCTCTTGCTATTCCTTCTAAAATAAGACTTTCACTACGAGTAGTATCTAAAATAACAAAATGATTATTTTCCATAGCCACAGCCATATTTTCTTTAGCACTTACACGAATATCTACCATGCTAGGTGATACAAGCATATCTTCACCGTCTAAAGTACAATGAATTTCTTCTCCATTTTCTAAAGATGTGATTTCTTCATCTGTTAAATTAGCAAGCATATTTTGGAAATCTTTCATTTTTGCACCTAATACTTTACCAACTTCTTTAAAATTTGGTTTTACTAAGAAATTCATGTAAGAAGCTAAATCATTTATGAAAACAACATCTTTAACATTTAATTCTTCTTTAATAAGTGGAACTAAATCTTTTAAAGTATTTAAATTTTTACCATCTAAATAAACAGTTTGTAATGGTTCACGAACCTTTATTTTAACGTCTTCTCTCACGTTTCTGCCAAGGCGAATTAAATCTCTTACTAAATCCATTTTTTCTTCTAATTCATCGTTAAATAAAGTTTCATCACATTTTGGATAATCCGCTAAATGAACACTTTTCTCGCCTGTCAAATTTTGATAAATTTCTTCGGAAATAAATGGGCAAATTGGTGCCACAAGTTTACATAGACCAACTAAGACTTCATAAGTTGTCATGTAAACACTTTTCTTAGAAGTATCTAAATCACTTGCCCAGAATCTTTTTCTATTACGTCTAATATACCAGTTAGATAAATCTTCTGAAACAAAGTTAGCTAAAGCTTTTGTAACTTTATTTAAGTCAAATTCTTCAAATGAATCTGTTACATATTTGACTAAATGATTATATTTAGAAAGAAGCCATTTATCAATTTCTTCTCTATCTTCATAAGGAACTTCGCACTCATCTGTATCAATGTTATCGGTATTAGCATACATTTGAAAGAAACTATAAGTATTTTTTAAAGGATTAATAAATTTAGAATAAACTTCTGTATAACCATTGGCATCATATTTTAAAGGCGTCCAAACAGGTGAAGCCATCATCATATAAAAACGAATAATATCAGCCCCATAATCAGTAAGTTCTTTAACTGGGTCAATAATATTACCAACAGACTTACTCATTTTTTTACCATAAGAATCTAAAACCATGTCATTAACAACAACATTTTTGAAGCTTGATACCCCGGAGACAAGAGTTGAAATACATAGTAAAGAGTTGAACCATCCTCTTGTTTGGTCAACGCCTTCGGCGATGAAATCAGCTGGAAATTGAGATTCAAAAAGTTCTTTATTTTCAAATGGATAATGGTATTGAGCATAAGGCATAGCCCCTGAATCAAACCAAACATCTAAGACATCTTTAATACGCGTCATAACGCCTCCACAATGAGGACATTTTAAATGAAGATTATCCACATAAGGACGATGAAGTTCCGTTTTATAAATATCTACATCTTCTATTAAATTTTCTTTTAATTCTGCACGACTACCAATGACTTTTTTCTCGCCACAACTATCACAAATCCAAATAGGCATTGGACATCCCCAGTAACGATTACGGCTGATACCCCAATCTACCATATTAGAAAGCCAATTATTAAAACGTTTAGTTCCCACATAAGATGGATACCAATTAATACCTTCATTAGCTTTAATAATTTCTTCTTTATAAGCCGTTGTTTTAATATACCAAGCTGGTTTGGCATAGTAAATAAGCGGTTGTTTACATCTCCAGCAATGAGGATAATCGTGAACTATTTTGATTTTCTTAAAGAGTTTATTATTTTCTTTTAACCATTTTACAATGGTAATTTCAAGTTCATTATCGGTAACCAAAGTGCCTTTCCAAGGTCCTTCTAAGTAAGTTCCATCTTTATCAACAACGTTTAAGAAAGCTAAACCATTTTCTTTACAAACACGGTTGTCATCTTCACCATGAGCAGGAGCTAAATGAACAATTCCTGTTCCATCTTCACTCGTGACATATGAATCACTTACTACCTTAAAAGCATTACCTTCTACGTTTACAAAAGGTAAAAGTTGTTCATAGGAAATACCTTCTAAATCCTTACCAAGGCAAGAACTTAAGATTTCATATTCTTTACCATCAAAAACTTTTTCTACTAAACTTTCAGCCAAAATATAGACTTTTTCATCACTTTTTACTCTGACATAAGTAAGATTTGGATGAACACATAAACCAACATTAGCAATTAAAGTCCATGGCGTTGTTGTCCAAACAAGGAAATATTCTTCTACGTCACTTCTTTTAAAAGGAACAATAACCGTATTAACACTGTCTTGTTGATATCCTTGACTTACTTCATTAGCTGAAAGCTCTGTCCCACATCTTGGACAGTATGGTAAAACTTTATTACCATAATATAAAAGACCTTTTTTATCGATTTCTTTTAAAAGCCACCATTCTGATTCAATATAATCATTAGTACATGTAATATAAGGATGATCACAATCAATAAACTGTCCCATCATACGCGTGACATCATTTACTTCGCCAATATTAGTGGCTGTGGCTTTATTACATTCTTTACAGAAATTTTCAATACCAAAAGCCTCGATATCCGCTTTACTTTTAAAACCTAATTTTTTTTCAACATTAACTTCGATAGGAAGACCATGAGTATCTAACCCAATTTTTCTTAAAACACGATAACCTTGCATGGTTTTATATTTGCAAAAACTATCTTTAATAGTCTTGGCTAAAACATGATGAATACCCGGTTTAGCATTAGCATAAATAGGTCCATCATAGAAAACCCAGTTTTTATTTTTATCACGGTTTTCAATAGATAAATTTAAAATATCCATTTCTTGCCATTTTTGACTCAAGTCACTTTCTACTTCATGGACACTTCTTTTATCAAGTTCTTTAAAATTTTTCATAAACAAATCCTTTCCATAAAAAAAGACGATACCAAAGGAGTCTAAAAGACGGTACCATCCTTACTTTAACTTATTTGACCTTTAACGGAAGTTACCCGAAAACGTGGTATTTAAGTGATATTTATAAAAAGCTTTTATTTGGTTTCACCAGACCCAAACTCTCTTTAAAAAGACGATTTATAAACGTGTCTTAACGTTTTTTTACCATTTCATTATAGGAAATTAATGAACGCTTGTCAATTAAAATATTCTTTTAATAAAGTAATATTTTGTTCTAAAAATTCCATTGCCTTTGCCATATATTTACCATCTTGTAGATCAATATCTAATTCTGAAAGTGCTTGAGTTATAGACTTTCTTTTTCCTATTGCTAAAAATTTCTTATATTTTTCCACAATATTTGGTTCACCTGCCAAAATTCTTTTGGAAATATTTGTAGCAATAGCCATACCAAGAGAATATTGATATAAATAATAGCTATCTTGCATAATAAAAGATGAAATTTTACTCCATCCATACTTAACATATTCATCATAAGTTAAGCCATTCCCATTATACTTTTGACTAATTTTTAAATAAATATTATTTAAATCTTCTTTGGATATTTTCTCATTAATCTCCATTTTTTTTATCACAGTATGTTCAAACTCAGTCAACATAATCTGGCCAAACAAAGAGTTACCTAAATTGCTAACATTATTATTCAAAACATATTTTTTCATTTCTTCATCTGTTGAAATCTTTAGAAGATAATCATTTAATAGAAGTTCATTTACTTTAGATGCTATTTCTGTAAGCAAATATGGTATCTCAAAATAGGCAAAAGAATTCTTATTTTTGGAGTAATAAGCATTTAAAGCATGGCCTATCTCATGAGCCAAAGTTCTAATAGCATTTAAAGAACCATCATAATTCATTAAAACATAAGGAGCACCTACATAAGAAAGACATGTATAAGAATATGACCTTTTATCATTCTTTGGATAAACGTCGCACCATCCCTCATCAAACATCTTATCAATCAAAGAAATATAATCACTTCCTAAAACATTTAAAGCTCCTTTGACAATACTTAAGGCCTCTTCAAAAGAGTATTTTGTCTTTACCGTGGAACTAGGTAAAAGTCCGGTGTCATATAAATGAAACTCCTCTAAACTAAGCATTCTTTTTTTCAAATAAGTATATTCATGCATAATTCTTAAATTTTCATTAATCTGTTTTAAAACAGGATCAAAAACAACAGGATCAAGTTCCAATTCAAATAATTTTTTACTTAATAATGAAGAAAAGTTTTCCTTTTTAGATAATTCTATTTCATTTTGTAATTTTGAAAGATATAATTGAGTTAAAACATCATTATTTTTTATGTATTCCTTAGTATAAAGTTCAAAAATCACACGACGTTTTGATGGACTTTTATCTAAAAGTAAACGATTATAATTGAAACGATTAATTTCTATTTTTTCACCATCGACTAAAGCATTTTCTATTTTAAACCCATTGTTAAACATGTTTTCATAATTTTGTTTAATTTCTTGATTATTTTGTTCATATTTAATTTTCTGAGTATCATTTTTTAATAAATGATCTTTCCTTCTTAAAATAAGATTTATATATCTTTTATAAAATGAAACCTTTTTATCTTCTAAATACTTTTTTACTAAATCACTATTTTCTAAAATATTTTGTTCAAAATGATAAATTAATTTCAAAAGATGATTATACGAATTAATTGCTTTAGCAAAAAGATTTTGATATTTTTCATCTTTTAAAGAAATATCAAGGTGCCTTCTAGGATAACAGTAAACGATTTCTATTTGAAGATTTGCTTTAATATACTCTTCTAGAAAAGAATTAAAAGTCGTTGGATTATCTAAAAAAGATTTTATATCCTTATTTAATTTTGTAATTAATTGTTCTAATTCTTGATATATTTCTAACCATTTTTCATCCGTACATAGTAATTCTAAATTCCAATTGTATTTCATATAACTCCTTTTTATTTTTGAAAAATTTCATTATAAATTTCTAAATAATTATTTACTAAAACGATTTCTAAATTATTTTTAACTTCTTTAGGAATTCCCTTGATATCATTTTTATTTTTAGACGGAACATAAACTTTTTTTATACCATAGTTATAAGCTCCGATGATTTTTTCTTTAATTCCTCCGACTGGTAAAATTTCTCCTCTTAAAGTCATTTCTCCTGTAAAAGCAATATCTTTTGCTACTTTCTTCTTTTTTAAAAGACTTATTAAAGAAGTGGTAATAGAAACACCAGCACTTGGACCATTTTTGGGAATAGCCCCACTTAAAAAGTGTAAATGAATCGTTTTCTTATTAAAACTATTTTCACTTAAACCAAATAAAGAACTATTGGCTTTTATATAACTTGTGACGACTTTTAAAGATTCTTTTAAAGTATCTCCTAAAGATCCTGTCGTATAAATCTCTCCCTTACCACTAAAAGAGATGGCTTCTACCTGCATAACAGCCCCTCCAAAAGGTGTCACCGCGAGCATATTAACAAGACCACACTCGTGTAAAGAAGGTTTATCTTGTTCTTTTAAATCTTTAGTATCTAAATATTTTTTTAAATCTTTAGGTTCTAAAGAAACATGTAAATTTTGTTCTTCTTTCATACTTTGTAAAATAATTTTACGATAAATATCATGAAGTTTTCTTTGTAAATCACGTACTCCTGCTTCAGAAGTATAATTTAATATTAAAGCTTTTAAAGTATTTTCATTCAAACTAATTTCCTCTTCTTCCACATGATAATCATTTAAGATACGTGGAATTAAATAGTTTTTAGCCAAGGTTATTTTTTCAAAAATAGTATAACTAGATAGTTCAATAATTTCTAGGCGGTCTTTTAATTCACTAGGAATATTATCTTTGTTATTCGCGGTTAAAAGAAAAAGGACATGGCTTAAATCAAAAGGTTCTTCTAAATAAGAATCCATAAAATTTTGATTTAAATTAGGATCTAATATATCTAGAAGAGTACTGGCGGGATCTCCTTTGTAATCTTTCACCATTTTATCTACTTCATCAATTAATAAAACAGGATTTTTTGTACCACATTTTTTTAAAGCTTCGATAATCTTACCAGGAGCACTTCCTATATAAGAACGACGGTTACCTACAAGTTCGGTAGAATCATTTAAACCACCGACACTTATTTTGTAAAAGGAACGATGTAAACTTTTGGCAATGGAAGAAGCTATCGTACTTTTACCAACTCCTGGAGGACCTACTAGACAAATAATAGGAGCTTGAAGTAAGGGATTTCTTTTTTTCATTGCTGCATACTCTAAAATACGTTCTTTTACTTTTTCTAAACCATAATGCGTTTTATTTAAACTTTTTTCGATTTCTTTTAAATCTTCTTGTTCAATACTTTCTTCATTCCAAGGAAGAGCAAAGAAAAGTTCTAAATAGTTTCTAGAAAAGCCTATCTCAGGACTCATTTCATTCATACATTCATACTTGTGAATCTCAGCCTCAATCTTTTTTAACGTGCTATGACGAAGATTTAAAGAGGATAACTTTTCTAAATAAGCATCTACTTCATCTTGTTTTTTATTTTCTTCGCCCAACTCTTTTTCAATTTCCTTAATTCTTTCTCGTAAAACGTATTCTTTTTGGCTTTTTTCCATCTCTTCTTGTAAAGATTCATTGATTTGTTGATCTAATTTGATAATCTTTAATTCAACCACTAAGTCTTGAATAAGTTTATTAGCCCTTTTTAAAGCATTCAATTCTTCCATATAAAAGATTTTATTTTCTTTAGTTGTTGGAAGTAAACCAGCAATAAAATCCGTAAGTTCATTTAAATCATGTACATTTTGAATTTCAGATAGTGAGTTGTTAGAGAAACTAGCATTTGAACGAATAAATTTACGAAATAAACGCTTTAACTCTCTTTGTAAAGAAAGCTCTTCAGTTTCATCTATTTTAGGTAAATGAAGCACATAAAAACGACATTCCAAAACATCACGTTCGTGTTTATTATTGAAATACCTTGCTATTTTTACTCTTTTAATGCCCTTGATAGTTACTCGTATATGATCATTTGGAAGCGTTATTTTTTTTGTTACTTGACCAATTACTGCAACATCTGGCAAGTCTTCTACTTCAGGACGTTCTTCTAAAGAATCCTTTGGTGAAACTAATATCATTTCATTATTAAAATACTTTTCACTTAATTCCAGTGTCTTAAAAGAGAGCGTATGATTGAGTTCTACTTTCACCTCTTGGTTGGGTAGTAAAACAAAATCTTTAAGTAGCATAACGGGTAAAGTTTTTGCCATATGACCACTCCCTAAACAATTTATCTATTATTATAAAAGGCATGGCTGTGTTTGTAAAGCAAATTTACATAAAATTGACATACAATAAACCACGAGAATCATTTAATTACTTTTTATTAATTTAGCATGTAAAACTACCTTAGAATAATCATCGTAACAGGTAGATAAAGTTAAAATTTTATTATCTTTAAAAATACCTGTTTGAAAATCATAAATACTTCTATTTTTAATAAAATTCAAAAAGCTTTGATATTCTTCTTCACTTTGAAAATTTGTTTTAATATAATCATTGGTATTTAAAATTTTATAAACACTAAAAACCTGCCAGACTTGGGCATTATCTTTGGTATTTGTTCTAATAATATAATTTTCTTTATTTTCATACCATTCTTTATTAAGAATGTTTCTTAAAGTACCAAACATGGTTTTGTTTTCCCTACCATGGGCATAAATAATGGAGTTTTTATTTGAAAAATCAATTTTGTTACGATAATCTAAAAAGACCCATCCTCCCCCATTTGCTCTTTTATATAAATCATGTGTTAAATAATATTCATTGTTAGTCGTCTTAGTAACAGGATAATTAATATTAGTATTAGGCACTTCTATCCAGCCAAAGATATCTTCATTTTCTAGAGAAAGTTTAGAAAAATTCACTTTTAAAAAAGGTTTATTAATAAATTCCCAATAAGGGTCACTTTCTGAAATAGTCGTTTCATCTTGTTCTTTAATACTATCTAAATTATCTTCTTCCTCGATAGAAACTTTCTCTTCAATGTCATTTAAAACTTCCTTTGTTTTTTGATTATCACTTCGCCATCCAAGAAGTTTGATAAAGCAAAAAACAAAAATAGAAAATAAAAGAAGTTTAAATAATAATTCTAAAATTTTTTTCATATCGCGTCTCTTTCTATATTATCAAAAAAGAGAGCCGAACTCTCATCTTTTATTAATTTCTTTTAAATTTTTTTAATTCTAAACCGATTAAAGCAGGACCAGATACAATAACCCCAGCAAAAATCATGAAAATGTTATCGCCTGTTTGAGGATTTTTTTCTGTTTCTTCATTCATACCAAAAATAGAATATTCTGATAAATGAGTTGTTTTGAATGTAACATATCCATCTTTGTAAGTCGCATCAAATGTTTCTTTAACATTACCATCTTCAATATAACCCACGACAAATTTGTCGTATTTTACATCAACAGGTATTTTAATTTCAAATTCACCATTTTCAATAGGCACAATTTCTGTTCCAGCTAAAACACTAATATCATAACCTTTAATAAGTGTATATTTATCTAAAACTAATTTTGAAGCATCAACACTATTAACAACAAGAGTATATGATGGATTTAATGGATTTTTAATTGTAAAAGTAACGTCATTATTTTTTAAAGAATACATATCTTCATCTTCTTCGCTTGTAAATGTTACCGTTCCATTTTCATTATAAACCACTTTCATGTCTGTAGTAACTCTTTCATTAACCCAAGCTTCAGTAATCCATTTGTGATTTTCATCAGAAGTAATACGAGCATCTTTTTTTAAAGCAACTCTACCAGCATTACCAACACTACTTGACATTGAACCGATTATTCTATTTCATTACAGCCCCTTAAAATTTGTTAAAAATCATCATCAAATAATCCTTGATTATGACTTATTTTTAAATGTTTATAAGCTTTCTCTAAAGCAACTCTTCCTCTTGGGGTTCTTTTAATAAAACCTTCTTGTAATAAGAATGGTTCTACAACATCTTCAATTGTTGATACTTCTTCGCCAATGCTTGTACTAATAGTTTCCACACCCACTGGACCACCGCCAAATTTTTCAATAAGACTCGTTAGATACTCGATATCAATGGCATCTAACCCATCTTCATCTACTTTTAATCTTTCTAATGAGCGATTAGCTAAATCATAAGTAATGGTTTTATAACCTCCAACTAAAGCGAAATCGCGAACTCTTTTAAAGAGGCGATTGGCAATTCTTGGTGTTTTACGACATCTTTTAGCAAGTAAAGCCGCAGCTTCTTCTTCAATAGGCATTTCAAGAACACGACTGGTTCTTAAGATGATTTCTTTTAGTTCATCTTCAGTATAATATTGAAGTTTATTAATGATTCCAAAACGATCTCTTAAAGGAGCTGAGATATCTCCGGCTCTAGTCGTAGCACCGACTAAAGTAAAAGGTGGTAAATCTATCTTCAAGTTTCTACTTTTGCCATCATTATTAATGACTAAATCAAGTTCAAAATCTTCCATGGCTGGATATAAAATTTCTTCAATAAACTTTGGCATACGATGGATTTCATCAATAAATAAAACATCCCCTGGTTCTAAAGTAGATAAAACGGCAGCTAAATCGCCACTTTTTTCCAAAGAAGGACCACTAGCAGTTTTTAAATTTACTCCTAGTTCATTAGCAATAATATGAGCAAGAGTTGTCTTCCCAAGTCCTGGAGGACCATATAGTAAAACATGATCTAAAGATTCATTACGAATCTTACTTGCTTCAATAAAAACACTTAAGTTACTTGTGATTTCTTCTTGACCAATATATTCTTTTAAACTCTGGGGCCTAATATTATTTTCAAAAGAATCCGTTTCTAGTTTTTCACTTTCTAAAATATGATCATCCATATAATCCCTCCTACTTTTTTAATTTTATTTAAGAAGTAATCGTAAAGCTTCTTTAACTTGATCTTCTACTCTTTTACTTGTATCGACATTTGGTAAAATCTTTTTAATATCGGCAGTTTTATAACCAAGACCTTCTAAAACACTAATTAATTCTTCAAAACCATTAGATGAAATTTCTGAAGTATCAATAGCAAGTTTGCCTTTTAAATCCAAAATAATTTGTCTGGCCACTTTTTCTCCTACCTTAGGAAATTTTTTTAAATATAAAACATTTTCCCTATCAATGGCATCAATAATACCATTTACACTACCAGTAGCGAGCATTGGCATCACAAGTTTAGGTCCTACCCCTTTCACATTGATAAGTTTTAAAAACAATTCTTTTTCTTCTTTGGTTTGAAAGCCATATAAACTTTCTTCATCTTCTCTAATATGATGATAAATATAAACTTTTTGTTCTTCGTTTTCTTTAAAAGCATAGGGATTCGAAACATTTATTTCATAACCAATACCATTATTTTCTAAAATAATCGTATTTTTCTCTTCACCTGTCACAACACCCTTAATATAACTATACATAATTATACTTCCTTTCGTCTTGTCTTTCTTATTTTAACATAAAGTAAGCCTTAAAAGAACCCAAAAAAAGAAAGAGAAATAATTACTCTATTTCATCTTTCTTAATTAAATATATTTTCTTGTTATTATAAAAAGCATAAAAAATATCGGTGATAGTTAAGCCTTTTTGCCCTAAGATTTGGACTAACCAACTTTTCTCTTTTTTTAAAAATTCTAATGTTTTAATATTAATCTCACCATCTAAAATTAAGGGCATAGGATAAGGGGAACTTATTTTAAATAAATTATATTTAAATATTGATAATTTTCCATTAGGCTCTAGAAAAGCATACTCTACATCTTTTAAATCTTTAATAGCCTTCTGTCTTAAGCTTAATAAAAGATCATCCATGCTATAACGTTGCCGAACCATTTCTTTATAATTCACTTTGCCATTACAGACAATTAACGAGGGTTTACCATCAAAGATTCTTCTAAATGTTCGTGATTTAATACTAATAAAAGCTAAAAGAATTTCTAATAAACCCAGTAAGGATAAAGGAATAATTGTTTGCCAAATAGATTTATCAATATTTTCAATAGATATGGCCACCATCTCAGCCATGAGAATAGAAATAATTAAATCGGTTACCCCAAGTTGTCCTATCTCTCTTTTACCCATAATACGATAAAGTAAAACAATAAAAAAATAGAAAAAAATAGTTCGATAAATAATAGAACCTAATTCTTGCATTCTTATCACCTATTTTTATTATGGTCTTATTCTATTTTTTTTAAACATTCATATAGTTTAATAGGTGATAGAATGCACAATTTAAAAAAATTAGGTTTTACCAGTTTAATATTTCTAGGCTTTTTAATTTTATTTTCATTAATTCTAACAACATTTAATTATTTCGATATTCTTCATTTTAAGTTAACCAACACATTTATCTTTATCGGCATGATATTATTTTTATTCTTAATAGGCTTTGAATATGGTAAAAAAGCCTTAAGAAAAGGTTTTTTAGAAGGTCTAAAAATAGGATTATGGCTTATTTTTATTCTCCTTTTTATCAATATGGTTTTTTATCATGACCACTTTTCTTTAGAAAGAATCATCTACTATGCTGTTTTAATTCTTTCTAGTACCCTAGGCTCTATGGTAGGAATTAATAAAAAGCCAAATTAACGGTGTATCATATGATACACCGTTTACTTATAAGCTGACTTTTTCACGCTATCTAATTTCGTAAGGACTTTCAGAAGTTCCTTCTCCGCTTAAAATTGACATTTCCGATATCAGATAAACCGAAGGCCGCACCGCATACTGGCTGTACGTATAGCTGTTGGGGATATCGCCAGAGGTGCCGACATAGCCAGTGTCGCCGACAAAGAACACGCTGTCAGAAAAAGACGAATCCGGGGCTAATGTCCATTGTATTGTACTTGAATCTAAAAGCCAATCATTATTTTTACAATCACTATAAGAACTATCATCCCAGCTATATAATTCTTTATTTAAACAACTTGTTCGATTACTTGTACTTCCTCCGCTTGTCGCATATCCATAATCACTTGGATACATTAAGCCAACTTTTCCTGGCCATTCTGTTGGTCTTCCCGTGTATACTGTTGTTCCCCTTTCATAAGTATACCAATGACTTGCTAGACCATTTGACGAACTTGTATAGCTTGCAGTTCCTCCTAATTTCCATGTTATGGTATCTATTTGATTTTTTGCTTCTTCTGTTAAGCCATTGCTTGTAAAATCTAATGTTGTTGCTGTCGTACTTCTATTATAATACTGCCCTGTATTTCTGTTATAATAAGCACCACTATTTAATAAAGTTTGTAAACTACTTGTTGTCCAATCATTGGCATAACTTCCTGTTGATGTATAATACCACGATAAATTTCCTAAGGAATCAGTTCGAATTAATTTCATTCTTTGGCCTTCTGGGGTATTTAAGATGCCAATAATTCTCCATCCGGCTTTTTCACCATTAAAAGTTACATAGTTACAAGGATTTGCCCCAACGTATCTTAAATTATTATCACTCGTCCCATCATAAGCTAAAGTATAAGTGCAACTATCACTTGTTTTATCTGATACTGTAATAACATCTGTTGAACTAGTATCAGCTCCACTTACTAATGATGCTATTGTTTCAGAGGCTGATTTTGGTAATTCTTCAACATAACTTGTTGTAACAACTACCTTTGAACTAAACTTAGCATTTTGTACTCCTTCGGTATTCATATTCACATTTTCATCTAGCCATAATCTTAAGGTGTATGTTTTAGATTCTTTAGCATTTAAGTAGCCTGTTGTTAAATTAAAGGCTGTTTGAGCATTATCTAAGGTTTTCGTGGTTGTTTGATAACTTGATAATAAGCTTGTGGTGATTTCTGTTTCTGTATCATTTGTTTTTGATGATATCATAGCTTTAATAGCATCATTATTTGTTAATGTTGTTGTGTTTAAAACTTCTAAGTTAACATTAAAAGAAGCATAAGAATCACACGTATTTGTGATAGTAAATTCATAAGGTGTTAATTTTTTTCCTTCTTCATCTAATATTGGGTATGCCTTTTGCAAGCTAATATTGTCTTTATCTGTGAAGGTAATATTAAAACATGATGAAGCAATATTATTTTGGCCTGTTTGAGTTAAGTTTAGGAACCATATGGCGTAGGATATCCCTATAATGGCTATGATGCCTATTAATAAAACAATTGTAATCAAAATATTTCTTTTCTTTTTATCCATAAATGGAACAACTCCTTTTCTCTTTAATATGTAACAGTATGGTGTGTTTTAAACTCTTTTTACTTAGTACATAAAGCATTATAACATTTCGATACCATTTAGTTATAAATGTGGAGGGTAGTAGTAATTTTTTGTATATGAAAAAATCACCATAGCTTTCCTATGATAATTATAGCAGATACTCTCCCCCGAGTGTCAAGAGGAAGTTGACACTTAATCATTTACTTCATAAAAAACATAAGTATTATTTTCTTTAAGCACGTAAGAGGCATGAGAATAATAAAGTTTCGTAAGGGGATTCACTTCGTCTTTTAGGTAGTTTAAAGCGATAAGTTCTTCTAACGTCGTTTTCTCTTGAGAACATTTTCCTTCTAAAAAGCAGGTTTCACAAGCTTCGGTAATTCGTTTTTCAGAAACAAGTCGAAGACGTCTTTCATGTTCTTTATAAACGCCATAAAAAGAATAGCCAAAGACAAGAAAAACACTTATAAAAAGCGTTCCGAGACATAGTTTAAAATTAGTCATGTTTTTCTCCATAATAATTTTGGATAAATTCTTCTCTAAAGTCATTAAGGCGGTCTTCTTTAATCGCTTGTCTTATTTCTTCCATCAAAGAAACTAAATAACGAATATTATGAATGGATAAAAGACGTGCGCCAAAAGTTTCATCCGCGTTAATAAGATGTTTGATGTAAGCTTTCGTATAATGTTTGCAAGCATAACAATCGCATTCTTCACTAATAGGAGTAAAATCTTCTTTATACTTGGCATTTTTTAAATTGATTTTACCGTATTTAGTAAAAGCATGTCCATGACGAGCTAATCTTGTTGGCGTAACACAGTCAAATAAATCGACACCTCTTATGACTCCTTCTACTAAATCGATGGGTTCCCCTATGCCCATTGCATATCGTAATTTGTCTTCTGGTAAATATTTTGTAGAATAATGAAAAGCTTTATACATATCTTCTTTAGATTCATGGTCGTTGGCAACTCCTCCAATAGAATAACCATCAAAATTCATTGCTACTAAACTTTCAGCACTCATTTTTCTTAAATCTTCATAAGCTCCACCTTGAACAATACCAAATAAAAGTTGATTTTCGCCTTTAAAAACATCTTTTCCTCTTTTAGCCCAACGAAGGGTTCTTTCAACACTTTGTTTTAAATAATCATAAGAAGCACTCGCAGGTGGACATTCATCAAAACTCATAACAATATCGCTACCTAAATTTTCTTGAATTTTGATAGATTTTTCTGGCGTTAAAAATAACTTATCTCCATTATATTGGTTTTTAAAATGAACTCCTTCTTCGGTAATATCTTTAGGTTTGGCTAATGAAAATACTTGAAATCCTCCAGAATCGGTTAAAATAGGACCATCATAATTCATAAACTTATGTAAGCCACCGGCTTTCTTAACAATCTCATCTCCTGGTCTTAACCATAAATGATAAGTATTAGCTAAAATGATACCGGCTTTCGTATCTTTTACTTCTTCAGGACTTAATGTTTTAACAGTAGCCTGTGTTCCTACTGGCATAAACATTGGCGTTTCATATTCTTGACCATGATAAGTAATTTTTCCAAGTCTTGCTCCTGTCTTGGCTTCTTTTTTTAATAATTCAAATTGTAACTTCATCTTTGTTTTATTTCCTTTCTTTTTTGATTTTCTATTTCCTGCTTTAAAAGTTCTATGGCATCATTTTTAGAAGGACTATTATTAATAATAGCCTCAATGGCTAAATTTCTAAAATTAGGCACACCACTATTGTAAGACATAGGTCCTGGATTATGAACGATTATCGAAAATAGATTAGGTTCTGAAGAAAATTCCTCTTGTAAAATAGACATTTGACTTTCTAAAAAAGCAAGCTGATAAGAAGACATATTTTCAGGAAGAGCTAATGTCATAAAATATTTTCCATTCATTTTTTGCCCAGAAGACAAACCTACCATTACCCCATTTTCGCATAAGGTTTGAACAAAATCAAAATGTCCTCTTCCTCTTCCCTTATGTTCTAATTGATGATCAACTATAAATTTCATAGTAATATCTTGATGATCAGCACCGCCAAGTTTATATTTTTCTCCATAAAATGCTTCTTCAAAATGATGATAACTATCCGGTCCAAAAGGAACATACCAAACTAAATATTCACTGATATCTATTTCATTATCCATATATTCTCCTCCTTTAAAAGATTTTGTGAAAATTATTTTAACATATTTTTCAAGTTTAATCATTCATATTTTTACCTGTCACAGCAAAAAACATTTTTGGTAACATTGTTGTTAAATACTTTGCTACTTCTGGATCAATATTATCTCTATTTTTTAACAAATTTTTGACATCATTTATATTAAATTCAAATTCTTCATCATATTTTTTCTCAATGTTTTTGAGAATCATCTCCACAGCTTCTTTTACTTTTTCATTTTCTAAGTTATCCATTCCTATGGTCGTACTTTCATTTAAATGTTTCGAAACACTTGATAAAGTACCTTCTAGGAAAAACTCGCCAAAAACACCCCATGTGGTGGGATAATGTTCATTAAAAGCTAGTTCACAACTTTCTACGACTGTATAATTTTTATTAAATAATAAAGAGCCAACCACGGAACCGGTAGGAATAATATTAACAAGCTTAGGCAATAACTCCCGATACTTTAAAGAGTCAAATTCTTTCTTTAAAAAACCTGGTCCATCAAAATTATATACCTTCTTTACTTTTTTAAATAAAGGGCGACTTAACTCCATTACAGAAGCCATCGCTAAATTACCACCTTTACTATGGCCTACAACATAAACATTTTTATCATTAAATTTGATATTATCTTCTAAATAATTTAAGGATAGCCGTTGAGTATAAGTTGGATAATCATATAAAAGGCGAAAATTTTCTACCCATCCAATGGTAGAACCATCCGTTCCTTTAAAGGCAATAATTGTTTTTTTATCCATTAAAAATTTACAAGCTCCAAATTGGGTTTTTTCATTTTTTAGATTAACAAAATTCATGATTTTCATATTCGCATAACGTTTAGCATTTTGTAAGTATTTTAAAACTTCATAACTTTTAGGAATCATCATCCCATCATAATCTTTATTTTCTAATTCTAAAGCTATTTTGGAAAAATCTTTCAAACTTTTAGCTTCCTTAAAATCATTCAAAGGCAAATAGACTAAAATCGCACAGATAAGGAAATCTAATTGATTTAAAGAAACTTCCGTGAAAGGAATATCCCGATAATATTTTAAATAATCCATTACAGTGTACATAAAACCTCTTCTTTCTTACTCTAAATTGATTATATCAAAGAAATGAAAGTTCACGTATAAAAATCATATAAATTTGTCGAAATATCTAAAATATCGTCGAAAAAGACTTTCGTTTTATCTTCTAAAAGAAGATATCTTTTACTTTGGTCTATCTTAATAAGATGACCTTCTTTTTCTAGAACTTTACCCCCTTCTTTACAAATATCTTTTTCAAAATAACGTAACTTAATGAAAGGATTATCTTTGATATTCTGTTCTAAAACATGTAACTTATAATTTAATCTTTCTAAATCATCAAAGGATAAATTTTGTTTTAAGGTAGTTTCTCTCCCCGTTTCTTTTAATTCTTCTTTATAACCGACTAAGGCTGCAAAAGAGCCAAATTGAAAAGCTCTTTCTTCCATAGGCATTCTTTTATGAAATGGTGATTCATGATGCGGTAAATCAATAATACTTTTATATTTCTCAAGCATTGTGTCCTCCTATTTCTTGGTTTCTTTCCCTAGCAGTAGCCCCTTTTTCTAAGTTCATTCCTTTTAAAATGGCATTCTTACCATATTTATTTTTGATATCTAAAATAACTTTTTGAATTTGTTTTTCCTCTTTAATGTCTTCTTGTTCTTTTTGTTTTTCTTCATCTTTTAAAGAAGTATTCGAGAATAAATCAAATTGCACATTCTCTTTTTGAGAATTCACATCTAAATCACTCGCTAAATCTGTCATATAAATCGTGATACGTCTGACTAAAAGATGGGGATTTATGATTTCTTCTAGTAGCTTTAAAGCATATTCACATAATATTTTAGAAGAAGCGGTTTTCTTATGAAGATTAATCGTGCCATGACTTGGCTTAGGTACTTTTCTTCCATACATGTCACTGGTAAGTCCACCTTCGATATATTTAGCTCTTTCGTTTAAATTACTAACATCATAACCAATATGTAATACGATTTTAGAGGTGACAAAATGATGTTCTACTAATTCATAACTCATTAAATCAACCATTTCTCTTACGACTAAGCCGATATTTTTTGCTTCATAAGGACAAGATAAAACTTGACCGCGTGAAATACTTTTAGTTACCGGTCGACAATTTTTTATTTGTTTCATACTAAGAGGTTCATATCCCCAGGCATGGTCTATCAAAGTTTCCGCGTTAACCCCAAATAATTTATATAACAACTCTTCATTTTGATGAGAACATAAAGCAATATCTCCCATAGTTTTTATGCCATAGCCTAGTAATTTTTCTTGAGTACCTTTTCCTACTCGCCAAAAATCTGTAAGGGGTTCATGTGTCCATAATTTATAACGATAAGTTTTTTCATCTAAAAAGGCTATTCTTACCCCAAAATCATTTGGCTCCATATGTTTAGCTTCAATATCCATAGCTACTTTGGCTAAGTAAAGATTAGTACCTATCCCACAAGTCGCGGTGATTCCCGTCTTGTCATAAACTCTTTTCATAATCATCGTGGCCAGTTCTTCAGGTGTTTTTTGATACATTTTTAAATAAGAAGTGATATCTATAAATACTTCATCAATTGAATAACTATAAATATCTTCTTTGGAAACAAATTCTAAATAAGTTTGAAAAATTTTAGTACTGTATTTCATATAATAAATCATGCGAGGTTTAGCAATCAAAAAATCTATTTCAGTATGAGGATTTTTGTTAAGTTCTTCATCATCATAAGATTTTTTAGTTAATTTAAAACCTTTTTGTCTTCTTTTATAATTAGCGCGACGAACAACCTCTTTGACCTCATAAAGTCTTGCCCTTCCTTTTAAGCCGTATTTTTTTAAACTTGGTGTAATAGCTAGACAAATGGTTTTATCTGTTCTTGATTCATCCGCGACCACCAGATTCGTTTTTAATGGATCTAAACCTCTTTCACGGCACTCTACCGAAGCATAAAAACTTTTTAAATCAATACAAAGATAAATAGGTGTCATTTCTACGCTCCTTTCCTAAGTCAAAGATATTATAACATAAAAAAAAACTTTTCTTTTTAGAAGAACAAGGGATTTCGTTTAACGATATGGAGTAATATGATGAGTTTGATAATAATTTTCTTTATTTTCATACATTTTCTCATCCGCTTCATTAAATATTTCTTTCATAGTTTTAGCTTCTTTTTGCATACTCATGCCATACCCTACCGAATAAGAAATAGAAATTTCTTTATTTTCTTTATTGTATTCTGTCACTTTATTTTCCATATTCTCTAGAAAAGATGTTACTTTTTCTTCTGTGACATCATAAAGAATAACAATGAATTCATCTCCGCCAAAACGACCTACAAAAGAACTTTTTGGAATAGTTTTTTGTAAAAGATTACTAAACTCTTGAATTATTTTATCACCATAGGTATGCCCTAAAGTATCATTAATTTTCTTTAGACCATTTAAATCAAAGACAAGTAAACCAAACTTTTCATAAGTACCATTTTCTAATATTTCCTTACAACGATTGTTATTATAAAGCCCTGTTAAAGCATCAATGTCTGAACGATAATGAAGTTTTTTTATAGATAGTATTGCCATGGCAATAACATCTATGACCACTGCAAGTAAAAGGAAAATCGTTTGACTAGAAGAACCTTTGACATAATAAACAAGAAAATCTAATAACACACCCATGATAAAAGATATTACTAGAACAGGGAAAAACTGTAATCTTTTATGATCTTGCCAATCTTTGATACAAGCAAATAATAGTAAAGCGATATAAAGAATAAGACAACTGTGATTTAATAATAATACTTCTCTTAACTCCAAAATATTTAGAAGTTCTAAAATCATAGCCATAGTTGGTATAAAAATAGCTACGGGAATTACCCTTTTTAAAGATAAATGTTCATCATCAAATTGATAATAAATATAAATTAAGAAAGAGACGGTAGCTAAATAAAACATAATCAAGGATAAATAAGTAATGAAAACAGGAATGTCAGGAAAGAGTAATGGGGTTGCTCTTGTATCACATATTTTCCATAATCCTAAACTTAAAATAAATAACCCTAAATAAACCAATTTATTGGCATATTGTTTTTTATGAGCAAAATAAAAATCAAGACAACATAAAAAAATACCCATGATAATACATAGAAAAGCTAAAAATATTTGAGGAAGATTATGATATATTTCATAAGTATAAATTCCCTGCCATGAACCTTGGTAAAAAATTATATTTTGCTTTAAAAAGTAATCATACACGGGTGAGATTTCTATTTTTAGTCTTTTTCCAATATCGGTTTTATAAAGCGGAAAATAAATATAGTTATTCCCCACTGTTGAAATATTTTTATTTGTATTTTTTAACTCATAAACTAAATCATCATCTATGTAAACTTTGACATAACTATGACTTACATAAAAGGCAAAAACTTCTTCTTGTTTATCCACATTAGAAAGAGTTCTTTCAAAAACTCTTGTTTTTTTGGTAGGAGATGTTTCATCTTCTATTTCTTTGTAATCAAAAACAGTTACTTCTGTCATTTTAAGCGGACTTCTTTTTTCATATATGGAAACTCCCGCTTGAAAAAACATGTAAATTAAAAAGAAAAAAACGGCGATATATAAACCAAAGGCACTGACGTCCATCCATTTATTGTTTTTTTCTTTCTCATCAATATCCTCCTTCAGAATCCAACAATAAAAGTACTGCCTAATCTTTTGGGTGGCATTTGCTTGATAGACAACATTATAGCATAATTCACTAAAAAACGACATTATTTTTATACATCAAAAAAACTAGGAAAAATTATCCTAGTTTAAATTATTATCTAACGTCTTTAATAGTAACGGTATAAGAACCATTAGGACTAGAAACTTCTACTTTCTCGTCTTTTTTATGACCAATAACGGCTACACCAATTGGACTTTCATTAGAAATTTTATTTTCGAATGGATCCGCTTCCATAGAACCAACGATTTGGTATTCATCTTCTTCTCCATCGTCATATAAAATAACAACCGTATTTCCAACTGAAACACATCCAGCTGCATCTTTTTGAGCAATTTTACTATGTTCTAGTTTGAATTCTAGTTCTTTAATTCTAGCTTCAATTTGAGCTTGTTCATCTCTTGCCGCATCGTAATCGGCATTTTCAGATAAGTCACCTTGGGCACGAGCATCTTTCAAATCTTTTATAACACGTGGTCTTACCACATTCTTTAAATTGTTTAATTCTGTTTCTAATTCTAAATAACCTTCTGGAGTCAATATAATTTCTTGATTCATCTCTAAAGGCCTCACTTTCTTTTAAATTCACGTGCAACATCATACTATAAATAATTATTCTTGTCAAACACTTTTATACGCATCATGTCCCACTTATGTAAAGGCTTGTCAACTGGTAATTTAACAAGCATATTAGGATGATTGGCAACTTCTATTTCTTCATCTTTATCGTTTAATATTGTATGAACGGTGTAAGTAAATGTTTCCGTTTCAGGGCCAAAAAATTCCACAATATCACCTTTTTTAAAATAATTTCTTTGTTCTAGTAAGACCATCTTTTCTTCTTCATCGTAATCTAAAACAAGTCCAAGAAAATCTTGATTAGATATTTCTTGTCGTCCTAGAAAATATTGTTCTTTTTCAGTAGGTAATCCATCATAAAACTGAGGACTGGAATCTCGATTCGCCGAGCGATTTAAAATATCTAGGGCATATCTAACTTCTCTTTCATCCAAAGTATTATTTTTTATTTGGTCTATTAATTTACGGTAAGTATGAATGACGGTGGCAATATAATAAATCCCCCTCATTCTTCCTTCGACTTTAAAAGAATTAACACCCCTATTTATCATACTTTCAATATTTGAAATCATATTTAAGTCTTTACTTGTCATGCTAAAAATTGGTTCTTCATCCGTTTTAAACGTCCAACGACATATCTGGGCACAGCCTCCTCGGTTCGCGTCCCGATTAGTAACCACGTTACTCATTACACAACGACCAGAAAAGCTAGTACACATAGCGCCATGAATAAAGCACTCTAAATCCAGGTTGGTCATTAATTTAATTTCTTTAATATCTTCTTTACTAGCCTCTCTTGCTAGAACAACCCGAGTAGCCCCTAAATTTTTATAAAATAAAGCCGCGTAAGGATTTAAAATACTAGCCTGAGTAGAGACATGTATTTCTAAAGGAATATTTTCATCTTTAATTAATTTCATCACCGCGATATCACTGACGATAACTGCATCCACATGAATATCCGCTAATTTTTGTAAATATTCTTTTAATCCCGTAGTATCCTCATCATGAAAAACAATATTGACAGTAACATAAACTTTTTTTCCTCTTTCATGAGCAAATAAAAGAGCTTCTTCTAAATCTTGCAAAGAAAAGTTTTTAGCATTAGCCCGCAAACTGAAATTTTGTCCGCCGACATAAACCGCATCAGCTCCATAATGTAAAGCAAATTTTAATTTTTCTAAATCTCCTGCTGGAGCGAGTAATTCAATCATAAGCCCTCCTTTTTAGGTGGCAATATATAAATAGTTTTTTGATTTAAAAAACCATCCGTTCTTTTCTCTAACTCTTTTCCTTCTAAAAAGTCTTGAAGCCACTTATCACTTACTGGTTCTTCATTCGCATCCGTATTAATAATAAAATGTTTAATCTTTGGATGATTTAAAAATATTCTACCATCATAAGGTTTTTCATCAAATAAAACCGTGCCATATTCGTTTTCAACCGTTCTAAATTTTTTATGTGTAATTTCATCTTCTAATATTTTTTCTTTACTTTCTTTTAAAGAGAAATTCTTCTCATAATTGGTAAGCAAACTTCTTCTTGAATACATATAAGGAAGGGGACCATATAAATAGTAAGAGACTTCTCCTTTAGCTAAATTTAGCATTTTTTCAGTTTCTTCTTTCGTGATATCAAGAGATATTACCGCACTATTAACATAATCTAAATAAGCATTTAAGGTATTCGTACTTGTAATGGCATGAGTAGGATAAAAAATGGTTTCTAAAGTTAATTGATTATCTAAAATAATTTGTAAAATTCCTAAATCTTCAAAAACAATACCTTTTAAAGACTTCGTTTGCAAAATTTCTTTTAATTTTAAAATACTTTCTGTATCTAAAAGACGATTGACATAAATATAGCTTTCATCAGGAATTTCTTCTAGTGAAAACTCATTTAAAAAGCCAACACAGAAGCCTTTTAACGGAAAAAGCAAGCAATAATCGTTGCTTGACTTTAAATTTTTATGATTAGGAACAACGAGATATTTACTTTTCATTTTCTACTCTTTTACTTACAGATACCCCATCACCGATGTCATAAAATTCTGTAGTAAATTCCTCATTTGTTTTTAAATAATCAATATAACCTTCTATTTTTTTGACAAGTTGACGTAAATTTTTACTTTCAATCGTATCAGATTTGCCAACGTAGCCATGAAATTTTAAATTATCTGTGATAATAACACCACCTGGTGCTAAGAAATATTGAAATTTTTCAAAAAATTTACGATATTGCCCTTTCGCAGCGTCAATAAAAATCAAATCATATTGTGTTCCTTCGGCTAAATTAACATCTAAAGCGTCTTGAAAAACAACACTTACTTTTGATTCAAAATTACATTTTTTAACATTTTTAACACATTCTAAATAATTGGTTTGGTCTCTTTCAATCGTAGTGACTTTACATTCTGCGCTAGAAGAAGCCATTAAAATAGCTGAATAGCCGATAGCACTCCCTATTTCTAAAACATTTTTGACATGATTATTTTTAATATATTTCATTAAAAAGGCAATGCCTTCTTTTTGCATAATAGGGATATTATTCTCTTTCGCGTATTCTTCCATATCCATGATTAATTGTTTCATTACTTACTCTCCTATTAATTTGTCTCACAAATACTACGGAGTTCACTGCCTTTTTGTAAAAAGCCGTTGTAATCCTCAAAGAAGAAAACTTCTTTGGTACACGTATTTGCTATAAAATAAATATAATTTGTCTCGGTTTTATGAAGTGTCGCCCAAATGGCGTCTAAAGAGGCATTATCAACCGGTCCAATAGGTAGTTTACCATTCATTTGGCCATCTGTCAAACGGGTGTTATAAGGATTCACGTTATAGATGTCTTGAAAAGTTAACTCGCCAGCACGCATACTTTTATGAACACCATAGTAAGTACTAATGTCACTTCCTAAAGGCATATTAATGCTTAATCTTTTATAAAAGACTTGGGCTATTTTTTGACGGTCCTCCTTGGTAATTCCTTCTTTTTCTACTAACGAAGCAAGGGTTAAGATTTGATGAGTGGTATATCCACTATTTGTAATATCTTCTTTTACGGTATCTAATTTTTGTTCGGCATTATTTAAAATGGTTAAAACAACATCAGATATACTGGCATTTTGCATAAATTCATAAGTATCTGGATAAAAATATCCTTCTAGTGGTTCATATAGTTGTTCATTTAAAACTTCATCCGTTAAAAACCAATATTTTTCAATCAAAGTTTGTAAAAATTCTTTATCTTTAATCGTACTTAAAAACTCTTCTTTCGTAAAAGAAAGGGTTTTAGAAAGAGTTTCTGCATAATCTGCTACGGACTCCCCTTCTAATAAAGTAACATTAACGGTTTTGACAACAATATCACCACTTTTAAATTTATCTATGATTTCTTTAGGTGTCATAGAAGGAGATAACTCATATTCCCCTGCTTGAATCGTTGGACGAGTTAAGTAAAGATAGGCATCTAAGACATACTCATTACGAATTAAATGAGCATTTTGTAAGTTTTTAGCAATATCTTGTTTACTTGTTCCAGCTTCAATAATAAAGTTTACTTTTTCACTTCCCCCTAAAGCACCTAAGCCCCAGACATAAAAACCACCTAAAAAAAGGCAGACTAAAATAATTAAACTACATATAATAATGATTACTTTTTTCACTTATTTTCTTCCTTATCTTTTTGTTCTAATTTGGCTAAGATAGCTTCCACTGTATTCCATTCTTCTTCGGTTTCGATAGGCATTAAATTTTTATTTTGGCCTGTTTTATCATAAATGTTGGCATATATTTGTAAAGCGCCTTCCTCTGTTTTTTTATTGTCGGTATAAACAAGATAACTTTTATTTGTTTCTGGTGAATCAAAAGTAAATAGAACTTCACATTCTATAACATTTCCATTTTCGTCTTTGATATTAAAGACGTTGTTATTTACAGGAGAATTTTCTTTCATTTCAAGTTTCCTTTCTTTTTTAAATAGGTTTCCAATATGAGAGATGATGCCACATTATCAATCACTTTTTTACGTTTTTTACGACTCTTATCGCCCATGAGCAAAATATTTTCTGCTTCCACCGTTGTTAATCTTTCATCTACAAAATGAACCGGAAGATGAAATCTTTCGTCTAAAAGACGGGCAAAATTTTCACTTCGTTCCGCGGCAAAACCAAGAGAATTATTCATATTTTTAGGTAGTCCTAAGACAAAATCTGTAATTTGTTTTTCTTTAACGATTGCCTCTAAATCATCTAAGACACTTTCATAATCATTTTCGGCAAATCTTTTCGTTACAAGGGGTGTCGCGATAGTATTGGTTTTATCACTCACCGAGATACCAAGTGTCTTAGTACCTAAATCTAAGCCTAAATATCTCATTTTAAATACTCCGTTAAAATAAATGAGAGTAAATCTGCTCGATCTAAACTCGTTATTTTTTCTCTTGCTTCCTTATAATTTGTGATAAAGCCTGGATCACCACTTAAAAGATAACCAACAATCTGGTTAATCGGATTATACCCTCTTTCTTTTAAGATTTCCTCGACTTCTTTTAGGATTAATTTTGCATTCGCAGCATCAAATTCTTGGACACTAAACAAACTTGTCTTTTCCATATTTCACCTACTTAATTCATAAACATTGTAGCAAAAAACACTCTTTATGACAAGAGTGCTTCAAAAAGGTCTTTATTCTAAATGATATATTTTATCCATAATTTTTGTAACTTCTTCTTTTGTTTCAAAAATAAATTGTAGACGAAAATGATGAATTCCTAAGGCTTCATAATCTTTTTGTAAGTCTAGTTTATTCATTACTTCATATTGATAAATATGAACATGCTTTTCTTGATCAACTAAAATAGGATATTTTTTCTTTTCATAATCTTCTAATTCATAACCATTTTCTTTTATTAAAGGATAACTTTTTAATAGCATAACTTCAGGTCGACCATATAAAATAACTTCTAAAGGATATTCACTTGCTTTATTTAAAAACTTAAGCTCATTTAAAGTACATTCTAAAGACAAGGTTATTTTTGAAACTCCTAAAGAAAGTAATTTTTCAATAGCTAAAGAATTGGCAACATTTAAATTAGTATCCGTCACAATGTTTTTATCATGAGTTTCTAAAAGACAACCTAAATCTTGAATTAAAATATTTTGAGGTAGCTCTCTTTCATGGGGATAACGACGTACTTGATAATATATATTTTTATCCTCTTTTAAAAGACTTTCATTATCCGTATAAATCATACTAACGGGATAATTTTTAACAACATCATATTGCTCTTTAGTATGAACAAAAACACTATACATAATTTTCCCTCTTCTCTATTAGCTTTGAAACAGCTTCTCTTCTTATTTCATTCATTTTAGAAACCGGAATAAAAATATTTTCAGGAATATCAATCGTTATGTTTCTTATTTTAAAAGGTGTATCTTTTAAACGATCCATTTGTTTTTTTATTTCTTCTTTGGTAATACTTCTTTTTAAGGCTTTGGAAACGATTTTTTCAGAAACATTTATTTCATGATGAGAATCTTTAAGAGTTAATGAAAAAATATCTTCGGTTACTTTCACTGTCAAATCAATGTCTACTTTACGTGGCTCGTAATTAGCGATTTCATTCATTAGTTTTTTATCTAAAGTCTTTAGGACAATATCTTTATCTTTTAAATTGACTTTATTATCTACGTAAATGATACTTCCTTTCGAAGCATGATTTATAAGTTTGCCTTTTTCATCGTATAAGAAATTAACAATAAAGCCCATATCTTTGTTTTTAAAACGAATCCCATCTTCTTGTTGAATATCTTCTTCTAAAAGAATTTTGATTTTATCTTTATGCACCTCAATGACTTTTCCTAAGTTTATCCCTTGATGATTAGGCGTTTTAAAATTCATAATATTTTTTTCGTTAAATAAATAACCATCTGTAAACTCTCTGTTAAACATAACTTTTAAATCTTTTCTATCTTTTGAGGTTATCTTTTCACCATCAAAAAGACGACGATAAAAACGGGTAATAAACCCTACATAAAGAGGACTTTTCATTCTTCCTTCTACTTTAAAAGAGGTAATATTACTTTTTAGTAACTCATCAATATGTAAAGATGTGTTAAGCTCTTTGGTAGATAAAAGGTATTTTCCGTCGGTCTCTAGTTTCTTTCCGTCTTTAAAAAGGTTGTAAGGCATGCGACAACTTTGTGAACAAGTTCCTCTGTTACCACTACGACCATCTTTAAAATAACTAAATAGACATTGGCCCGAATAGCAAACACATAAAGCGCCATGGATAAAGCATTCAATCTCTAAAATATCAGGTAACGCTTTAATTTCATCTAAAGACATTTCTCTATCCACAACAACTCTGGTTACTCCTAAATTTTTATAAAAGCGAATAATATCGGCATTAAAAGTATGAGCTTGTGTCGAAACATGAACATTTAAATTAGGCAAATTTTGATGAAGCCAAGAAATAATTCCTAAATCCGAAACAATAACAGCGTCCACATGAATACTTTCTAAAAAGATAAGATAGTCTTGAACATTTTGAAGCTCTCTTTCAAATATTAAAGTGTTCACCGTAACATAAACTTTTACCCCATATAAATGGGCAAACAAAAGGGCTTCTTTTAAAGTTTCATCATCAAAATTTTGAGCATAAGCACGGGCTCCAAATCTTTTTCCACCTAAGTAAACCGCATCTGCCCCATTTAGCACGGCATATTTTAAAGCTTCCATAGAACCAACAGGTATTAATAATTCTTTCATACACTTTCTCCTTGTTCTTTATTATACCGAGAAATTTTAGCATTTAAAAGAACAAACATTACTTAATTAATTTTATAATTTTGCAATAAATTTGACAAATTACACCGAAAAAAAAGGAAATCAGAGATTTTTCTTGTATATATAAGTAGAAGGATAATTTAAAGCTAGCAAAGTTATCTTTCTTAGAAAAGGACACTAGACATGATAAGAGAATTAGAAGAAACAAAAAAATTTTACAGTTGTCGTTACGACAGAACATTTAAAGAAGTCTTTTTAAAAGAAGAAAATGAGGATTTATTAGTAGCTTTACTAGAACTAACTTTAAGCCTTAAAGTTTATGAGATTCAAAGACTTAATGTGGAAACTCTTCAAGGTAATATTAATACTCGTAAAAAGTATTGTGATTTACTTTTAAAAACGAGTGAAGGTTATATTGGTATTGAGATTAACTCAGAACCTAAAGATTATCTTCATACCAGAAACTTAGCCTTCTTATGTAATGTTTACAGTAGATACACTTTAAAAGGTGATAGCTACAGTGAAGATACTTTAATCATCCAATTAAATCTTACTTATGGTATGAATAAGAAAGACAATAAAATATGTCGGATTTATACTTTGAATGATGGTGAGAAAAACTTTGTTCGTAACTTTAAAATTGTCGAATGGAATATGGACAAAGTCTTAAATTATTGGTATGCTAAAGACGAAGTAAACATTCAGAAATTCAAGTATTTAATTATGCTTGATTTAAATGAAGAAGACTTGGCAAAATTGTCAAATGATAGAAAGGTAATGAAATTTATGAATGAAGTTAAGAAAGTAAATGAAGACCCAGAATTTTTTAGTTATATGACCAAAGAAGAAGATGAAGAAAAATGCCATAATACTGAGCTTAAAGAAGCCACTGAAGCTGGTTTAACTGCTGGTATTGATATTGGCAAAAAAGAAGCATATGAAAATATGGCTAAAGAAATGTTACAAAGTAACATGCCTATGAAGGATATTATAAAGATATCAAAGTTATCTGAAGAAGAAATTTTAAAACTTAAAAATAATATGTAAACTCACAAAAATTAAGCCTTAAATGGGCTTATTTTTTAATTTATTAAAATTTTTTTGACAAATTACACATAAAAAAAAGGAAATCGAAGATTTTTCTTGTATATATAAGTAGAAGGATAATTTAAAGCTAGCAAAGTTATCTTTCTTAGAAAAGGACACTAGACATGATAAGAGAATTAGAAGAAACAAAAAAATTTTACAGTTGTCGTTACGACAGAACATTTAAAGAAGTCTTTTTAAAAGAAGAAAATGAGGATTTATTAGTAGCTTTACTAGAACTAACTTTAAGCCTTAAAGTTTATGAGATTCAAAGACTTAATGTGGAAACTCTTCAAGGTAATATTAATACTCGTAAAAAGTATTGTGATTTACTTTTAAAAACGAGTGAAGGTTATATTGGTATTGAGATTAACTCAGAACCTAAAGATTATCTTCATACCAGAAACTTAGCCTTCTTATGTAATGTTTACAGTAGATACACTTTAAAAGGTGATAGCTACAGTGAAGATACTTTAATCATCCAATTAAATCTTACTTATGGTATGAATAAGAAAGACAATAAAATATGTCGGATTTATACTTTGAATGATGGTGAGAAAAACTTTGTTCGTAACTTTAAAATTGTCGAATGGAATATGGACAAAGTCTTAAATTATTGGTATGCTAAAGACGAAGTAAACATTCAGAAATTCAAGTATTTAATTATGCTTGATTTAAATGAAGAAGACTTGGCAAAATTGTCAAATGATAGAAAGGTGATCAAATTTATGAACGAAGTTAAGAAAGTAAATGAAGACCCAGAATTTTTTAGTTATATGACCAAAGAAGAAGATGAAGAAAAGTGCCATAATACTGAACTTAAAGAAGCTACTGAAGCTGGCAAAAAAGAAAGAAATATTGAAGTTGCCAAAAATATGCTTCTTGAAAATATTTCCTTAAATATTATTCAAAAAGTTACTGAATTATCTGAAGAAGAAATCATAAAATTAAAAGAAATATAATAAATTAAAAAGCCATGTCAAAATGATATGGTCTTTTTGATTAATTCTTCAATAACATTTTTGGATTATCAAAAGATTTTTTTAAAGCACTTTGATAAAATGATGAAATGGTTTGAAAATCTAAATTTGTTTTTAAAAGATTTTCTAAATATTTCATAATATCTACTATATTTGTACTATTTAATGAAGACATAGTTTGAAAGTAATTCTTATAAATTTCAATTTGTTCTTCAAAATTTTTACTTTCGAAAATAGACGTAACAAGACCCGCATAAATAAAACGCACTTCATTTTGTAAATGCTTTCCATTTAAAGCGTCATAATTTTCATGGTAAGTTATATTGCTGTTTAAATAATTAGCTAAAATACCATTCTTTATATAAAGCCCATTTTTTAAAACATCTAAAAAATCTACCGAATTAGCAAATTTTTGTAAAAGATAAGGCGTAAAGCATTTATAGGTATCTAATAATTCCTTTAAGTACATTTCTTTTTGCATTCTAAAGCAAAGATTATTAATTCCTTGATAAATAAGTTGATGATAAGACAATATATCCGTAGAAGAAAAGGCTCTTCTTTCTGTTCCTATTAACACTGGAGCTTTTTCTTTCAGCAAATATTTTAAGAACATTTCTTCTGTAAGCATGGATTCTACTTCCTTTAAAGAAGAGCACTTCATTTGTCCCATAAAAAGCATATGAGATACTTCATGAGCTAAAGTCAAAACACTTTGTACTTTATTTTGATAATACAAAACAATTTTATCTGCTGTTGCCACACTTCTTCTTTTTCCTTTTCTTACTTCTATTTTATTTTTGAATATATCATCCACTTCCTCCATTTTATCCGGAAAATAAATGGCAAAAAAATTTTTAACATATTCTTGAACATTAAAATCACTGGGAATTTCAAGGCTATTAAAAGAATCATCTGCTGCAGAAAGTGGTTGATATAGATTTAAGGAAAGCAACAAATCCGGTTTAAAGTCTGTTTGAGAAAAATATTTATTTTTTTTCACAATATTCAAATTGTCATTTAGCATTTTACACCCTTGACCTAAAAAGTAAGTTTCTATATCACTTTTTATCTTATCGGCGCTTAATTTTTCATCATAAAAAAGGCCAAAAATATTTTGACAAAATGCTGCTTTTTTATTTTTATCTTGATATAAAATATTACCTATTTGGTTTATATATTCTTTTATTTTTTCTTCTTTCATAGCAACTCCTATTTCCGCTATTATACAAAATATTTTTATGATTTTCTAGCTAATTAAAAAAATGTATTAGTGGGCAAAAAAATCGCACTATTTCATGAAATCTGAAAAAGCGATTTTTTATTATTAGTCAATATTTATTAATTCATAATCAGTAGTGCCAAAACCATGTTTAACAGCCGTTTCAATCGTGTGAAAACCATTTCTTGAATTTACTCTTTCCATAAAATGGGCTACACCTTCATCATTAGAAGAATTGACTAATTCAAGGCAAGCCTTATCAATAGCAATTGGATCCGTACTAATTAAAACACCAATATCTTTTAAACAAGGATCTTCTGCAACAGCACAACAATCACAATCCACACTCATATTCTTCATAACATTTAAATAGACAACATGATCTTTAAATTTTGTATGAACAGCATAAGCTGCATCCGCCATACTTTCTAAAAAATCATCATGTGGAGCTGTCCAAAGTTTATCAGGATCCCCTGCTCCATGGATATAAGCTTTACCATAACTAGATGCAATACCAATAGAAAGTTGTTTTAAAGCTCCTCCATAACCCCCCATTGGATGTCCTTTAAAATGGGATAAAACAAGCATAGAATCATAATTATCAATGTCTTTTCCAACATAATCTTTTTTAATTTGAAAACCATCGGGAATAGATAATTCTTTATCTGGTCCTTCCGCATCTAATAGATCAACTTTGAAATATTTACTCCAACCATGATTTTCTAATAATTTCTCATGTTTTTCCGTAGTATTACGAGCACCATCATAGGCAGTATTACATTCAACAACCGTACCATTTACATGTTCAATAATAGGTTTTAAAAACTCAGGACGTAAATAGTTTTGATTACCTTCTTCTCCTGAATGAAGTTTTACAGCTACATTTCCATCTAAATGAACGCCTAAAGCATCATATAAACGTACCAAACTTTCTGGTGTAATTTCCTTTGTAAAATAAACTTTTGCTTTTTCCATAATAAATATCTTCCTTACTATATAAGTAATCATAAAATGTTTTTTTATTTCTTGCAAGTTAAATTAAATGCAAGGTTTGAAGTTTACTATCTACCTCGTCTTTATTTTGCCAAACATCATTATTAAATACACAATTGATAGTGCCAAGAACTTTTCCTTTTACTAATTTTTTCATATTTTCAAAAGTTTCGCCAAGCCATCCTGCATTAGTACTTACTAAAATCACTTCTTTACCTTCTAAATTATTTTGATGTAAAAAAGTATTAACAGGACAACTTAACGTGTACCACCAAACAGGTGTAAGGACAAAGACACGATCAAATTCGTCTAAAGAAACATTTAAATCTTTTAGCTCTGGTTGATTATTTTCATTATTACTACTTTCCATTTCATTCACCAAAGCATCATAGTCCTTTGTATAATCTTCTTTTAAAGTTAACGGACATAATGTGCCATTTATTTTTTTAGCTATTTCTTCTGCAACCTTTTTAGTATTTCCTGTGTAGGAATAATAAACAATTAAATTTTTCATACATTCTCCTTTAATATTTCTTCAAGTTTATCTTGCTCATATAATTTTATTTTATAAGTCAAATAATTCTTTGCTACATTCATATCTTTTATTTTTGCTTCTTAAGTATTTAATTCATTTTGCAAAAGTTCTAAACATTTTTCTTTCGTTTTTTCTCCTTTTTCATAAAGTAAAATATATTCTTTTAATGTTTTAATCGAAATCTTTGCTTTACGCATGCATAAAATAAATTCTAATCTTTTCAAATCAATTTCCGAATAGATGCGATGATCACTTTTATTTTTCTTAATAGGTCCAATTAAACCCTCTTTTTCATAATAATGTAAAGTATAATTGGATACATTATATTTAAGACAAACTTCTTTACTGGTCACTTTCCTCACCTTCCTAACTCATTATATAACCTAGAGTGTACTCTAAATCAAAATATAAAAAAAGATATTAACCTTAATGCTAATACCTAATTTTTTTCTATTTTTACAAAACGGACACTTTTCATTTTTTCTGTCTTTAATGGTTTATCATTACTATCTGTTTGCACTTTAGAAATTCTTTCTACGACATCTAAACCAGCAATGGTTTTACCAAAAGCTGCATAACTACCATCTAAACTAGAAACCGATTCATTGGTATCTGAACAAATGAAAAATTGACTTGAAGCCGAATCCATGTCAGCACTTCTGGCCATAGAAACTACTCCTTTTTCATGTTTCAAATCATTTTGAACACCATTTTTAGAAAATTCTCCTTTGATAGTGGTATTACTACCACCGGTACCATTTCCTAGTGGATCTCCCGTTTGAATCATAAAACCTTCAATAACCCGATGAAAAGTAAGACCATCATAAAATTTTTCTTGAACCAATTTTTGAAAATTTTGTACTGTAAGAGGAGCAACCTCAGGATAAAGTTCTAATAAAATCACTTCATCTTTTCCAGTTACAATTTTAACATACGAAGTAACTTCATCAGTTTCTTCATAAGAATATTCTTCAATAGTTCCTTTCGTTAAATCTTTCTTTTCACAACCTGCTGTCATAAAAACAAATGCAGCAATTACTAATAATACAAAACAAATACGACTACGACTTACCTTTTCCATTTTTTCACTTTCCTTTAACTTTTAACATTCTATCAAAAAGAAAAAGGCATTGCAATCAAAAATTGTCGAATGGAAAAGAATTTGCCAAAAATATCCATTGTTATCCATTTATACAAGTTGTTATAATACAAACAAATGTTTTAAGAGGTGTTTTTATGTTAATTGATAGAAAAATATTATGTATTGATTTAAAATCTTTTTTTGCTTTTGTCGAATGTGTTGATAGAGGCTTCGATGCTTTTAAAACTCCGTTAGTCGTCGCGAGTATTAAACAACGTAAAGAAGCGATTTCCTTAGCCGTAACACCTTATCTTAAAAGTTTAGGATTAAAGGGACGAATGCGACTTTATGATATTCCTAAAGATATTTCTTACTTTGTTGTTAACCCTCGAATGAAAAGATACGTTGAAAAATCAAAAGAAATTATTAACATTTATCTTGATTATGTAAGTGAAGAAGATTTGCACATTTACTCTATTGATGAATGTTTTTTAGATGTCACTGATTATTTAGATTATTATCAAAAGGATGAAGAACAATTAGTCGAAGATATTTTAAAAACAATTTTTGAAAAAACCAAACTAGTAGCTACCTGTGGCATTGGGCCTAATATGCTTCTTGCGAAACTTGCCATGGATATCGAAGCCAAGAAAAACAAAAGTAATATTGCTTACTGGACTTATGAAGATATTCCAACTAAATTATGGCCTATCACTGACCTTTCTTCAGTTTGGCAAATTGGTAAACGTTTAGAAAAAAGACTTTTAAATATGAATATTCATTCTATCTATGACTTAGCCCACACATCCCCTAAAAGATTACAAAAGAACTTTGGTAAAATGGGTCTTTTACTTTTTGAACACGCCAATGGGATTGATAATACAATTATCAAAAATATAAAAACACCTACACAAAAATCACTTGGACATAGCCAAGTTTTGTATAAAGATTATTACAATGAAGAGTGTCTTCTTATCATAAAAGAAATGCTCGGGCGTTTAACCGAAAAATTACGGCTTAAAAATCTTGAATGTCAAAGTATTACTCTTTTTTGTTCTTATTCAAAAGTCTTAGGAGGCGAATTTTTACATTCTTTACTTTTGGATGAAAAAACAGATAATGAAGAAATTTTATTTTTAAATTTTAAAGCCTTATTTGATAGATATTATGACATGGATATGCCTGTGCGAAAAATAGGTTTGCATATAGGAAAATTAGAAAGCAAAAAAGGTGTTCAATTAGATTTGTTTTATGAAAGAAAATTAAACGATGAAAAGTTAATGAAAACCTTAGATATTATTCATCAAAAATTTGGTAAAAATAGTCTATTATATGCCACTAGTCTTCTTTCTTACTCTACTGAAAAAGAACAAAATCAAAAATTAGGAGGTCATCATGTCTAGATTAGAAGATACTAAATGGCATGCTTTTGAATCTCTTTATAAAACAAAAGAAGTCTTAAATGAATTAAATAGAAAAAGAAGTTATCATGAAAAACCTCTTTTAAGTGAGGATGAAAAATCAGAAATAGAAAACAAACTTTTAACCTTTTTTCATAGTGGGGAAATTATCATTCTTATTTTCTACCGCGAAGGATATTTCTATCAAAAAAAAGGAACCGTTGTAAAACTTGTTCCTCCTAAAATTTATTTTAAAGATAAGACTTATTTATACTTTGATCAAATCATTAAGATTTTGAATTAAGACTTTTAAACTTTGCTTCATTTTCTTTATTATATCCTACTAAAGCATTTGGACAATGTTGTTCAATCGTTTTAAAGATTTCTTCATAAGTTTGATTATTTTTCTTGCCTATAGAAGATAAATACGCGACAGAAAGACTTTTACCATTTTGCATTTTTAAAATAATACTTCTGGCTGTTTTAATTCCTCTTTGTCTAATTTCGTAAGAATAAAACCAAACAATATCCTCATAAGGAATTACTTTGATACTTCTTGTTAAATCAATAATATTTTTATTTGTTAAATATAAATGAGCACTTTCATAATATAAAGAATTTTTATCATTCATTTCTGCATCTAATTTTGTTATTTCTTCCTTAGAATATTTTCTTAAACTTTTAAGATATTTACTTTTTACAAATATTGTCAAAAATAAACAAATTAAAGCAATAACTAAGAAGATAACATTTAAAGTCATCATTGTTCCCATTAAAGATATTTTTTCGCCTGTTAAATCTAAATAAACAGGATAAAAACCATCTGTAAAATTTGTAACGGCTAAATCCGCATCTTTTAAAGTTTCCATGGCTAAATCTTTAATATCATTTGGAACACTGGCTGTTATACCATGTACTGTCTTAGGATTTTCTAAAGAAACATCCGTAAGACTTTCATAGTCATTTTCGTTCATTTTAATGATGGCTAATAAATTTCTTTCTCTATCTTTTGTTGCATAAACCATATAAAAGGCACTATTTTCATTTTCATAATAAGCAAAATTTATGGGAGAAGTAAAAACTTCTAAACTAGCTTTTGTCCCAGAAGATGTTTTTTCAGTCAAATTAACTTCTTGTTCATTTCCTTCTAAAACACTAAATAAAACAATTAAAATAATAAAGACAATCGCACAACCTAGACTAATTAAAACATTTCTTTTCTTTTTTGTTAATTCTTTCTGAATATTTTCATTTGTAAAATTTATCATATGTTATCCTTTCTAAAAACCACGGGAAGCACCGCCGCCACCTGATGAACCACCGCCACCAGAAAAACCGCCACTGCCAAAAGAACTACCCCCTCTAAAGTGATGACCGCCAGAAGTAAACCACCAGAATCCTGGGAAACGCATCATAAAATATAAAAGAAATAAAAAGAATAGAAGACTAATAACGGTTTCAAAAGGATTTACTTTTTCTTCGGTGGGGGTTTCTTGACCATCTAAAGTAACGTTATATTTTGTACATAAAATTTCTAAGATTTTATTATAACCATTTTTAATTCCTTCATCATAATTATTTTCTTTTAAATAACTCACCATGTAATTATCTAAAATACGTCCAGCTTTCCCATCTGGGATATCTCCTTCTAAGCCATATCCTACTTCAATTTTTACTTTTCTATCTTCTTTACTAAGTAAAATTAGTATCCCATTATTTTCTTTTTTATCACCAATCCCAAAACTTCTAAATAAATCTGTTGCATAAGTTTCGATATCACTGCCCTCTAAATCATTAACCGTAACCACGACAATTTGGGCTTTCGTTTTACTATCTAATGCAGAAGACATTTTAACGATATAATTTTTGGTATCACTACTTAGTACATTGGCATAATCATTGACATAAAAACTACTGGTTGGTTTTACTAAAGCAAAAACTTGGAAAGGAAAAAAGACTAAAAAAAGAAGCAAAGCTCCTTTTTTAATCGAAGCTAACATTTGGAACATCCTTTTTTTGTTCATCGGCTTCAAAATACTTTTCTTCACTAAAACCAAACATATTAGCCAGAAGATTACTTGGGAATTTCTTTATTAACAAGTTGTATTCTTTAACACTGTTATTATAATCACGTCTAGCTGTAGAAATACGATTTTCCGTACCGGCTAGTTCATCTGATAACTGGGTAAAATTAGCACTTGATTTTAAATCTGGATAGTTTTCAACCACTACTAATAAGGCATTTAAACCATTTGTTAATTCTTCGTTGGCTTTGGCTTTATCATCAATACTACTTGCTTTCATTAAATTTTCTCTTGCTTTGGTAATTTTATCAATTACTTCGTTTTCATGGGAAGTATAGCCTTTAACGGTATTGACAAGATTAGGAATTAAATCGGCTCTTCTTTGTAACATAACATCTAAGTTACTATAAGAAGTTGTGACATTTTCTTTACTTGTCACCATCTTATTATAAGAACCAATTAAAATGCTTCCAAATAAAACAATAAGAATACCAATTACAATTAAAATAATTGAACTTTTTTTCATCATCCATCTCTCCTTGTATTAATCATATCACATAAAAGATAAAAAAAATACTAAGATTTTTTCTTCTTAGTATCTTGCTTAACTTCTTTAGCTTCTAAATCTAGTATCTTTTCTTCTTTAGCTCTTTTTCTTTCTATAACTGGTGTATTATCGAAAACAACCTTGGTATTAGCAATATAATCATGTAAACCACGGCCATCATTTCTAACAATAATCATAAAGATAATAATATAAGTAATAACGTTACCAACAAGATTCACATTTTGATAAACATCAAAATAATTTTCATTATTCATAAAATGAATGATACACTGTAAAATAATAGAAATAAGTACATTATTAAGAACAATACTTCTTAGTAAGAAATTAACGATTGTTAAAGGTGTTTTATCATTACTTACGACTCTTATTTGAAATAACTTTTTACCAATAGTTTGGCCTTTACAAAAATACTGTAAAACTGCAAAATATAATAAGACAACGACAAGATCAATGACAACATAATTAGTTTCTAAACGATGTATTTCATAAGCAATTGGTTTAAAAGCTGTTTCATAATCTTCTGTACTAATTTCATTATTTGTATATTGTTGTTGCAAATTTAAAAGTTCATTATATTTTTCTGTATAAGCATTATGATTTGGATTTAAAAAAGGTATAAATGATAATAAATAAACTACCAAAGATACAATTAAGATATCTAAAACATAAGCACCTACTCTTTTAAAAAACGTACTATTTAACAAACGGTCTGTTGTTTGCATTTTTTATCCCTCCATAACAACATGAAAATTATATCATGAGTCATATAAAAATGCAAAACAAGAAAAAATAGCATTTTATTGTATTTATCCCCATCTTTTTTGAGCTTTTTTCTTATTACTTTTAAATTTTGATTCTACAAAATCATAAAGTTCTTTATCTTTTATAATATACTCACTATTTTTATCTTTTATAATTTCAGAAACAGTTTCTTTAGAAATTTTAATGAAGTCATTATTATCCTTTTTAATTTGCAAATTATTTATTTCATCTGCGGTATCTTTTAAATTTTCATGTTTTAAGTATGCTTTAAAAACCATTTCTTCTATAGAATCTGTTGGTTTTATTTCTGATCTAATAACTAAATTTCTTAATCTATCCAATTCTTGTAATGTCATACTATTTTTCACTCCTTATTAGTTTTTATTGGTACGTTCTTTTTTTATTTCTTTCTCGGCTATTTTCATTAAACATTGACCATACTTGTTTTTATTTAATAAAATAGCTCTTTTAGAAAATTCTTCTAAAGATAACCACTTGTGATTTAAACCGATAATTTCAGGACTACAAATTAAGGTATCTTTGTTATTTTCAATCGTCCTTATCATATTAGAAGCATCTAATAAAGATTCAAAAGTTCCGGTGTCAAACCAAGTATAACCGTCACCAAGTAATCTTGCTTTTAATTTATTCTGTTTTAGATATAAATCATTTAAACTCGTTATTTCAAGTTCTCCTCTTTGACTTGGTTTTACCATTTTAGCCATAGATGAAACTCCTTTGGGATAGAAATATAACCCTGTGATAGCATAATCACTTTTAGGATGTAATGGTTTTTCTTCAACTGATAAAACATTGTTGTACTCATCTATTTCCATAATACCAAATCTTTCAGGATCTTTTACTTTATATCCAAAAATAGTAGCATCTTCTGATACGGCATTATTAATGGCTTTAGTAAGTTCTTTTTCCAAACCATTACCAAAATAAATGTTATCTCCTAAAATCATAGCACAAGGAGCATCACCAATAAATTCTTCTCCTAAAATAAAAGCTTCCGCAAGACCATTTGGTTTAGGTTGCACCATATAAGATAAATGAATACCAAATCGAGTACCATCCCCTAGAAGTCTTTTAAAGTTTTCTTGATCTTCTTTCGTTGTAATAATTAAAATATCTCTTATGTTAGCTTCCATTAAAACACTTAAAGGATAAAAAATCATAGGTTTGTCATAAACAGGAACAAGCTGTTTACTGGTAGCTTCTGTTATAGGGTAAAGTCTCGTACCAGTGCCACCAGCCAAGATAATGCCTTTAATCTCTTGTTTTTTAGAAGTTCCAACATAATCTTCTAAATCAATATTATATAATTTTTCAAATTGACTTAGTTCACTAGCACTTACTTTTCTTTTACCTGATTCAATTCTCACAATAGCGTTTCTTCCAAGACTAAGTTTACTTGCCACTTCATCTTGTGTTAAATTTTTACTTTCTCTTATCTTTTTTAATATTTTTGCAACATTTTCTTCTTTCATATCATCACCATAGTTTAAACAATATATTATTTTGTTTAAAAATGCAACATTTATATTAATTTAGTATATAGATAAATAATAAGTACCACTTGTGTTATTAACATAAGTGGTACACCTATAGTAAAATATTTCTGTTTTGTCTTATGCCTAAAAGTATACATTCCTATTAAGCCACCTAAAGATCCACCTAAAAAACATAAACCTAACAAAGTACTCACTTTAATTCTCCATTTATGTTTTTTAGCTTTTAATTTATCTAAGCCAAAAACAATAAATGTTATAAAATTTAAAATAAATAAATAGATACAAATAAACATACTTTTCCTCATTTCTAAGAGAAAGTAATGTAATAAAGACCAGCATAAGAATTATATAAAGCTGCATTTGTTGTTAATGGAAGTAATACCTCATTGGATAAATACCTAGAATTAGAATAAGTAACTCCATTTTCAGGAGCATTAAGTTCTTTCTTTAAATTCCAACTACCATTTTCTTTTTTATAGAACAAAAGGTGTCCTGTTAAAGTTGTTGTCTTGCTATTTCTATCGTAAGTTTTATTTTTTATAGTTAAAATAATTTTATCATTTCCTAAAGCTGTCATAGAAAAATAAGCCTGTTGGGTATTACTGCCTAAATATTTGCTATAATTTCCGGCATCAATAATTTTATTTTCATTTTTCTTATTGTAACATTATGTATCTTGATAAATGCTATTATCTTCACATCTTACAATTCCTGTTCCATTAAAGAAACCAGCATAATCAAAAACTTTTTGTCTAGCATAAGTTCCTTGGCTTGTAGAAACAGAACCAGCAGCGCCATAAATATCATGGAAATAATAGTATATGTCATTGACATTTCTTGATAATTTACTTTCAGAGCTAATACCACCTGATGTATAAGTATAACTTCTAACAGCATAATTATGTTTACTTGAAGTAGAATCATCATAATAAACTCCTACTGTTCCACTGTTAAGACTATGAGAAATTCCCACAATACCTTCTCGATCAAAACCAGCTTTTCCAAAAACAGAACTAATATAAGGCATTGTAATAGAATTACCACTTATTTTAAGAGTTGCTACCCGAACAGAGCCACCTCTTGTATTGGCATCCCCACCAACAACAATTGTTGAATTATCTACTCGAACGCCATATTCAGGAAGAGGCGCTCCCTCACTCATTAATTTTACAATAGAGCCATAAGAAGAACTTTTTGAAGTAACATTTAACACTTGTGCTTCAAGATAATAAGTATTTTTAGGCTTTCCATTGTCATAATAAACTTCATCACCATCAATAATTACAATTTGTGATTGATTAAGTGGTACAAGATTATAATTATTTCTCATATTATCATTACTAGAAGCATTTTTGGATATAAAGTCACCTATACGAGTAAGACTAGGTCCATTAGAAATAGTTACTACTTTTGATTGAGCCGAACTATAATTTCCGGCTTTATCTTTTACCCTGACATAAAACGTGTGATTACCGTCTGTTAAATTTGTAAAAGTATATCTATTAGAAGAACCTGTTATCCAATTACCATTATCAAAACGAAACTGATAACTTGCTACCCCACTTAAATTATCTTTAGCATTACTTGCAGTAACTGTCGCATTTCCATTAGAAGTAGAAATATCAATAGATACAGTTGGAAGCGTATTGTCAGCATAATAATTTTTACTACAAGCCAGATTAGAAGTATTTCCAGCTTTATCTGTTACATTCATACAAACTTTTTGGTTAGAAGCATTGGTAATATCCACCACGATTTGATTATTAGAAATAGAAACTGTTGTATCAGGCGTACAATTTGCACTACTTCGACAATATTTAGCACTAGCTAGTCCACTTACAGTATCATTGAAAGAACCTGTTATGGTTGCTTTTTTAACCCAACCATTTTCCCCTGATGTACTACTTTCAGTTAAACTAATTGTTGGCTTTACTCCATCAACATTGTAAGAAGATGAACAAACTTTTCCAGAAGAATTGCCAGCCTTATCTACAACAATAGCACAAACTTTACGATTTTTTCCACTTGCTAAAGTGACACTGAAACTACCAGTTGCCGTTGTTCCAGGCGTGCAATCCCCTTCTCCTTGACAATATTTAATAGAAGATATACCACTCAAATTATCTTTAACATCTGCTTTTAAAGTTAAGCCTTTATAATAGTTATTGCTTCCAACTGTTTGATTTTGAATACTATAAGTTATCGTTGGATTATTGGTATCTATTAAAATACTTGTGTTAGCTTCATTACTTTTATTACCGGCTTTATCATAACACATAAAATATACTGTCGTTTTTTGTTCACCAGTAAAATTTGGTTTAATGGTAAAGCCTTTGCTATCATAAACACCATTATAACGTTGATATTCCCCGTCATTTAACTTATAAGTACAAAAATCAATATTTTCAATATCCCAACTAACAGCTAAAGTAACATCTTTATTTGTCCAATTACTATTAGAACTATTTGTTACTTTTATTTTAAAGTTATTTGAATTCACTTTTTCAACATGAACTTTACTTTTGTCATCTATATCAGAAACATTTCCTACCTTATCTTTTGCACAAACAATATAATCACCATTATCCAAATAAACTGTTGGATGAACATCTTCGGTAGATTGGTATACTATTCCATCATTTTCACAAGATGTGATATCATCACTTATCACAGCATAATGAGAAATACCACTACCAGATCTATCATCTAAAACAAAACTAACTTTTCTTAAATCAGTTGTATAATTTTCATTATTTACATCATCTACTGAAACTGTCGGTTTTTCACGGTCTATTAAACCATGAGCACTATATTTTTGATTAACTTCTTGTCCGTTAATATTCATAACAACATGTAAAGTAACCGTTATATTTTTAATAAGTTGCGCACTTATTTGGTAAAGACAATCATCATACTCTTCTTTGGTACAAGTTTTTTCTTCTTCTCCATTCCAAGTGAAACTAACTAAATTTTCTAAATTACTTTCATTTTTTAAACGAAATTGAAAATTTTCAAAGGCTGTTTGTGACCATGTATTATTAGATACTTCATTACCATTTTCATCATAAATCGTAATATAACCCATACCATAACGGTTATTGAGTTCTTCTTCTCCTAAACAAGTATCATTTTCAATATAATTAGCTTTATAGGTATTTCCTTCGTAATTCACTTCGATAATATCACAATTCATCTTACGATCTGATCTAGGATCAATTAGATTTCCAGATTCATTATCAGCACTAATAAGACCTTGTTGTATTAAAGTGTTAACATCCATAGCAAAAACATTTGAAGTTTCTGAATAACTTTCAGCTTTAGCAAGAAGTTCTGTTACTTTAGATTGATAAATATTTTCCTTAGTCTTATTTGTAATTGTCGTATAAGCTGGAATAGCGATTAACAAAATAATCGCCATAATACTAACAACACTTATAAGTTCGATTAAAGTAAAACCATTAACTTTTCTTTTAAACTCTTTTGACCTTTTCATTCTCAATTCCTACCTTAACAGCATTATCTCACATTGTTTGTAAAATAAAAAGAGGAAAAATTTATCTACATTATCTATATAAATGGAAATAATAAGCGTCCGCACATTAATTGTTACATATCAAATTAAATATAGAGATTATTTAAGAAACGTTCAAATTGAAAGAGCAAAAAACAAAATTTTTTCATCAAATGATGGTAGCAAAATGAAATTAAGCAATAATCCAAATGATTACAGGCGTCTTATTAAAGAAGATGTTATAACAAAGGAAAAGAAAGTGAAAACTCAAGATTCAAATTTTTTGAATGATTCAAAAGAAAAAGAGAAATTTACATATAAATATTCAATTGATGATTCAGTAATTTTGGAAGAAGAAAAATATGATGGATACTATGGAATTACTACAAATTTAAATAGCAATATTGAAGATATTCTAAATATTTCTAAGAATAGATGAGAAATTGAAGAAAATTTCAGAATATTAAAATCAGATTTTGAATCAGGTGACATTTATCTTTCTAGAGAAGATAGAATAACAGCTCATTTCTTAACCTGTTTCATTTCATTGTTAATTTATAGAATATTAGAAAACAAACTAGATTATAAATACACCAATACTCAAATAATTGAAAAATCAAGAAAAATGGAAGTGTATGAAGAAAAAGGCATCGGATATTCACCCGCTTATGTTGGAGATAATGTAACAGACCATTTACATGATAAATTTAGTTTTAGAACAGATTATGAAATAATAACTTATGAGAAATTTAATAAAATTTTTAAACAGATAAAAAAATAAAGTTGTACGCAGAAAAATAAAAGCCTGCAAATCCAGTATTTACCAGGGTTTGCAGGCTATTTTTATGTTACAACTGTCAAAGACAAGATTATATAACAAATATATAATAAAAGTGTAAAAAAAATACTTTTTAATATTTTTAAAGTGTAATTTTTTTTACAATTTAATGTCAAAAATCATCTTTTTATTTAAAATACTTATTTGCTTTCATTTAAAATCTTAATAATATCATTCCCATGAATTTTAACTTTAATTGAGGGTAATATTTCCTTTAATTTTTCAATAGTAACTGGTTTTAAAGTAATTATTTTATCTAGTTCTTCATCGTTAAAGATATAATAAGCAGGAACATTCATTTCTTTAGCTTTTTCTTTACGAAAGTCTTTTAACTTATTTAAAATACTTTGATTATATTTATTAGCTAAACTACAATAGTCATTCGTATTATTTTCTAAAAAATTATTAGCTATTTTTAACATATTATTAGCATTTGTTAATAAATCTTTATCATAATTTGAAAGATCATGTTTAATATAATTAATTAACTGGTCTATTCTAATAGTATTTTTTCTTATCTCTAAAGGAGCCCTTTTAATATCCAAAATAGACTTTGAGTTAGCTAAAACAACTAAAGGTTTATACCATAAATTATCAAATTTTTTTTCATTTAAAATCGTTAATAAAGAACTATTTTTAGATAACCATCTTTTCTTTAAAATATCTTTATGTCTCATAGCTTGCGTATAAGGAGAATAAATAGCTTCCCTTATCTTTTTTCCTGCTAAGTCATATTCTCGTTGAAACTCTCCCTTATTATCAACATATATATTACCTATTAAGTTTTTACATTCAATGAGATATGTAAAACCTTTAGAAACAACCACAAAATCTATTTGGGCTTTTAAATCTTCATAAGAAATCGTAATATCTCTTAAAACATATAATCCTAAATTAGCGCATTTTAATTCATAAGCAATCGCTTCTTCACCCTTAATACCCCACTCTAAAAGTTTGATATCTTTAGCCAAAGATAAACTATTATTACTCTTTTGTAATTCTTTTAACTCATTTAATTGCTTTTCTAAATTACTATCTTCTTTTAAAAAGACAGTATCTTTAAAAGGCTTAAATATATTATCTATTATACCCATCATAAGACACTTCATTCTGCTACTTAAATTATACGTTACTTAAAGCAAAAACACATCTAGTTTTTTATTAAAAGTTTAGTTAACATTAATAGAACTACGCTTACCAAAGGTTCTTGTAATCCTCTTAAAGTATAATAAAAGAAGACTATTTCTAATCCTCTTCTATTGATTCACAATTCATTAGTTTTTGGTCTCACATAACTACATGAATTTGAACTCTTTGAATTCTTTATTTATGTTTCTTTTAATTTATCTATACCAAAAGTAACAATGTTATAAAAGTTTGAAATACTTATTTTCATGTTGATTATAAAATTCGACTAATTTTTTTTAAACCTTCTTCAACTGACGATTTATTCATAAGAATTTTATTAAGTTTTCCATGTATTACAAAATTACGCATTTCATTGATACTACCATAACATGATTTTAATTCTTTGCTCTCTGTTGAATTTATTATATCATTTTCTTTTAAATATTTTATGGTCGTGAAAAAACCAGGAACTTTTTTTAATTCTTTTAATTCCTTATTATAATTTTCAAATTTCACAATATGTCTATTCTCTTTTATTAAATAATTTAAATATGACTCAAGAGAAATGGCTGAATAAATGATACAATTTAAAAAATCACGGTGGTTATAATAAAAAATAGCATTATTAAGAAAGTATAACCAAACAATATCATTTTCTGATAATACATCTTTAAAATTTCTAACCTCACTTTTAAAATTATTATCTAAAGTTAAAGATGGTACAATTAATCCTTTTTGGTCAATAATTTTATGATTATTAGCATCATATTCAAAAATAAATAACCTGCCTAAGCCACAATGTTCTATACATAAATTAACAATGTCATTTCCGTTCATAGTCATTGCATATTTATTTGCTAAAAAAGCTAGTATTGTTTGATATAACATTTTTACTTTTTTATCCAATTCTTGATCATCATTTTTTAAATAAGCATATTCATCATTTGTTAACTCAATGCATAATTTAAATCTACTAGATATAATAGTATATTTCTTTTTAATAGGGTTATAACTTAAAACGTTATTTATGCCTGGAACATCTTGGTCATCAACCCAGTGTTGACTTATTGTAAAAGAAATTTTTCTTTTTATTGCGTCCTCATTTTGATATCCATCAAGATTAACACATAATTCAAATTCATAAAAATCCGTATTAATATCTAATTTATAAGGCAGTGTCCCTGAAATAAACAATAATTTATTAAAATTAGATTTTATTAACATTTCATTTATATCCATTTCTTCATTTAAAAACATAATTATATTTCCTTTCTCAAATAAGTTTAGCAAAAAAAGTGATATCAAGAAACGTATAGTTCCAATCTGATAAAGAACACTAAAAAAATTTTGATTAAATAACTTGTAATGATTATACTAAAAAGTTATAAAATATTAAAGTTAAAAACAGGCAAAGTTTCTGAAAAATCAATCCATACTTCACTAATTTTAAAAAATGTCCTTTAACTATAAATAATCTAACGATTTAGTTGAAAACAACATAATAAAAGAAGACTGTTTCTAGTCCTCTTCTATCGATTCACATTTCATTAGTTTTTGGCATTAAAAACTATTTAACGTTGAGTTCTTTCCTCATAACAAATGTTGTTAAATCTATATATTTATTAAATTTATTGTACATTAATCATGTGCTTTCAATAAAAATCAGCATTTTTAAATTTCTTTATAAACATCTTCGATATTTTTTCTTTTACTGAACAAAACCTCATTTTCCTCTTTATAATATCCTGCGGTAATAATAATTGCAATTCTTTCACAAGTAGGAATACCTAGTTCTTTTTTTAATTTTTCTTCTTCAGCAAACGAATTTCCAGATTCAATGAAACAACTACCTATTCCATGTACATGCAAAGAATTAACAAAATTCATAGCAAGTAGGCCGGCATTAAAATAGCCTTGATTTCTTTCACCTTCGAAATACATAGAATTCATATCGTATGTAATTAAAAAATAATTTATATTCTTCAATTCGAAATTGCCCAATCCCATAGCATAATCTTCAACTATTTTTTTCATATTTTTATTATTTATAAAATAAATTTTACACATTTGTCTATTACATGCTGATGGTGTATGTATAATTGAAGAGATTACATCTTCAATTATTTTTTTATCAAGTTCTTTTTCTGAAAAGCATCTAATAGAATGACGACTATTAACAATATCTTTGTAATTTATATCATTAATAGAACTCATGATATCACGTAATTTAAGAACATGCTTGCCAAATGGAATATCAAAATTAGAAACATTATTTAAGGAATTTAAAAAAGTTTTAACCATAATGTATTCGTCTGCGTCAATCCATTTTTGTTTTTCGTAAAATTCACAATATTTTTTTAAACAACTAATGCCCAAAAAATATTCATAATTTAAATTTTTATCATTATTTTCAATATATTTTAAATTATCTATTAATCTTTCAACTTTCTCAACCCCAAATCTTCTGGGCTTTTTGTTTAGGAAGGCTTTTTCAAGGCCATGTACAATTAATAATATATCATATTTCTTTGTATTAATATTCTCATCTGATTCCAAATAGTTTTTAATAAAAAACTTTTTATCCCTTCTAAATTCTCTACATATTTTATATTTTTTTTTAATTTTTACCAAAAATTTAATTTTTTTCAAACTTTTTTTAATCATAATATACTTACTTACTTTCTTTCTTTATTTTTTTCATTAATATATTAATAATATTTTTATTTATAAAAACGGCATATACAAAAGCTAACATTAATCCTAAAATATGCATATATAAATTATTTAAATAGTATGTTATAACTATAATTAGCGTAACTATTAAAGTACAAATTATTTTTTTATAATTAAAAATAATTTTAATGTAATTTTTATTTATATCATTCAATCTATATATAGACATTATTACAAAAGATACTAGAGTAGATATAACAGCAGCATATAAACCAATAAATTTTATTAAAAATAAGTGAACAGTTAAATTTATCAAGGCGGAAATAACAGAGGTTTTCGCAACTGCCTTCGTATTTTTATTACCAATATAGACAGCACTTAATAAACCAACTATTACGTTAAACATTGAAGCAATAACCAAAATTGGAATTAAATTATAAGATGCATTATAATTTATATTAATTATAATATTAAAGACAAATGGTAAGCATGCAATGATTCCGAGTCCTATAGCGGAAAACAACGATAGTGCTATTCCGAAAACATGATTGAAAAATTTATCAATATCTTTTTCCTTAATAAATAAACTTATTGATTCTGTCCAACTTATGTTAAAAATATTAAACAGTGTTATATATACATTAGAAAATTTACTGGCCGCAGATAAGAGGCCGTTAGCAGATAGCCCTAAAATCAAAGAGACAATTACCCTATCAGAAACATTGAAAACCCACCATGATAGTTCATTAGGAATTAATGGAAATGAATATTTCCATAATTTTTTTACATACTTAATATTGAATAAAGATAAATGTAAATTTTTTAAAATTTTTTCTGAAGTAAACAAGTAAATAATTGCAGTAATTTGCCCAAATATATTTCCAAGAATCATCCCTTTTGCACCCATTTGAAATTTTAGCAAAAAAATTAAATTAAATAAAATAGTTGTACAAGCATTAATAAAACTTCCTATTGAATATGTAATATTATTTCCTTTTCCTCTAGCAATTTGTTGAAAAAGCGATACATATATATAACAGACAACATTAATAAGTAGCAAGTATACATACTCGTTTTTAAAAATTGGCGATAAGAACAAATATATAATTATAAAAATGCAACATTGAATGGTGACAGAAATAATTCCATTGGAAATTATTAAATTATTCTTTTTTTGATTTGTTCTGTTTTCCAATAATTCTCTAAAAATAGCTTGCTCAGCCTGAAAAGTTATTATAGGTAATAATAACATTGATAAGGTTGTCACTAAATCTACTGTCCCGTATTCTTCAGTTGACAAAACAGCAGTATATAATGGAAGTAGAAAAAATGTGATTAATTGTGTGCATATTTTCCCAATAGTTATTATAAAAGCATTTTTAAATAAGTATTTTTCTTTTGTCATAAAATCCTCTTTATAAATTCTGCTTTAAAAATTCAATTGAATCTTTTCTAATGTCTTCAATTTTTAAATTTATTTCTCCATAATCAATAAAATTTTTTTGAATTTTGTCACTATATATGTTTTTTTCTAAACCTAAGGAAACTAAGAAATCTTCAACTCTTTTTGGGTTAGATGGATTTAAAATCGAAATAAATTGTTTATTTAAATTGACAGAAAAAGCTGTGCCATGAAATGAATCTGTCAAAACTAAACTAGAATTATTTATAAGACAAACAAACCTTTCAGGAGTAACATTTGTGAGATGATAATCAACATTTTTCTTTTTTGAATTTGAAAAAGCAATATATACAATAGGAAGTTTATAAACTGATTTAACCTTTAACAAAATTTCAGAAATTTTATCATTAAAAGGCTCCAATAAATATAAAAGTATATAATTCTTTGGTATTGTACTCAAAATGCTATCATCATAACAATTATTTATCCAACCCTTTTTATCAATAAGCAATGTCGGATCACATACTATTTTACAATTTATTCCTAATTCATTTAATTGCTCTTTAGCAAATTTTTCCCTAACACTAATTGCATTAAAATCACGTAATTTATCTTTAATATATATCATTTCGGAGTCACTTAATTTATGACTTCCCATACTTGAAGCATATGAAATCTTCTTCTTTGCCCTAAAATCCAATAAATATGCGGGTTCAAATTTATTTCCCGTGATTGATGGATTCCATACTTGATCACTACCAACAATATAAGTATCAAATCGTAACTCTGAAATTTCCATACAATTTGTAACTTTTTGCGTTCTATCTAATTTATCAATAAAATTTTTAAAATTTTTATTTCTAATAAAGTATGACTTTAAAAATATATTACGTATTAAATCTTTAACATTATGCATCAATGTAAAATTGCTTTTATAGAAAAATAATTTATTTTCCTTTTCTTCATCTTTATTTACATAATCAATTATTTTACAATCATAGCCTATTTTTTTGATAATATATTGTGTTGCATAAACTTGCAGCATAGCACCATAATTATAAGATTTATGATATGTTATTAAACCTACTTTTTTCATTTTACCTCCTAAATAATTTTATTTTATAAATACAAAAGATTGTTGTATAGCAAAAAAGAATATCAAAAAAGAAATTAGAGAATGCCCCACGACAATAATATAAGGAATAACATGCAACAATTATATAATATAATATGTTCTTTTTTCCAAACTTTTCTGCAATTAATGTTATCACAAACATAAGTATTGGTACAAAAATCGTTGCTCCCAAAATGCCAAAATTAATAATTCCTTCTGCAACCGGATTAAATGCAAAACCAACATTCAAATTATTCTTTTCTTTAAATTGCTGTGACAAATCTTTCGGCTTATTTTTTAAAATGAATGACGGAAATAATTTCGTAAAAGAATCATAATAATAGGTTTTACCATAATTTAATTTTTCATTATAATTCAATAAAGCATTTGTAATTGTAAATGTACAATAATATTCTGTAGTTGAACTATATAATACATCGTTAATTGTATGATTAGAAAAAGAAATATCTTCCCTAATTGCTGCAGTATATAAAAACATTATAAAAAGAAAAGAAATAATCAAAATATGTTTAAGTTTGATTTTATTCACTTTAGTTGCAAAAAGCATTATAAAACCTATAAGAAATGCTACAAAAACACTTCTTTCACATGTCAAGAAAATACACCAATAAACTGCAATATTAACTATCCTAGTATAGAATGCAAAATTCTTTTTTTGGTTTTTAAATAAGAAAGGTAATACCAAAAATAATGAATACACAATTACATATAAATTTATATAATGACTTATACCACTATTCAAAACATCTCTTTTTTGCAAAGTTGATAAACTAAAAAATGATGTTCCACATAAAATCAGTTTAACTAAGCAATATAATGTCGAAAATAATGCAATAAAATCATAAATTGTCAGGGTATTATTTAAATTCAAAGTTTTAATTTTCAAATTCTCAACTCTAGTTTTTATATCAACAACTTTAATTTTATTAAAAGCAAATGAAAGTATATTAAAAATGCTGTATATATTTATATATATTTTTAATGCTTGATTCATTGTCATGGTATTATAATTGAAGTAATAATATCTTGGTGAATAATTATCCAGAACAAAAATTAATGGTCCAATAAATGAATAAGCAAAGAAAACACAACCATAAATAAAATTAATATTAAAAAAGCAATTTTTTATTTCTTTCATTCTTACAACAGAAACAATTATTATAAAGCAAAAATATAAAAAAAATAAAAGTAATCTCATTTTAATATTATAATCTACAACATTATTAAGTAAAACTATCAATAAACTGCCAAAAATCGACATAAAATTTATAAACATTTCATTTTTTTTCATTTGTCTTTTCCTTTTTTTTATTATAATTTATTAGATATATTTTTTGGTAAACATTTGGAAAATATCCCATACAAATAATTTGCATTTTTTTTCGAAAACTATAAATTTTCGAAATTAAAATTAATTTAAGATTATGTTTAATATCATGTTTTGTTTGGTCTATAACATTTTTATAACATTTTTGCTTTGAAACAAATATTTTGTTACAGCATGAAATTTCATTAAGAATATGATAAACATAGTATTCATTCTTTATTGATTTAACATTTTCACAAATAAAATTATACAGAAGCTTACTCATATATATATGATCTAAATCTTTCTCCTTAAATAATTGATTTGTAATTGAATCTCTCCGTTGCAAATAATAATAATAGCAATCTGGTGTATAAACAATTCTATTGCATTTATTAAATAGCCTTGCAGTCACTCCCATATCTTCATATAGTTTTCCAATAGGGTATAAGCAATCATTAGTAAATAATGTTCTTTTATACATTTTATTGACAGCATTTGGTGATACTCCAGATTTATAATCTATCATTTTAAGCAAGGCTTCTTTATTATTGTACACAAAATATTCATGAGTGAATTTTTCACTGATTGTGTCACCATCGTAGAAACACTTAATTCCACAAATTGAAATATCAGATTTTGTTTCTAATAAATTGTTTAATAAATTTTCAAACATATATTTTGAAACAAAGTCGTCACTATCGACAAAACATACATACATTCCTTTACATTTTTTTAGGCCATAATTTCGTGCAGAAGATAATCCCTCATTTTTCTTATGATATACCTTAATTCTAGCATCTTTTTTTGCATATTCATCTAAAATAGTTCCACTTTTGTCTGTGGAGCCATCGTCAACTAATAATATTTCTATATTTTTATATGATTGGCTTATAACACTATTTATACATTTTTTCAGGTATTTTTCAACATTATAAACCGGTATAATAATTGAAATCAAATTATCATTCATATATTTCCTCCATATTTTTCATGATTGAATTTCTATCAAAGTTGTTACTTTTAACTATATTTAACATATTCAATCGTTTATAATCAAGATTATCCTTCATAATATTAGCCCATTGTTTTGCCGAAGAAGAAAGACTAACAAAAATTAAATTTTCACTTATTTTCGCATCTTTAGGAACTGTATCTGATGCAAAGCACTTCAAGCCAGCAGCCTGTGCTTCAATCAAAACAATTCCAAGTCCTTCATACAATGATGGAAATAAAAATAAATCAAATGCTTGCAGATATTCATTAACATTTTTTACATTTTCTAAAATAATCGTATTTTTTTCAATTTTTAATTCTGAAAGTTTTTTCATTATATCGTCTTTTGTTTCACCAGTACCTATTAGTATTAATTTAGAATTGGGTTCCATTTTCAAAAATTCTTTAAAAATATCAACTAAAAATACGTGGTTCTTTTGTAAAACAAATCTTCCTACGTGACCCACAACAATATCATTTTCTGCAATATTGAGTTCTTTTCTAATTTTTTTCCTTTTATTCAAATTAAATATAAACTTTTCTGTTTCAATGCCATTATTAATAATTTTTAATTTTTGCAACTTTTCTTTGAAACAAAAGGCTGCTGCATCATGGGAACAAGCTAAATATATATAATTTTTTTTGGTAAATAATTTCTTTACCAAAAAATTAACTAGTCTCTTCAAATAAAATTTATCATTGTCTATTCCTGTATTATGTGCATGACATATAATTTTTAAATCTAATTTTTTTATCAAATAAGCATAAAATAATCCCATACTGTTATACATATTAATATGGACTATATCATAATTACCATTTTTTATTGTTTTTTTAAAATTTATTATAGAAAATAAAGTTCTCTTGATTGGATTTCTAATAACAGATTTATTCATTGTAATTACTTTACAATTATTATTTTTTAATCTTTCGTCGTAAATATCTGTTTCTTTTTGAGATGTAACTATAGTAAACTTATATTTTTTTGATAATAACTCAACTAAATTCACTAAAAATGATTCAATTCCACCACTAGTCCATTTTTCACTATACAAGCATATATTTTTCATAGCCTTTTACACCTCCCTATTTTCGCATAATATTTTTCTAGTTTTTCAGCCTCTTTTTTTATATCGTAAATACAATTTTTTCGTATAAATTTAAATCTTTTGATGTCAGAATTTTTCAACCATATATCGATTGAATCATTCAAATTATAAAATTGAACATTATTAGATATATCAGCAATTTTAGGTACTTCTGTTGAAGCTATACATGGTAATCCATTTGCTTGTGCTTCAATTAGTACCATACCTAATCCTTCATATAAAGATGGAAATAAAAATAAATCCATTGCATTATACAATTCAGAAACATCTTTTCTTTGGCCTAAAAATTTTACTGAGTCTGATATACCAAGTGAATCAACTTTTTGTTTCATTTCATCCATTAAAGGTCCTTGACCTATTAATAATAAAACAGAATTTTTATTTTGCTTATGTACCTCATTAAATATATCAATTAAAAATCTATGATTTTTCTGTTCAACAAATCTTCCTACATGACCAATAACTAATGTATCTTCTTTAATGTTTAATTCTTTTCTTTTTTCTTTTCTTAATTTTTCATCATATTTAAATTTATCTAAATCAATAGCATTGTTTAAAAGATAAACATTACCATTGTCATATTCTTTATTGCCAAATAACCATCTACCAGCATGTTCAGTACATGCCATATAATCTGTTGCAAATACTTTGCTAAATGGTCTTAATATTTGTTTCACCAAATTTTTCTTTTTCTCTTTTTTGTTAGTTGTACTATGACTATGGGCTATTCTTACTGGAACTCCAGCACACTTTGCCGCAAATAAACTAAAAACTGATAACGTGTTAATATGAGAATGAACTATTTTATAATTTCCTTCTTTTAAAATTTTCTTTAACTTTTTATGATATTTAAATATTTTTTGATAAGGTGGTATTAGTATAACTTTACCACCTAATTTTTCTATCTCTTCATAAGGAATATTTGTAGAATCTTCATCACATATAAAATTAAATTGTATTTTACTTCTATCAATATGTCTATAATAATTCATAACAACAGATTCTACTCCACCGCCAAGCCACTTGCCAATAATCTGAGCAACTCTTATTGGTTTATTATCCATAACATCACCTTCCCTAAAAAATCAGTACTACAATGATTGAAAATGCTTTATTTTGCACCCTTTTTAAAAATAACAGCCATAATAGTTGCAATAATACATTTTATATCCAATTTTAATGAGCAATTATTTACGTAAAAATACTCAAGTTCTAGTCGCTCTTCATATGTTGTATCTGAACGGCCATGACTTGCCCACCAACCAGTTATACCAGGTTTTACTGCTTCATATATTTGGTGATTACCATTATGAGCATCAAGTTCACCTTCTACAAGTGGTCTTGGTCCGATTAAAGACATATCACCTTTAAAAACCGCAATGAATTGGGGCATTTCATCGAGTGAAGTTTTACGCAATATCTTTCCAGCTTTAGTAATTCTAGGATCATTTTCAAGTTTTTGATTCTTTTGCCACTCTTTTTTATATTTTGGCTTTTTCAATAATTCTTTTAATACTTCATCAGCATTAGGAATCATACTTCTAAATTTATAAATATAAATAATTTTTCCATTTTTACCTATTCTTTTTTGTTTATAAAAAATACTGTCAAAATCACCCGTTAACATATAAGAAACTTTAACAATTAACGCTATTGGAATCATAGCAATAATTCCTATAATAGCCATTAAAACATCAAATAATCTTTTAACAAAAAAATACATGGTTCTATTTAAAGAAGAAGTTAGTGTTTTATCTCTATTTAAATCTATCGTATCTGCTTGATTATTCATTCTACCACACCTTACTACATACACGTTTTTAAGCCGAAAACATCATATCATATATTCTTATTTATTGACAAGATATAAATCCAAAACTGTAATAATATTGTACCATATAAATATCATAATGACATCCAAAAAAAATGAACTTATTAAAAGTCCATCTAAACAACTAATTAAAAGATAACCAATCATTATCATCTAAAATATCAAAACTTTTTAATTTTCGCCATCTCATATCATCTGGTTCAATTTTTTTCATAATATTTTCAATTTCTTTTGGAATACCTATATATAATTCTTTATCTTTTTCATAAAGATAAAGATAACCATTTAAAAGTAATTGTAAATTAATATCACTTTTATACTTTTTATCTTTTTTCTTTAAAGCAATTAAAACATCAGAATAATTATAAAAATATTCATAAATAGCTTCTTTAAAAGAATCTTCGATTTCATCTTTTAATTTATCTAAATCTTTAACACCATTAAAATATAATAACTTTTCATAAACATCTTTAGGTAAACCTTGTAAATAAGAATCTAAAGTATCTTTAATAGGCTTTTCTTTTAAAACAAAATTTAAAGCAAAGGCTTCATCTTCCGTTCTACCCCCTAAAGAAAAATATCTTAACTCTTTATAAAATAAGTTTAATACTTCTACTAATTTTTTGTTTTCCTTTTTCGTTAACTTAAACTCTTTAGTTAAATCATCAGTTAATGTATTTATAGAATCAGGTTTAAGTAATAATTTAAACATTAAAGACATTGTAGATACTTCCCCTATTTTAGGTGATACCATACTAAGAGAAGAAAAAAAGTTTATCAATTTTATATAATAACTTTCTAATTTACCTAAAGTTAAAATAACAGGATTTAAATCTTTTAAAAAAGATAAATCATCAGGTCTTTCTAAAGAAGAATCAACATAATATTCTTTATTGTTATATTCTAACAAATATTCTTTCCCATAATTTTCTTTTATAAATTTAATAAGATTCTTTTCAGATATTTTAATACAGTAAAAATCATCTAAATAATATTTTAAAATATCTAAAGAAAGAAAACCATAAACTAAACTTAATAAAGTAATAATCTCTTCTATACTATTTTTTTCAATCTCTTTTTTCTTCTTTAAAGAAACATCTTTTTTAAACAGTTTTATAATCTCCGTAGGGGCAGTTACTTTTAAACCATTTTCTTCATAAACAAATATAATGCCTTGATTTAAAATATTTAACTCTAATTTATCAGAATAACCTTTTTCCTCTATTTCATTAAATATATATAATTGATTAGAACTCATTTCTAGAAAACACTCACGAGCCTTTTCTAAAACTTTTTCTGTTAAACTTTTAACAGTTTTATTATTACCTCTTAAACAATAATTACTAAATAAATCATTTTGATTATCTTTTGTTAAACAATCAAACATATCCTTAAAAGTTCCTTCAGGCTTTTTTACTGTCAAAAATTCTTTTGTAACCTTATCTTTAAACTCATCACTGTCAAAATCTTCTAATAACATTCCTAAATCATTTAAATTAATATTCATTCATAGCACCATCTTTCATAATAAAAATAACATAAAACTATCTAATCATCAAATAAAAGAGATATTTTAAATTGCTTAGTTACTATTCACGGATTTTTAAGCCATAAAAAAATATGGCATGCAATTCATTTAAGAATTTACACACCACATTCTACACCGTCCTTATATCTATTAATACGACTCATTTACTATCACAAAGACTTTGTCCAAACTTCTCTTTGTTTAAGAAGTTTGGACTTGAACTGAAGCTTTATCTTACGGCTGAAGTCTTCCTAATTGTTCTTTTCTTTCATCGGGCTCGGCTGGTCATAAACCGAGAGCGGCGAGCCTCCATCATTCACGCTACCCAATTTCGTATGGATTTTCAGGTGTTCCTTCACCGCCTAAAATCGACGTAGAGGGTATCAGATATACCGAAGGCCGGACCACACCAGCATAGTGCACATCGTCGCCTTGGACATTGCCGGCAGTGTAGACATCGAACGCAACGATAGCATACGAAGAGTCCGCGGCCGGAGAAATTGTCCATTGCTTATTGCTTGAATTATAAAGCCAATCATTATTTTTACAATCACTTGCACTGGCCCAGTTATATAGCTCTTTATTTAAGCAACTTGTGCGGGTGCTTGTACTTCCGCCACTCGTGGCATAACCGTAATCGCTTGGATACATTAAACCAATTTTACCTTTCCATGTCGTTGTTCTTTCTACTGTATCATTACAACTATTGCCGGACGTACATATTTTTCCATTATTGCTACTTCTTTCGTAACTATAAAAATGACTTGCTAATCCATTACTTGCGGATTTCCAAGAATTTGTACCATTTGTTCCCGTGTTCCATACAACATCGTCAATCAATGCTTTTAAAGTTCCTTTTAAGCCACTACTTGTAAAATTGCAAGAGGCTAAATCATAAATTGAAAGATTGTAACAATAGCCAGATTTACCATTGTAGTATAACGAACCACCAACACTTTCACTTTCATAGCCTGGATTTAAAAGTTTCATTAGGTCAGCCTGGCTCCATTCATTGACACCATAACTATGATTTTCTGATGACTCTGAAATATCCCATGAATATTCTCCTATTGACTCATTTCTTATCAATTTTATTCTTGTTTCTTTTTTTCCTGTGCCATCATCTATATTATTCATAAGACCTATAATACGCCAGTATTCATCATCTATTTTGACATAGTTGCAAGGATTTGCCCCAACATATCTTAAATTGTTATCACTTGTGCCATCATAGGCTAAAGTATAAGTACAACTATCACTTGTTTTATCTGGAACCGTATAGACATCTGTTGATGAAGTGTCTGCCCCACTTACTAATGTTGTAATTGTTTCAGTTGCTGTTGGTTCTACTGTAGTTGCATTAGCAAGTACATTAACACTGGCTAAAAACTTTTGACCTTGTACTTCATTTCCTGCAGTTTCATCTATCCATAAATAAAGGTTAAAGGTTGCGGTATCATTTTCATTTTTTAAAGTGCCTTTTTGAAGGATAATAGATTCATTTAAAGTATCTCCTAAAATATTAGCAGTTTGTAAATAAGCTAAATCAGTATTTATATTAGAGGCTACGGAAGCATAAGTTCCTAAGTTTACACCACTGGTTGGAACATTAGTTCCGGTTGTAAAAGCAAATTTAATCTTACTTTTATCTATAGTTGCGGTTTTTAAAGTGTTTAAAGTAATAACATAATCTGCTGAAGTATTACAAGTGTTTTTTATTGTAAATTTATATGGTGTTTGGGTTAACCCTTTTTGATCACTCATTGGATAAGTATTATTTAAAGAAATTGGTTTTGAAAGTTCTTCTAAGGCAACATCAAAACAACCAACACTTAAAATGTTTTCTTGTCCTTCATATGTTGTTAACCATAAAGCATAACTTTGAACTAAAAACAAACTCGCTATGATTAAAAAAGCTACTACCACCAAGCTTATCTTATATCTTAATTTCATATTCTTCCCTCGTATTCTACTCTATTAAAATTATATATGTTTTACCTAGGTAAATCAAGGATAATTTTGAAACCATTAAAATTTTTTAGAATGAAAAAAAGGCTTTTTGAGCCTTTAACGCATTTTTCTTTTCACATCATCCATCATCATATTCGCGTTATCCATTGCTTTATTAAGCATTTTGTTAGTTTTTCTAGAAACAGATGGATTAGAAAGACAATAGGCAGATACACCCATGCCAGCCGTCATACCTATTAATACGCCTGTTAACATATTTTTCATTTTCTTCACCTCAAGTTTAATATGGTTTTAAACTTTGAAATTATACATCAACTTTTCTTTTAAGCCTGTTTTACGATTTGTGGCATAATCATTATAAACACTCATCATGAAAGCTTCTTTTTCACCAATAATCACGAGACTTTTTTTAGCTCTTGATACTCCTGTGTAAATGAGTTTATTGTAAAGCATTTTATAGTAATTTTTGGTAACTGGTAAAATAACATGAGGAAATTCGCTACCTTGACTTTTATGAATCGTCATGGCATAAGCATGTTTAATACTTTGTAAGTCTTCTGTTTTATACACGACTTTATTACCATCAAAATCAATCGTAACCTCATTATGTTTATAAGGATTATCTACTTCTTTAATAGAATCAATATAACCAATATCGCCATTATAAACATTGCAATCCGGATTATTGATAAGTTGTAAAACTTTGTCTTTTTCCCTGTAAACAACATCAAAGTATTTTAATTCCTTTTTAGTCTCGTCGTGAGGATTAAAAAGCTCTTGCAATAAGACATTTAAATTATCAATGCCATTTTCTCCCTTATACATAGGGGCCAGAATTTGAACATCTTCGACTTTTAAACCTTTACTTTGACTTCTTAAAATAATTTGTCTTATCATTTCTTTTAAATTCTTTGCTTCACAAGGAAGAAAATTATAGTCATCTTTCTTTTCCAAAAAAGATTCACTTAAATTCTTTTCTTTAATTTCTTTGGCTAAAATAGGAATATAAGAATTCTCACTTTGTCTATAAATCATATCTAAGGATGTATAAGGAAAAAGTTGAGAAGTAACTAAATCATTTAAAATCAAACCAGCTCCCACACTTGGAAGTTGAAAAGTATCCCCAACAAAAACAATTTGACTTGATTCGGGTATACCTTTTAATAAAGAAACAAATAAATATTCATCAATCATACTAGTTTCATCAACAATAATGAGTTTTTGATAATTTTTATTATATTCGTTAATTTGAAAATCATTCGTATCTTTATTCCATTTTAAATATCGATGAATGGTAGAAGCGGGTAAATGGGTGCTTGTCGAAAGTTTTTTAGCCGCTCTTCCCGTCGGGGCTAAAAGAGCTATTTGGCTAGAAACTTCTAAAGGAGAAAGTTTATATACTTCAATAAATAGTCTCGTAATAGCATTTACAATAGTTGTTTTACCAGTACCTGGACCTCCCGAAATAATCGAAACAGGATTTTGTAAAGCCGTCATAATCGCGGTTTCTTGATCTTTATTATACTTTACCTCTAAAACATCTTCTAAATAGCCTAATTTTTCTTTTAATCCTTTAATACTTTTCTTAGGATATGTACTCATTCTTTTTAAAATATGAGCAATATCACATTCCATATCATAATATTTTTTTAAATAAATATTATCTTCTTCAATGATAACATCTTTACTATTTACTAATTCATCTAAATATTTTTCTAAAGTATCATCCTCTAAAAGAATTTGAAATTCTTTTTTTACTTTTTCTTTTATTTCATCTAAATAGTAGTAAGCATCTCCACTTTCTCTACTTTGTCTTTCCATCGCTTCTTTTAAGCATTCTTTAATACGTAAAGCATCATCGGCCTCATGAATTTTTAAATAAATAGCATCTAATTTATTAAAAGGAATAAATTCTTTAAAAAGGTAAAGATTCTGTTCGACAAAAACCATGGTTTTGTCTTGATAATGTTTAATAAGTTTAGTAGCTTCATTCATGGAAAAGCCTAAATTTTTTAATTTAATAATCGTATCATCGACTTCAGAATAAGATAAAACACTTATATAAATTGCTTCACATTTTTTAGGAGTCATGCCAGGCACTAAAAATAAATTTTCTTTATTTTCTTTAATAAGTTTTAAGGCATCTTCTCCTAAAGTAGCGACAATTTGTTCCGCGGTTTTAATACCACAGCCTTTAATTAAAGGACTGGCTAGAAAATCAATGACACCATCTTTTCCTTCAGGTAATTTTTTTTCATAAGTTTGAAAAGAAAATTGCATTCCATATCTTTCATGACGAATATAGCTACCTTCTAAAACATAAGTATCTTCTGTATTTTGTTCCGCCATCATACCTGTTATAGTAATACTTTTACCTTCTAACTCTTTTAAAAGTTCGTCATGAGCTTTTTTAACTCTGAAAACAGCGACTAAAAAACCCGACTCACTATTAAAAATAACATTTCGAATCTTACCTTCTATCTTTCCCATAAAATTCCATCTTTCTTTACTTATTTTTATAAAAAAAGCCACTATCCGAGGATAATGACTCATATAAACTTGAAATAATCAAGTTACTATCTTTTTGGTAGCGGGAGAGAGACTTGAACTCCCGACCTACCGGGTATGAACCGGTCGCTCTAGCCAGCTGAGCTATCCCGCCAAAAGAACAAGATGATTATAACAAAATATTTCCTGTCATGCAAGTCTTATTTTGTTTTTTTCTTGTCATAGTATTTTTTATTTAAATATTTAACTTTTACGCCTTTTTCTAAAGCAAACATTTTTTTAATACCATCTGGTAAATTTTTCTTGTAAACTTTCATATGCTACCTCCGACAAAAGTGATTATACCAAAATTTATTTTAAGAAACAAGTCTAAATCCATCTTGCTATGGATATTCTCCGGGTTGAATTTTCTAAATAATTATCAAAAATATGTAAAATGCTATAAACAATAGCTTTTAAGCTTTCAAAGAAAGACAAACCTTTCTTAATTTTGACATGAACTATCTCACATCGTAGTTCTCTTCTAAATTGATAGTCATCAATATATCTTCCTAAAACATAATCAATTTCAGTGACGCTTTTTACTTCACTTTCATCTTCTAAATTAATTTTAAATATATAGTCACGGTAAACCGTTATTAGTTTTGCAGTAATTTGGTCGTCTTTCGCATAGTCAAAATTGACAATACGATTAAAATTAGGACACTTTGCAAGTATTTCTTTTCCTTTTTCGTTCATTGTACCACCTATCCTTTACTACTCTTAAGTAAATGTTACAACAAATGATGGAAAATAGCAAGGAAAATTGCTATAATGAAGCTAGAAATGAGGCTTTGATATGAAAAAGAAAAAGCGATTAAAATTAAAGAAAAAAGTTTATTATTTTGGCGCCTTTATTGTCTTTTTAATAGTGGGTATTCTTCTTGGTATCAACTATTATAACGACTATCAATATAAACAAACAAATGAATACAAACTTTTAGAAAAAGGCTATAGTTTAGAAGATACCAAAACTATTTTTGCAAAACTTAGTGAAACAGAACAGCAAAAACTGATTGATAATAATAAAGATGATAAGATTATTAGTCTTTTAGAACAAAAATATTTCTTAGAAAAAAACTTAGAAGACTACAAAGAATATATCAATAAAAATAATGAAACCGATTATGCCAAAGTAATTTCTATTGTGAATGTTCATGCAAATCATAAATGGTATCAACTAGAACTTAATACCAACGAAGATTTAGGTATGCTCATGAACGTCAATAAATTTTACGCTTTAAGTGAAACTTATACACCCGAAAATTTAAAAAATATTGATCTAACTTATGCTTATGACGAGGAAGGTAAAAATAAACTTATAGATTATGCCTATGACAAATTTTTAGAATTATGGCAAGCAGCCAATGACCAGGGATTTTATCTGATGGTAACCTCTAGTTACCGAGATTATGAAAGTCAAAAAGAAATTTATGACTACCGGGTATCTACCTGGGGTGAAAGAAAAGCTGATGAAACAGCCGCTCGTCCCGGACACTCTGAACATCAAACCGGTTTAGTTATTGATATGACCAGTAAAACAGAACCCTTAGCCGATAGTTTTACAGACAGTAAAGCTTATGAATGGTTAAAAGAAAATGCTTATAAATATGGTTTTATTGAAAGATACCCAGAAGGAAAAACTTATTTAACAGGCTATAATCCTGAATCATGGCATTGGCGTTATGTTGGTTTAGAAGCCGCTAAAACAATGCATGATGAAGATATTACTTTTGATGAATATTATGCTTTTTATATTGAAAAATAATTAGGACGTTAAAATACTTTTCACAATGGAAAGTATTTTTTCTTCGTCTTTAGAAGTAATAATATACCACCAATCTTGATAATTAAATCTCGCTTGGTAATAAATTTCACTACCTGTTCTAGTATAACCTTTCGTTAAAATAAGAGAATGACCATTTATCAAAGAAGATTCTCTATTAATTGAAGAAGAAATATTAAAATCAAATGTCATACAGCCAAAAGAAATTCCATCTATTTTTTCATTAGAAATAGTAATGCTTAATTTAAAAGCCTGTTCATCATAATAATTATTATAATAATCATTATTAATAAGTTGATAAATTTTCAATTGATGTTTTGAAATATCTATTAATTGCCCTCTTATAAAATCATTTGATTCACTTTTATAATTATTTAATAAACGATTAAATTCTTCATTTTCTTCTTCGTTCAAATTTTCTTCAAAGCGAGTAGTTGTATCTACCATTCCGGTGTTTTTTACAGCTACACTTCCTTCATTCCAAACAATCTTATCTCCAAAATAGTTTTTCTCTACTTTATAGAAAAATAATAAACCAATAACCAAAACAAGCACAGCACTACTTAACACTCCATTTTGAAGATGTTCTTTTTTATGTTTTTTCTTCATAATCATTTGATAATTTTGACTTTGTGAATTTTTCATTGTAAAACTCCTTTCAATTCTTTAAGGGTTCTATAAATATCATTTTTCACTTTCGATAAAGAAATATTTAAGGTAGTAGCAATTGCTTCTAAACTAAGTCCATAATAATAAAGATAAAAAGCTTTTTGTACTAAAATATCTTTAGTTTTTAGATAATTATAAATGGTTTCTAAATCCATTTTTTGTAAAACCCCATCATAAGTGTTATTGGTACATAAACCTAATTCTTCATTAAGTGGTAAACTATCCTTTAGTTTAAATTCTTTTTTAATAAGATTCCACCCTACTTTATAAAGATAAGCTTCTTTATCTACGATTTTCTTTTTCTTTAAAATCTTAAACATTTTTAAATAAGCTTCTTGTAAAATATCATCGGTATTAGAAATATTAGGAATATTTAAAATAATAAAGCGATAAAACTTTACATAGGTTTGTTCATAAAATTCATTAAATTCTTGCATATTTTTCACCCTTCACTAAATAAGAGTCTTAAAATGAAAAAAAGTTTCAAACTATTGTAAGAAACTACTAATATGAACCGTACTAAAGTTAGAATTATCCATAATATGATTCAAAACTTCAACCGTATCATCAATCATTACAAAATATTTATCTTCTAAGTTAGGGTTTAATTCTTTAATTTTATTCATAACATCTAACTTTTCATCATTATTATAAACAAGGTAAACATGATCTTTTAAAATGCCATAATGTTTTTCTAAAAAAGATATTTTTTGTTCGTATTCTACCTCGTTATAAACCCTTGTAGCAACATAAATATGTTCTTTATTTCTTTTTTGGATAAAATCTTGCATACTAATAATTGGACGCATTTCATCATAGAAATTGTGGTTTTGTAAAGCTTTTTCCCACATTTCATCATTGTAAAAATAATGGGTATATTCACCAAGTTCTAGTCTTGCTAAAACGCCATCCACATCAAAAACATAAATAGTTTTAGGATATTCAAATAAGTCTTTAATTTTACTTTCTTTCATTACTATCACCTTTTCTTATATTAACAGTTATTTTCTTAAATTACTAGGAAAAAGAAAAAAAAGCACTCTTTTTCGAATGCTTTATAACCAAACACCATAGGTAATGGCTGCCATAGCAAGAATTAAACCAACCACATAGAATGCTTTAACAATATCAGTTTCACTGTAACCTAGTTGTTCAAAATGGTGATGTAAAGGCGCCATTTTAAATACTTTACGATGAAATTTACGAATAGCTATAATTTGAATCATAGAAGATAAGGTTTCTACGACAAAGACACCGCCAATTAAAGCTAAAGAAAGTTCATGTCTTGTAATAATAGCCACTGTCGCCATCGCAGCGCCTAAAGATAAGCTTCCTAAGTCTCCCATGAATACTTTAGCAGGATTGGAGTTGAAAAGTAAGAAACCAAGTAAAGCTCCAACTAATACAAAACAGAAAATAGCAACTTCTTGATATCCTTCCATCCAAGTGGTATTCCAAGTGATGATACCAAATGCGACAAAGGCAATCATCGATAATCCCCCACAAAGGCCATCTAAACCGTCCGTGATATTAACGGCATTACTTGTTCCGACCAGTAAGAATAAAATAAATAAGCCAAAGGTCCATCCCATCGGTAAAATAAGATTTAAAGATGAAATTTTTAAAACAGGTTCTCCACCATTTTTCATAAAGATATAAAAGAAAATAAGGGCAATCACCATTTGAATTAAAAATTTAGTAGAAATGCGTAAACCTTGATTATTATGATATTTTACTTTTAACCAATCATCAATAAAACCTAAGAAAGCATACGCTAAGAAAACAAAGAGTAAAATAATTAAATTGTGATTTAACTCAATACTGCCTCTTAAGTAAAGAAGGAAAAGAGTTAATAGTACGGGGATAATAAAGATAATGCCGCCCATTGTGGGAGTTCCCTCTTTTTTCAAATGTCTTTCACCAATTACTTGGCTGACATGTTGTCTAAAATTTATCTTTTTTAATAAAGGAATTGCAATAATTCCGGTTATAATTGCAAAAATAAAACCTAACATCATTGCTAACGCTGTTTTTGCAAGAATAAGCATATAAAATCACCTACCTACCCGTATTATACACTAAAATTATAAAAGACGTTTTTTTTTACAATTATCTTGACATAATTAGACACTTAGCCAAGCATTAAAGAGACTGTTCCATTTTCTTTAACATAAGAATTACCACTAGGACTTTGATACAAAACATGTTCTCCTTCCCCTGAATATTCTATTTGAAAGCCTTGTAAACTTTTTTTTGCTTCTTCCTTAGTTTGTCCAACAACATCCGGAATTTTATAATATTTGGTATCGTTCCAATTGTATTCTCTTGGCATGACTTCGTCAGAACTTTCAATATTTAAAACCGAGATAGCGGTTTCTAAAATAGATTTAGCAATAGGAGCTGCCACGACTCCACCATACTGAGTGACTCCTTTCGGGTTATCAATAGCGACATAAACAACTATCTTAGGGTCATCGGCAGGCATAAAACCAACAAACGATAAGATATAGTTACCATCTAAATAATGACCATCTTCCACTTTTTGGGCGGTTCCTGTTTTACCACCTACCCGGTAGTTTTCAATATAAGCATTTCTACCTGAACCATTAGCCACAACGCTTTCTAAGGCAAAACGAGCGAGTTTACTACTTTCTTCACTAATGACTCTTCGTCTTAAAACGGGTTCATTTAATTTAACAATAGATTGGGTTTCCGGTTCTTCTAAGCTTTTTACAATGTATGGCTGGTATAAATAGCCATTATTAATAACTGCTGAAACCGCGGTAACTTGTTGAATTGGGGTAACACTGATGCCTTGACCAAAACTTGTTGTGGCAAGTTCAACTGGTCCCATTCGGCTCGGATTAAACAAAATACCACTTGATTCCCCATTTAAATCAATACCTGTTTTTTCCCCGAAGCCAAACTTATTAATATAAGACATTAATTTATCAACTCCGAGCTTATTTCCGAGTGAGACAAAGCCTGGGTTACAGCTATTTTCAACCACGTTTAAATAAGTCTGGGCTCCATGACCCCCACTTTTCCAACAATGGATGGTTGCCCCATCTATCGAAACAGAACCGGAATCATAATAAGTATCTTCAAATAAATTCACAGTCTTTTCTTCTAAGGAAGAAGCAAGCGTCATTATTTTAAAAGTAGAACCAGGTTCGTAAGTCATCCAAATAGGTAAATTACGGTTAATCGTGGTCGTGTCATAATCTTGATAATTATTCGAATCAAAATTAGGACGTGAAGCCATAGCTAAAACTTCTCCCGTATTTGGGTCCATCGCTAGAGCAATCGCATGTTCCGGATTATATTTCATCACTGCATTATCCAGTTCTCTTTCGGCAGCCAGCTGTAAATCAAGGTCAATAGTAAGTGTCAAGTTGACACCATTTTGAGGTTCTTCATAAACTTCAGATAACTCCAAACGATTTCCTTTACCATCCGAAAAATATTTTATAGCGCCATTTTCACCTGTTAAATATTTATCATAAGTAAGCTCTAAACCAGATAGCCCTTGATTATCAATGCCAACATAACCTAAGACATGGGATAAAACCGTACCATAGGGATAATATCTCTTACTTTCTTTTACCAAATAAACGCCGTCAAAATGAAGTTCTTCAATTTTAGAAGCAATATCATAAGAGAGTTGTCTTCCCTCCGGATGAACTCTTTCAATACTTGTCTTTTTTGCAACATGAGCGAGCATATCATTATAATCACTATTTAAAATTTCACTTAGTTTTTTCGCTACTTCTTCCGGATTTTTTATTTGATTAGGAATAAGCACCAATGAAGTTGTCGTAAGATTTGTAGCTAAAACACGCCCCTTTCGGTCATAAATTTCTCCCCGATCAGCCCCGATAGGAAGTTTTCTACTCCATAAACTTTCCGCTAAAGAACTTAGCTTATCATAAGAGAAAACTTGGATATAAAAGACTCGACAAATAATAATAAATAACAAACAAAAAATTAATAAAAAGAAAAATCTTATACGTGTGTGTATATTATCAAAAAACATTGATCTCACCCGTTAAAGTTTATGCTAAAATTTGATTTTTCTTTCTAAAAAAGTTCCTCTATTTTCTTGATAATCTTTTAAGTATTGTTTCAAAAAATACATTTTATCAATATCTTCTTCGAACACTAAATCACAAAATTCTAAAGCTTTGCTTAAATTAATATAACGATATAATAAGGTTTTCGCTTCTGTTACAGGGTGCGTTTTTAGTTGATATTCTAAATATTCTCGATCTACCTTACCCGTTTTAGCAGCCTGTAAAAAACAAACACCTGTATTTACATTATTTTGACATATCACTTCATTTATCGTTCCATTTGGACTTCTAAACTCAATTGTATTACGCACTTTATTAGTATTTAAAGCATCAAACATAACATTGTATAAACAAAGAGCATTTCCGTGAGTATAAGGAAAAAAAGACATAACTTTTCCAACAAAAGGTAAAGTAATTATTTTATCTACTGAGTTACTTAATAGTGGCGCGATAGGACTACTATATTCTTTAAAAGTCATTCTTTCTTTTACACGTTCTCCATAAAAAAAGCGAGTCATAATATCTTCATAATGAGCATACATCAATAAAAAATTTTGCCAAGCCTCTAGATCATTTCCTAAAATAGGTACCCCAATATGAAAATGTGTTCCAGCATGAATATATGGATTTACTTTCTCTTTTTGTAGCTCTTGTAAAACTTCTTTTAAATTTTGCCAATCTTTTTTACGGTTATACATGATAGGAGTATTAATTTCTATCCCTCTTGTTAAAGAGGTGTCGTTTTTCATTATCCATCCCGGATAATTTTTCAAAAAATCTGCCAAGGGATAAACTTTTGCTTTTTCAACTTCTATTTCTATTCCCATAGAAATATCCGTTTTAAAATTTAAAAGTTCCCGATATAAAAAAGGAAATTTCTCGACTTCGTTTAGCATTTCTTTCAATTTGATTCCCTTTAATTTAGATAGATTACTCATCAGAATTTCTCCTTTTTAAAGAAAATTCCTTTTCTACCTCGCCGTTATTTTCAAATAATTGTAAATCATTTTTCTTGATTTCTAATAATTCTTTTAAAAGTTCATACTGTTCTTTTTGATATTCTAAAGCATAATTCATCTCCGCGGTTAAGCTTCCTTCGATTGCCTCCCCATAACGGGTACTATACCATAAACTTAAAAGATAACCACTGTAGAAAAAACTGATAAAATAAAAACCTGTCCATAAAATATTTTCTCCGAGAGATTCTTTGCCTTCTTTTTTTAAATCTTCAAAAATCAATTCATAAGGATAATCAAGAATATTTTTATTTATTTTTTCTATCTTTATCTCAGGCTCTACACGATCATCAAAAATAAAAGGCGTTACTTTAAAGGCATGTTGACATTCAAAAATAAAAGCGGATGTAAAAAAATATGGCCATAATTTATTTAACTTTCGTAAAAATTTTATTAATTGCAAACGATTATTAACTTTAAAATTGGCATACTTAGGATGACGTAAAGCAAATTCAATTTTTTTAATATCTTCCGTGAATTCTTTTTTCCAATCTCCACTTGTCATATAAATCTCCCTCAAATAATTATAGGGTTTATTATAATGCTATTTTATTTTTTAATCAATCTTATCTCCTTTTAAATTTCTAATAAAACCATTTAAAGTTAAATAAAGTAAGCTTCCCGTATAATCTAGTAAAACATCTAAAAAAGAAGAACCACGGTTTTCAACGAACAATTGATGAAATTCGTCGGTACAAGCATAGAAAAAGCAAAAAAGCATGACAAGCATAAACTCCCAAGCTTCAACTTTACGATATTGCTTCAATAAGTTTAAAGTTAAAATACTTAAAATGAAATATTCGGTAAAATGAGCTAGCTTTCTTAAAATACTTACCAAAATATTAAAATTAGAAACAGCTAAATTATTTAAAATAGTCTTTAAGACATTATTGGATAAATCACTACTAACACTTCCCGGTTGATTAGAAAAATAGAAAATTAAAATTAACCAAAAAACAAATAAAACCCATGCGGTTATTTTCTTATACTTCATAAATAAACTTCTTTCTAAAACATCAAGATTATATCTAAATTAAAAATGTAAAGTCAATCTTTTACAAAAGATTTTGTTCTAAAAAACTAAAATAAGTATTATTCCCTATAATAATATGATCTAATATAGGTATGGAAAGAAGCTCTCCTGCTTCTTTTAACTTTTGGGTAAACTTTTTATCTTCCAAACTAGGAGTTACATTACCACTAGGATGATTATGCACAATTATTATTTTGATAGCGTTGTTTAAGATTGCTTCTTTAAAAATATCTCTTGGATGAACAATACTTTGATTAGCCGTCCCCATAAAAATTATTTTCTCTTTAATAACTTCATTTTTGCTGTTTAAAAAAAGAGCAAGTAATTTTTCCTGTTCCTCAAATAAAAAGTAAGAACCATAATAAAAATATACATCTTTTGTTTCATGAATTTTCTTTAAACCTGTTATATTATTAACATTTATTTTTTTACCAAGTTCAATGGCTGCCATTAATGAAATAGCTTTAGTTTTTCCAATGCCCTTTAAACGAGTTAAGTTAGATAGCCGTAAATTTCTTAGACCTTCTACACAGCCAAGTTCATTATAGAGTCTTACACCCAAGTCTTTCGCCGATTCTTCTTTACTACCAGTCTTAATAATGATGGCAATAAGCTCGGGAATTGTTAAGTTTTCAACACCTCGTAAAATAGCCTTTTCTCTTGGTTTTTCTTCCTCAGGTAATTCTTTAATCTTAAAGCTCATTTTTCACCACTTCTTTCAATACTTTTTCGTTTAATGTTTTAATGGTCTCTACATCACTCGTTTTTTGCAACAGTAAATTATATTTTTCTAAGTTATCAGCATCATAAGAAATAATCATTTGTTTTTTATAATAAGAAATATTTTCCTTTTTTAAATACTCTTCAATTTTATAAAGACTCGTTTCCTCTTTAGAAATACCAGCTAACACATAATAAACATCTTTATTTTGATAAATAATTGAGCCTTTGACACTTTGCTTTTTTTCGAATGCATTATCATAATTTTTAAATATTCCTAACTGCAATACAAACATATTTTCTTTTTTTGAGCTATCTTTCGAAGCCATAGATAAAGTAGGAAGAGCAAGGACTGCTCCAACGACAATAGCCATTAAAATTATCAAAATTTTCTTTTTCATATTTGCCTCTTTTAAAGAGTACCATAAAACAAACTATTTTCTTGTCGAAGAAAAGAATATTTCTCAAACAAAATAAGTATATAAAAGATATTTTGGATAAGCAATAGATATATCAACATGAAAAAAATTGCAATTTCTCGCAATTTAAACAACTAATTCACCATCTAAACTAAAACTTTTAGCATCAGTAATCTTAACATTAACAATTTTACCAATCGTGTCTGTTGGAGCTTTAATATTTACAAGTTTCATGGTATCAGTATAACCATAGACTTTTGTACTATCTTTTTCACTTACGCCAAGCACAAGAACAGAAACGACTTTACCAAGTAGTTTTTCATTATTTTTCTTAGAATAATAATTTACTCTTTCATTCAAACGATATAATCTTTCTTCTTTTTCTTTTAAAGGAGTCTCGTCTTTCATAAGACTAGCAGGTGTACCCTCTCTTGGACTAAAGATAAAAGTATAGGCCCCATCAAATTGACATTCTTCGACGATGTCTAAAGTATCTTTAAAATCGTCTTCGGTTTCACCAGGAAAACCAACAATAATATCTGTGGTAATAGCTACATTTGGAATTTGTTCTTTCATTTTATGGAAAAGTTCTAAGTATTCTTCTTTGGTGTATCTTCGGCCCATAAGTTTTAAAATTCTTGAAGAACCGCTTTGAATAGGTAAATGAATATAAGGCATAATGTTATCATATTTACTAATTACTTCAATCATTTTATCAGTAAAATTCCAAGGATGACTAGTAACAAAACGTATTCTTGGAATACCTGTTTTAGCAACAGCTTCTAGTAAATCAGAAAATAACACATTTTCTTTTAAATCATGACCATAAGCATTAACATTTTGTCCTAATAAGGTTACTTCTTGATACCCATCTTCTTTTAACTTTTCTACTTCTTTAACAATTTCTTCTAATTTTCTAGAACGTTCTTTACCTCTTGTATAAGGTACTATACAATAAGTACAAAATTTATCGCAACCATAAATAATATTTACCCAAGCATTGATACGACTAGCTCTTTTATAACGGATGTTTTCAATGACATCTCCTTGTTTACTAAAGACTTCAATATCTTGTTTAGATGAAGCACAATCTAAAAGATATTCACCAAGTTCATGAATATTATGTGTTCCAAAAACAATATTGACATAAGGATGTCTTTCTTTTATTTCGGAAACTATTTTTTCTTCTTGGCTCATACAGCCTCCGATAGCTAAGATAACATCAGGTCTTTCTTTTTTTAAGTGTTTTACTCTTCCTAAGTACCCAAATACTTTATCATGGGCATTTTCTCTAATAGCACAAGTATTTAAAACAATAACATCTGCACTTTCCATTTCTTCTGTTGGAGTCATTCCTAAATATTCTAAAATACCTTCGATTTCTTCAGAATCGTGTTCATTCATTTGACAACCGTATGTTCTTAAAAAATATTTTTTCCCGGCAAAAGAATTATTACCACTTAATTGTTGATTAATATATAAAACTTCTTTTTCATCTCTTTTTTTAGCTTCTTTTAAATTCGGTAAATTCATAATTAACCTCCTACTTCCTAAATCTCTCTAATTATACTAATATTTTCCAAATTTCACAACAAATTGTTTTTTCTAATAGCACGTGTCATATCGCGTTCTGTACTTAAATTAATATCTTCTAAAAACTTTGGAAATTTGCTAAGTTCATAATTCATATTTTGATAACCTATATAGCCTAACATTTTATGACTAATAAAATAACTTAAAATCATTCGTGAGTAATAATCTGTTTCGTCTGGCAATAAACAAATTCGATTATTAGCTTTTCCGTCATCACGTGAAAAAATACAACCACCATTTTCCCAAATGTAATAAATACCTTCTTCTACAGAAGAAAAGGAACTATTACATAACATTTTTAAACTTGCTAATAGATCACAATTTTCTATATCTATAACTACTTGATTATTCATTGTAGCTATAATACCTGAACTAAAAATAATATTTTGTAATGATAAATCTAATTCAGGAAAGTTAGGATAACTAGGTTTATAATAACTCCCGTCACAATTCTTAGAAAAATGTTCATAATAATAATCTCCAGGACATGCTGAAACTTTAAAAATTTGAAAATAATTTTTATTTTTTAAAATATTTAACACGATGGATTGTTGAGCTAAAGATATTTCACTCGGAATCTGCATTAGAACATTCCATGTTTTAGGATCATCTAAATTGCCATCATGCTCTACAACAACAAAGCCTTTCAAAAAGCATAGGATAAATAAATTCATTAAATCTGTTTCATGATAAGCCTGCGGTGATAGATTATTTATTTCTCCATTATGTGTAATATAAGTGTAATTATGTTTAAAATATTGTAAATTCATTATTACCAACCTCACAAATATTATATAAGTAATTTTTTAAAAGGCAAGAAAAAACAAAATACTCGCTATTTTGTCTTCTCTTTTTCGTGTAATAACACTTTTTTAATACCTTCATAAGGAAGATAAGCACAGTGCTTACGATTTCCTTGTTTATAAATTTCTTGATAAACAAGTCCTTCTTCTAAAATATTTTCATCGTATGGCTTTTCATTTAGCATATTTTCAAAGTTTTCAATGTAATTTAAAGCCTCATCAATCGTTTTACCGATTAGATTACGAATCATAATGGAAGTAGATGATGTTGAAATAGCACAAGCCTCTCCTTCAAAACAAATATCATTTATTTTATTATCTTTAATTTGAACATAAATGTCTAAATTATCAATACAAGAAGAATTATTGGTATTAACCATTTCATAAGAAGTATCATCAGTTTTATGTTTATGAAGTGGTTGCATATAATGTTCTAGAATTATTTCTCTTCTTGTTTCTTCATCCATTTAAATCATCTCTTTCTTAATCTTTTCTATATCTTCTAATAATTCACATAAATTATCAATTTCTTCTTTAGTGTTGTAAAAATAAAGACTCATTCTTAAACTGTTTTTTACCCCAACTTCATTTTTTAAAATCTTAGCACAATGATTGCCAGCTCTTACACAAACTTTATATTTGTTTAAGTAGTAAGCAACATCTTGGCTAAAAATGCCTTGGACATTGAAGGAAATAATTCCTCCGTCAGATTCTATATTCAAAATATCTAAATGAGGAATCTGAAGCATTTTATCTAAGGCATATTTACGTAATTCCTTTTCATAAGCACTTATTTTTTCCATGCCAATACTTTCTAAGTAGTTAATAGCTTCTCCTAAACCAATCGCTGCTTCAATATGAGGGGTGCCAGCTTCTAATCTCGTTGGTAATTCTTTTAAATATATTTCACTTGGACTATCAAAAGATTCATTCATGCCCCCACCTAAATTAATAGGTTCCATTTCTTCTAAAAGTTCTTTTTTACCATATAAAACCCCAATACCCGTTGGACCACACATTTTATGTCCTGAAAAGGCTAGGAAATCAATATCTGATAAAGTGACATCGGTTTTTTGATGAGGAACACTTTGGGCTCCATCTACGACTACAAAAATATTTCTTTCATGAGCAAGTTTAGTAATTTCCTTAATAGGTCTTTCATCCCCGATAACATTTGTCATAGCGGCTAAAGAAACCACTTTCGTTTTAGGTGTCACTACTTTTAAAAAGTTATCCACCGTTACATAATGGTTATCATCCAAAGGAATATATTTAACGACGACACCTAGTTCATTTTGTAAACGAAACCAAGGTAAAACATTAGAAGCATGTTCACTTTTAGTAATTAAAATTTCATCTCCTGGCTCTAAAAACTTTTTAAAAAAACCTGTAGCAATCATATTTAAGCTTTCCGTAGAACCGCTCGTAAAAATAATACTTTCTCTATCTTTCGCATTAATGAATCTACGAACACTCTCTCTTGCCTTTTCATATTCTTCATCAACTTTAAAAGAAATATCATAATCACCTCGATGAGCATTAGCAGAATAATTTTGGTAATAATCTACCACTTTATCAATAACACATTTAGGTTTTAAAGTTGTCGCCCCATTATCTAAATAAATATAATCATTTAATAACATAGGAAAATCGTTTCTATTCATAAGTTAGTCCCCCTTTACATTTTTATACTGTTTATAAATCCCTCACGGTAAATATCTTGGGCCATTGTTTCATTCAACCCTTTGCTTTCTAAATAAAACAATTCTTCTTCACTTATTTTACCTACACTCATATTATGGTTAGCTAAAACATCGTTTGAAAAAACATAAAGCTCTGGTAAGACTTCAATATAAGAGTCTTCATCAAACAAATATTTAACATCTTCTACAAACGTGTTGTTTTTAGTGTTCTTGGGTAAATTGCCACTTGTTTTCATGACCATCTTGCTGTTGGTTTCGCCCACGATTCTAATTTTCACTTCACAATTACTGTCATTTCCAATCATATCAGTTAGTACATCTAATTTGTTTTGGCTAAAGGATTTAATGCCAAGGCCAAAATAAATCTCATTTTTATGATTAACTTCTAAGTGAATTTTTCCAGAAATATTTTTAACATCTAAAATACTTTTTAAAGAAAACTTAACGTTGTCTTCAAAAATAAAATGAACATCGAAATTATCTACTTCAAAGACAAGATTATCGACTGTAGTATCTTCTGTAATATGGATTTTAGAATTAATTTCTTTTAGAATAAGCGTTTCATAATGCCCCTTTAACATTTCTTCCGTGTTACATATTATTTTATTCATTTTGACTACCGTCCGTCATAACACCAGCCCATGATAAAGAGGAAAAGCCATTATTTAAAGTATCAAAAGCAAGATTTTTATCTCCATCTAATAAAATTTTACCATCTTTCATTACATGAACATGATCTGGTTCTAGTTTTTCAATTAAAGAAGGTTGATGGGTAATGACAAGTAAACTAGCACCTGTCTCTTTTTGATATTCTTTTAAGTTAGCAGCGACAATTTTAATAGCATCCACATCTAACCCAGAATCCACTTCATCTAATAAAATTAAAGATGGTTTTAAAAGCCACATACCAAAAAGTTCGTTTTTCTTTCTTTCCCCACCACTCATACCTTCATTGACGTTACGAGTTAAAAAGGATGGATCCATTTTTAATTTTTCACAAATGGCATTACATTTCTTTTTAAAAGAAAAAATATCTACTTTTTCCCCCTTTGCCATCAAAGCAGTTCGGAATAATTCCATATTTTTGATTCCTTCTACTTCTACTGGTGTTTGATTAATATAATAAATACCACTTTTCGCTACTTCATCGGTTAAAGAATTTGTTAAATCTTTACCTTGATAACTAATATGACCAGATGTTATTTCATAATGAGGATGATGTAAAATACTTTTACAAACTGTACTTTTGCCAGCCCCATTTGGTCCCATTAAAATATGAGTCTCGGCTTCATTTATTGTTAAATTAAAACCTTTTAAAATCTCTTTGTCATCGGCTTTAACGTGTAAATCAGAAATTGTAAACATAATAAAAACCTCCGTGATTATTTTACCACGGAAGGTCCTTTTTGAATAGTTTTTTTCATTTCAATATATTTCTTCACCATTAGATTAATAATTTGTTCATTATTAAGGGTAAGAGCATCTAACATAGGCTTATTTTTTACCATGGTTCCTAACCAAAGAGAATCAATAGGAAAATCTTCATCCACTCCTAAAACTTTAGCTATTAATGTGCCCATATCTTCCATAACAAAAGGTTGATGAAAACTAGATTCTAAAAATTTTTTCATAGCTTCATTATCTAAAATAGAAAAAGAAAAGGCACTTTCAAAAGTATCAAAATCGAAAGTATATACACCGATAGAAAATAATTTAGTGAAAAACGCGATTAAGAAATCTTCTGGAGTAATAATAAGACTGTATTCTTCACCAAGTTCTTCTTCAATTGGTTTTTTATCAAAATAATCTAAACTCTTTTTAACTTTACGCACAGACTCATAATAATCTTTATACCGATTAAATTTTCTATCTAACTGCAATGCCGTATCCTCTGAAATAGTAATATCATAATTTATTTCATCTCTTTTTTTGAGATAATTAAATTTTAAGAGTTTATCTAAATACATTTCCATTGGTAAATTAAAAGTACCTATTTTATCTTGTAACTTTTGATAAATACTTTGATCACCATACTTTAGTTCTTCAAATAACTTTTGGAGGTAAATGGGACGAAATACATAGGTATGTTCGAGTTTATAAAAAGAGATTAAAAGGCATAACGTTGTTTCTTCTTTAGATAATCTACTATCATATTTCATACTATTCCTCCTAATTAAATTTATAAATTTTTCTGGCTATTCGATAACCTGGAACACTTAAGAAGCGTGGTAGTCTCGTAGCGCCTGATAAAGATATTAAACAAGTTTTATAAAGTTTGGGATTTTTTTCTTTCAAATACTTCCACAACTTGTTTTTCTTTTCCATAGCTTCTTTGGTATTTGCTACTTGTAGTAAAATCGTAGAAACACTCATCATGATATCTATATAATGAATTAAATATTTGGCACATCTTTTATTAGTATCCCAAAAATCATAAGGATTAAAGAAGTCTATCATCGTTTTAGTCACATATATTTGTTGATCAATTCTTTTAATCATTACTTTTTCATTCACAGATTGATCTTCACGACCAATAAAATAACGGTAAAAAGGAACATCTAAATAATACATCGTTTTAATATAAGGTAAAGGATAATAAACAAAAATATTATCGACATAAAAAGTATGTTCTGGTAGTTTTAAGTCAATTTCTTTTAATAAAGCGGTACGATAAATAACAGAATGCATAAGTAAATAAGCATCTTTTTTGAAATTTCCTACTTCATCCCAAGTAAAGACTTTATTTTCAGGAAGCGTTTTATGATAGTTAATTTCTTTTTGACCATCTGCTCTTTCATAGACGTAATTAACAACCATCATATCTACTAATTTTTTTTCTTTTTCTAAAGTTTTAATAGTTTCTAAAACTTTTTTTAAAGATTTTTCATCTACCCAGTCATCAGAATCAACCACTTTATAATAAAGACCTTTAGCAAGGCTTAAACCTTTATTGACACCAGAACCATGACCACCGTTTTCTTTATGAATGGCTTTAACGATACCAGGATATTTTACTTCATATTCTTTAGCAATTTTTAAAGTGTTATCAGAAGAGCCGTCATCAATAACTAAAATTTCTACATCGTCTTTAGCTGTTAAAATGGTTTCAATCGCATGGTGCATATAACTTTCAGAGTTATAGCAAGGAATGGCAAATGTTATATATTTCATAAATACTCTCTTTTCTATTCTTTTTAATTATAATAAGAAATAATCGATTGTGCAAGGTTTTCTCCGATTTCTCTTACGTGATTAACCACCCATAAAGCATCATGTACTTCATCATGATAAGCAATTTCAATAAGGCTACCACACCTTACAAAATCATCATTAGCTTCTCCTAAAGAACCTCTGGCATACTTAATACCTCTTTTATAATCTTTGTTGTCTTTACCATCATAGATTTGCCATAAGTTTTCATAAATATTAGAAGCAATGGCAAAAGAAGGAGAAGTTTCATCATCAATAAACATTTCAATACCACGGACATTGTGATTCCCGGAAGCATTTGAGTGAATGGCAAAATGAAAATCCGCTTTAACATAATTTGACGTAGCTGTCCAAGCATTGATATCGGTTCTTGGATTATTTCGGTATACGATAAGACCATTTTGTTTTAAAACGTCCTCTACGACATCCGCTACTTTATTCATCATATCCATTTCATTAGTATAACCCGTATTAGAAGCTCCATAGTTTTCATTTTGATTAGATGGGCTTAAGAAGATAACAGGTGTTTTCTCAGCAATATTAAACTGATAAGTTTCTATTGGCGAATCATAGCGGTTACGACTAGTTGCCAACACTTTAATTGTCATGTTTTGATTAATCAAAAGACTATCTTTTAAAATAGGACTGTTAATAGTTGGATCTTCGCCATTTGTTGTATAATGAATCGTGGCACCCTCTGTGATTGTTTTAAAAGATACAAAAGTATTATTCTTAATATAATTAGGATTATGACTAACATAAACGGCTGATGTTGTTTCTTTTTTACCCATATGAACATTAAAATCTAAAACCTCACCAATTTCAAAGTAATCTTCATAAACAGCTTTAATCTGAATTAAATAATCTTTATTTTCTATAAAAAGACTAGCCGGTAAAATAATTTGATTATTGAATTTAGAAACTTCTACCGTATTAGAAAGAACACCTTGTTCATAAAATAAAGCATAAAAATGGTTTGCATTTTCTCCACCAGAAACATCTAAAGTCACATCATCATAACGTGTAGTTATTTCAAGTGGTGTCGTTGTTTTAAGTTTTCCTACAATAGGTGTATTTAAGTAATAATTAATGGTACTTAAAACATGGTGACTATCTTTTTTCAAATAAACAACAACTCTACCCATATAAGATGAAAAAACAGAAGATGGAATGGTAATATCCTTTTCTAACACTTCTTTTTCATATATTTTTTCTTTATCAGCATAAATTTCTAAAGATAAATTTTGATTTTCTTGAAAGCCTAAGACCTCTAAAGAAAGATCATGCCCAGAAAGCAAATAACGATTACTTACCTTTTTTAAAGAAGGTAGTTTGTTTTGATAGACAAATTGATTAGAATTTACTTTTTCTTTGGCATTTTTATCTTGAGCTATGACACTTACTTGATATTTCTCATTATAATCTGGTTCAAAATTTTGTAAAATAATGGTTTCATCTATGCTTTTTTCTTCATAAACTTTTTCATTGTTTTGATAAATGGAAGCTGTATAACTTATAGCATTATTAGCTTTAGATAATGATAACGTTAAATTTTCATTACTATAAGTCATATTTAAAATTTCAAAATCACCTAAAATAGGATGTAAATAAAAATAATAACCTAAAGCAAAAAAAAGCGTGTTTATAATAATGAGCAGAACAATTCCTGCTAAAATAAAACGTGTTTTATTTGTCATACTTCTACCTCTACTACTTTATAAGTATACTAAAAATTAAGCCAAAAGAAAAGAGCGATTAGCTCTCCCAATAGTTAGTATAAATTCCTTCTTTTTGATAGTAATCATCCATTTTAATAACATAAGATAAAAAGTATGAATTTAAAAGTTCATTAAAAGTATATTCATGCATAACAAGTCCGTCATAGTAAGTAGTTGATTCAAAAACATAAACTCGGTCTTTCGTAATGCCACCAATTAAGGCAGCATGCCACTCACTGCCAATATAATCCCCGGCTTTTAAAGTACCACTTTCCAAAAGCTCTTTGGTAATCGGAATCTGTGGGCCAATGTCTCCTAGGCCATCATGCCTTAAAGTATTAACACCAGCGCCTGTGTCTTTCGGATCAAACCCAGCTTGAACTAAGGCCCATGTCACAGCCCCACTACAATCAAGGCCATTTGGATATTTTGTAAACGGTTTATATTTACCATCTTCTTCCCAGTTCATTAAAGGACAACCCCAGATAGCTGGTCCCCAACCGTTAGATTTCTTATCAAGCAAATTAAATTTAGAGGTACTTAAATAAAGCCCTTCATGATAAAATCTGCCTTCCGCATCGACATATCTCCCACCGGTATTATTATTTAAACGGCCATTTTCAAAAAAGTAATCAATTTTAAATGGAAATTCAAGAGTTAGGAAACGAAGAGCTGCTACGACTCCCCCACGGGTTTGATAACCGGCTTCTTCTATCTTAGCTTTTAATATTTTATCTAACAAATTAGCTTGTTCACTCGTATAATAATTACAAGGTAAAGATTTTTTATTTTTAGTTAACGTTGGCTTAGTAATTAAACTAGTCACAATTACTTTAAATTCTTCTTTTAAATCATTTAAAGTAATTTTAATCGTGGCTTCTCCCTCTTTTAAACCAATAATTTTGTTATCTTCTACTTTAACAATTTCTTTATTTGAACTTTCTATGGAATATGTTAAATTAGGATTACCAATTTGTTCTGTTTGTACTTTTACTTCTCTTTTTTCTCCCACAACTAAATACATGTTGCCACTGGAAACACTTAAAGATAAAACTTCATGGATATTAGGATTAATTGTAACTTCTTTAGTAATCCATTTAGATTTAATCGTAGCCTTACCTTCTTCATTTAAAACTTCTAAGGTACAACTTTTATTTTCTATTAAAGCATAAGAATCCTGATAAGAACAAGAACCTTCCCTAGTATCTTTAAAATGAATCGTTGCATAAATTTTTTCATCATTAAAAGAATAATTAATACCACTTATTTTAATAGGTTTTAGATAGCTATAATAAAAAAACAAATTAATCATACTTAAAACTAAAAAAATACCAATAATTATTAAATATTTTGTTTTTCTAGTCATAACTTCTCCCACTCTTCTTAAATCATTTTAATGTTATCATAGAAAAATTTATTTGACAACGAAAAGAAAAGAATTTTGAACATATATTTCCATAAACAATTTTCCAAAGTTTAGTATAGATATCATCAAAAAAGTTTCACACTATCAAATTCAAAAATATTTCTTAGAATTTGTTTAGTATTTTGTCGGTTATTTTTACCAGGTTATAAAAAATACTATAGTAAATCACTACTATAGCATTTTCAAAATATGAATATTTAATTTTTTTTAATAAAAATTTCTATTCGTCATTATCACTTTTTAATTTTACTAAAACTTCTCTTGGCTTAGAACCATTTTGAGGTCCAATAATACCTCTTTCTTCAAGTAAATCAATAACACGTGCAGCCCGGTTATAGCCAAAACGGAATCTTCTTTGAATTAAAGAAGCACTAATTTTACCGGTTTGAATAGCAAAATCAACAATTTCATTATACATAGGGTCATCATATTCTTCTTTTTCACTACCCTCACCTGCCATATGAGTGGATTCAGCCGTAATATTATAACGTTCATCATAGCTTGCTTGTTGTTCTTTACAAACGGCTTCAATAACTCTTCTTATTTCATCATCAGAAATAAAACATCCTTGAATACGAATTGGGGTATTTTCGCCCATTGGTAAAAATAACATATCTCCCTTACCAAGTAGTTTTTCTGCCCCACCAGTATCTAGTATTGTTCTTGAGTCAATGCTTGAAGCTACTGCAAAAGCAATACGTGATGGAATATTTGTTTTAATAACACCTGTGATAACATCAGTACTTGGTCTTTGTGTGGCCACGATTAAATGAATACCAGCAGCACGAGCAAGTTGAGTAATACGCATAATACTATCTTCTACTTCTTTACGAGCGGCGATCATTAAGTCTGCCATTTCATCTACTATCACCACAATATATGGCATACGAGGTTTAGGGTCATTGGGATTAAGTTTATTTTCTTCATCAATCATACGGTTATAATCATCAATCTTTTTAGCACCTTTTTCAGCAAAGGTATGATAACGTTGATCCATTTCTACACATATTTTTTGTAAAGTAGCACTTGCCTTTTTAGGGTCTGTGACAACAGGACAAAGTAAATGCGGAACCCCATTATAATTTGATAATTCGACTTGTTTAGGGTCTACTAAAACAAGTTTTACTTCATCCGGGCGATAACGCATTAAAATAGAAGCAATAATACTATTAGAACAAACAGATTTACCTGAACCAGTAGAACCAGCAATTAAAAGATGGGGCATTTTAGTTAAATCGGTACATCTTGGCATACCCATAATATCTTTACCTAAGGCAACTTGAATGCCACCTGTTTTATTAAGCATTTCTTTACTTGCTAAGATTTCTTTTATCTTAACGGCTGAAATAGATTGATTAGGGATTTCAATACCTATGGTACTTTTTCCTGGAATAGGAGCTTCAATACGAACATCTTTCGCCGCAAGAGCAAGCGCAATTTCTTTATTAATTGAACTAATACGACTTACCTTGGTACCACTTGGCACAACGACTTCAAACTGAGTAACAGCAGGCCCCATGTGAATATCCACAACTCGTCCAGGAATTTGGAAATCTTTTAAAACTCTTTCTAAGTTTTGTTTATTATTAATTAAAAATTGATTAGAATTGATTTTCTTACCCTTTTCAGGATCATCTAAAATACGCATTTCAGGAAGTTTATAATTTGGATTACTCACATTATTAGGATTAGCAACGGGAATATCTAAAGGCAAAGATGGTTCAGGTGTTTCAATCCGTTTTAATTCATCAACACTACTAACAATGATAGTTTTCTTTTCAGGGGTATCTTCTTCCACAGGGGTTGTAAGACGTTTTTCCAAAGCTTTTTCTTTTTTAGTAATCTCATCTTCTTCCTCTTCTTCTACGGACTCTTTTACCTTTTTAAATTTATGAATAAAGTTATTTAAAACATTTGATAAGTTAACATTAAATAATAAAATAACTCCAAAAAGTAAAACAAAGCCAAGAACAATATAAGTTCCGTTTAATCCAAACAAAGAAGCACTGCAAAAGGAAAAACATGCTCCTAAAATACCTCCACCAATCACAATAGAAACTTGTCCTGAACTAGATAAAGCATTATTTGAATTTATAGATGCAACTCGTTCCATATAATTATTCATCGTTAAATTAAATATCTCACTAGCTTTATCTGCTTTTTCAATAAAAGTTAAATGTGACAAAACAAGAATGACAGCTAAAATAAGATAAATACCAATATATTTTGAACTAAAAAAATTAGGTAATTTTCTTTTAATAAGCATATAAAAGCCCATCACTAAAACAAATATTAAAATTAATGGCCACCACTCACCCATTAAAAACATTGCAAATTTTTTTATCAAAGACCCCACTGGTCCAAAGCCAAAACCAATAAGTCCTATAAGAATCATAATAAGACCTGTTAATTCTACACTTATTCCATTATTTTTCTTTGTATCTGCCGAACTTTTTTTCTTCTTTGCCATAATTCTCACCATATTCATTATAAGGGATTTAAAAAAATAATGCAAACCACGTTTGCACTATTTCTCCTTTTTTTCCATCTTTTTAATTTTTGTATCAATACTTCTTTTAATTTTTTTAATCATCTTTTCATGTTCTTGCTGTAAATCTTTTCTAAAGAATATTTTATATAAAGCAATCGGATGCATTATAAAATCAATAGAGTCTGCTTTATCCACTAAAGTAATTAACCATGCTTCTTTACTTCTTGGAATTCTTTTATTAACTGGAAACATATGAGTAATCATAATTTCTTCTACTTTAGGTGTTACCACACTTTCTCCAAAAACTCTTTTGGCGTTTACTACGGCTTCTTTCGCATGGGTAAAAGCATGTTTTTGTAAAAAAGGCTTTTTTTCTTTATTTCCTTGCCAAGGATGTTCATAAAAATCATGTAACAGACCAGCAATTGCTAAACTTTTATAGTCCATATGAAAACGTTTACCAATCCGGTAGCAATCATAACTTACTCTTAAAACATGGGCATAAACAGATTCATTAATATGATGAGCATATGTCTTTCTTTTTTGCATTTCTGCTTCTAATAAAATAGGTTCTACAATTTGATAATATTCTAAATATTCGTTACCGAAGTCTTTTTTTTTAGGCTTTTTAGTTTTTAAACCATAATACAAATAACTTAATAAGGTAATAATTTGTAAGAAAACTGTAATATAAATAAAAATGTCGACATTAAAGTGTGGAACTACTAACCCAACAAATCCTAAAATGATGGTAATAAATATTATCCACGTTTTAAATTTACCAACTAACAAAGAAGCAGCGATGCCTTTTTTGAAATAAAAATATAAATTAAGTAAACCAATAAGACATTCTAAAACAAGAACATAAAAGAAACTTGTTTTTTTAATAATTAAAATAATAAGCAAACCGATAGCCAAACTTTTATCAGCAATAGCATCTAATTTAGCCCCTAACTCCGAAGTGGCATCAAATTTACGAGCTAAATATCCATCAACAGAATCTGTTAAAGCGGTTACTATAGCAAGACCTATTAAAACTTTATAATGGTCTGTTAATCCTAGATAAATAATAATCGGCGTTAAAATAAGTCTTAAACTTGTTAGTATATTTGGAATGTATTTTTTTATGTTCATACTTCTCATTCCCTCCAATAAGATTTTAGCATACTTTATACATTTTAGAAACTATAAATCTCTTACAAAATAGTCACATAAAAATACCATAATTTATTCAAATGTGCAATTTTTAAGATTTTTATTGTGCATTTTTTAAGATTTTTATTGTACATTTTTTAGGCATTTCATTATGCATTTTTTAAAAGTAAATAAAAAAAGAGGCTTATTAACCTCTATAGTCCGCCACCAGCACCGAAAGAATCAAGTTCTTCTTGGGTAGCAATAATATTTATTCTCATTCGTCTATTACCACAGACAAATAAGGCTTCTCCTTGATTGTAATATTTAATACTATCTTTCTCACTGTCATTTAAATCAATTAATTTAGATAAATCATCAACAGCCTGTTTTTTCATTCCCATAATAAGATAATAAGAAGCATTATCAAATATAGCTTTACCATGCATTATAATACTTGGTGCTGCAAAGTCTGTTGGTTGTTGAGTAACAATAATTGTTCCTGTGTTATATTTTCTACTACGTCTTTGAATTTGAGCTAAGAATTCGGCCCCTAATTCATTTTTAGTAGATAATAACACGTGAGCTTCATCGACATACATAACAGTATTGACAGTAGGATCAAGACATAGACCCCAAGCATATTTTAAAACATTGAAGAATAACGCATTACGAACATTTTCATCAGCTGTCATTAATTCTTTAATATTAAAGACAATAAAATCACTATGAATATCTAGAGTAGTATGTCCTGTAAAATAATAACGAAGTTCTTTAACTAAAGGTCTAACTTTAAGTTCAAGTCTTTCCATAACATCTCTTTCATGAGTTTTCTCCGTCATGGATAAAAGTCTACCTTTAATTGTGGCATAAACATCATCAAATGTTGGATAATCTTCACTTGTAAATTTGCTATAATCTGTATCATAATCAATTTTATAACGTTTGTAAGTATCTTGAACAACCTCACTAAACATAGTTAAAACATCTTCTTCAATATCAGGACTATAGTACTTCATAAATGCTTTTAATTGTTGAATTGTTCTTGTTAAAACCGTATAACCAAGGCCTTGACTAATTTCTTCAGGATCTGCATCAATAACAATTTCAAGAGGATTAACCATACCGAATTCTCCACCTTTACCAAGGTCTAGGAAATCTCCTCCCATATTAGTTGTCATTTCGCCAAGTTCCCCTTCAGGGTCAATACAAACAAGTTTATACTCATTACGAATATGACTTCTAAGTAAAAGTTTGGCAGCCGTTGATTTACCAGAACCAGAAGAACCTAAAATAATAATATTCGCATTATTACGGTTGTTCTCTTTTTTTATTTGATACAAAAATTGATTGAATAAAACAACGCCACCAGAAAAATCTACCCCAAATAAAGTACTGTTTCCAGGATCTTTGATGCTATCAAAAATAAATGGATACATCGCAGCAATGGTTGGAGATGGGATAGGCGTTCCAACCCGGTCTTCCACATCTTGTTTAGGAAATATAGGAATCATAGATTTCAAAACTTTTTCTTGTTCAAACATTAAAGAAATACCACGCATACCTAAAGCATCTAAGTAATTTCTTACTTGCATCTTTTTATTTTCCATATCATCTTTAGTATCAGCAGAAATTAAGATATGAAGTTGAAAATCATAAATTCTTGATTGAGTAGATACTAACATGGAAATAAATTGTTCCAATGATTCATAATCTTGACGAATTCTTTCTTGAATCGTTTTATCATGTTCACTTTGATATCTCAATTTTAAATCCGCAATTTCTTTATTAATCATTCTTTGTAATGTTGATAATTCAATTGGAATGTGTTTAGCAACAATTTTAATGCCACTTAAATTAGTTAAGTTAGCTAAATATCCTTGATCAATAAATTTAGGATAACTAACAATAGTTAAGATGGTACAATACTTACCACTCATCATAAATTCTGTTGGTTTAAATTCTACTCCTTTAGGAGCTATTTGTGCTTTTATATTCATCGTACACCTACCATCCCACTAAAAGTCGTGGCTGCCCCACCATTAAAGAAATTATCTAAAATAACTCTTAAATCATTATTACTTGTTTGTTGACTATTTAAGCCACAGTTAGCTAAATTGCTTATTAAAGTATGTAACCTTTTTTGAATAACATCCATTTTCTTTTCTTTAAATAAAATATAATATTCGGTATCTACTACGTTATATTCTGCACTCATAAACATGTTAGCCTTGTTAATATCTTCTTGAACAAGTTTACGAGTGATCGCATTATTTGCGCGATTAAATTGAATTTGTAATTGAGATAGATAAACATTAATATCTACTGGACGATCAGCAACAACAAGCCAAAATTCAAAATTAATAGAATTATAAAAATTTCTTAATTGATAAATAACATTGTCTCTAGTTCCAGCATCCAAAATAAAAATATTTTTAGGAGCAATTTTAACTCCTGTTACATATTCTCCATTTTCAAGTTGAATCATACCATTCATGATATTTTTAAGAGGAACCCAATCTTCACTCCATTTACTTGCTATTTCTTCTTTTTTATTTTTCGCCATCTTTAATACACCAGCCTTTCCAATAATACCTTTTTCTTCCCAATGCAAATGTCACAATATTAGTAATAAGTTGTAAAACATTATGATAATTTGGTACCGGGATAACTAAAAATCCCGATATCAAAGCAGGCAATAATACAATGATAGCTGTTGTAAAATCCATGCCTTGGAAAATTAACAAAAGTAGTAATGTAATACCACAACCGGTACCAAATATTGCTAAATCAATCCAAGTAAAGAAGCCAAGAATAAGTTTTGACTTCTTTGTATTGGCAGGTATTAAATATTGATTCATTTAAATTTACCCCTTTTCTATTATTTTTTTGCTGCTTCTTTTTTTGCTGCTTCCTTATAAGCAGGTGTTTGTTTTGCCGCCTTTAATGCTGCTTTACTTGCACCAATTTGTGCTTTCATGCTGTTTGAAGTTCTAAAACCAGCGGTAACATCAACATCTGTATCCTCATACAATCTTTTTAATTCATCTGCATTCCACTCATTACCATTTTGGTGATAAACTTTATTGCCCTTCAAAATAAAGTCATTTATATCTTGACCATTAAAATCAAAATCAACATCATCTGAATTATAAAGTTGATAGTTGTCTTTTGCAAACTTTGCCATATTATAAGCAATGTATGCGGCAGCATCCGGATTCTTGGAAATCGCTGCAAGACGCTTGTTTGTCATGGCAGCCTTCATTGTGTCAATAGCTGTTCCTATATCTGTTCCATCTTCAGTTACAGTTGCCCCCTGCGCTTTTAAGGCTTGTAAGTGATTTAATTGTGCATCCATAGCATTGTATTCTGGATTTTCATATAATGTTTTATATTCATCAAATTCTTTATAAAAATCTTCTTTGAATTTAACACGAGATAAGAAACTGTTCAATGGTGTTCCTGTTGCCCATTCTTTAGCTACACCAAATGTATCAATTGCCTTGGCTTTAGCACTCCCAAGAATGCCATTATTAGTAGCTATATAGTTTGCTCTCTTAACTCTATTATCAAAACTTTTTTTAGCACCTTCTCCTGCGGCTTTGGTCATATCTTTAAAACTGCCAGCTTTTTTTGCACTACCATAAGCATTATACATACCTGAGGTTGCACCGGCTATTGTCGATCCTATACCAGTTCCTACCCCTAAAAGTGCTTTGCCAGCATTTTTTAATGATGATTTAAATTCACGATTTTTTAAATTAGAAAATGCTAATCTTCCACTATTAAAAACATTACCAGCTCCATGGATTCCATTTCTAACTAATCCTGTCGCTCCAGCTCCCAATACAGCTCCAGCTCCAAAGAAACCACCAGCTTTAAGCTTGTCACCGATGCCAAGTTTAAGACCTCCTGTATCGATTCCAAGAACATCACTAATAATTTTAGGAGCTTGTTTAGCAAAGGCAAACACGCCAATGATGATAATTGCTAGGGCTAATTTTCCCTGCACCCCGCCATTTTCTAGCCAATCACTGACTATAACACTGTTTGAAGTAATAGCATTGATAAAATATATGGCAATATACATTAAACCAACCCGAACAAACACTTCAAAATAAACACTTAATGTCTGTTTTAACCATTTATCAAAAGTTCCTTTTTTACTAGGTATTATTCTTAAGACGATAGGAATAGGCGCTAGAAGTTCATAAAAAGCAAATTTTACTACACGAATTCCTAAATCCAAGGTAAAAGAAAGTAATATATAGATTAAGAAAATACCGGCAGCTGTTGAAACAATAGGACGATACGTCAAAACAACATTTTCTCCATCAATAGAGATTCCATTAGAAACAGCGTTTGATAATAATGTTAAATTTTCCCATTTTCCTTCTTCCAAAATTTCCTTTTTGATACCATACCAATTATATCCATCATCTAAAGTAGGATTAACATTTTCGGGATTCAAAAAGGAATTTAAAACGGTAAATGAAGCATAATCACCAAAGCGAATTAAACTTTCATTATTTTCCTTTACACTTTCAGAATCAGAAACATCTACTACATCTGAGCCAAGTATCATTGCTCCAAGTAAATTAGATGATAAAACAAAATTTTGCATACGATAGGCTAAATCAAAAATATTAGGTAAAAGTCCTAACAAGGTAAGAGAAATAATTAAATTTACGGCTATTTTGCCTGCTCCTTTGTCATTTGTCAATTTATCAGGATCTACAATAGCATTTAATAAAGCATATACCAAATAAAACAGCATAAAAACGCCCAATATAGCATATATTCGTTTAGCAAAACTTGAAAAGAAATCGTCTGTAAAAATCTGGGCTGTAGAAAGTTTCATAAATAATTGATAACATTGAGCTGCAAACCAATAAACAGATTGGTCAAGCCATAGTAAAAATCTATGTATTTGGTTATTGAACCAACTAGTAACTGGGTTAGCAACTAAAAAAAACATTTTTAACATACTATTACTCCTTTCTAACTACCTATTCCACAGGTTGATAAATCATAAATACCAAATAATTTAAACAAAATATCTAATAATAATGGAATAAAGAATACAATAAGACCTGCAATAACTCTTTTTATTGTTTTTTGATTTACTTTTTTCAAATTATCTTGATTAGATGCGGCGATGGCTTTTATATAATCAATAGTTGATAAAATAATAACTAAGGCTGGGGCTAAAAGTCTAATACCTAAAAAAACATCTTGTAAAAATTGGCCTAAATCATTAAACTCATCACTATCATTTTTTTTAAAAATCTTATTACATTTAACATCGGCATCAGTATCTAAATTCGGACCTGCCCCTGGATAAGGATCTTCAGAAGGGCTATGTTCTGTATTAGTTGTTGTATTTGTCCCATTATTTGTAGTATTTGCACAATTTCTTGGCATTATTGACCACATTCCATTATTTAGAGAATTAACTACATTCTGTTGCACCGATTCTTTGGAATACCAACCACTTGTTATACCAGCATTATTTTTAGAACCTGTATTGATAATATAATACTCACTATCTTTTTTTAAAACAATTCCAATATAATGCGTACCGCTTGTAAAGATACTATTGGAGTTTATCGAAGCTAAAACTGATTTACCACTAGCCAAAGTATTATTAATAGCAGTCATGGTACTATCTATTTTTTCAATATCCATTCCAAATTCATCTTTTACATCATTTGCAATTAAAATAGTCCCATACTGAGCATTTTGAGCCATTGACTGATAATGTTCACATAGATAACTAGAAACATTTACAGGTGTATAATCTTTGCCATAACTTTTTAAAATAGATGCAATCGTAAGAGGAAAACAACCAGCACTTTTTAAGTTACGTGAACCACTACAATAAGTTACATCTTCATAATCAATAGCAAAATAAGTTTGAATATTACTTTCAGTTATTTGTTGACATTCGGCCGCATTAACGCTTATACCTATACACACATACATACAAAACAAAATTAATAATAAATACAGCTTTTTATTCATAATTTCACGCTCGTTTTCATCTTAAATTATACTAGAAATAGTACTTTATAACAAGAAAAAAATGTAACCTTTTACAATTACATTATTTTGTACAGCTACCAACATCCCAAACACATTTAAAACAGTCTTGGTAGCCAGATTCGTATTCACTGTTACTCCAACCATCAACAAGGCTAAAAATAAAGTCTATAACCGCAGGTAAAAAGAAAATACACACTCCGGCTAATGCTCTAAATAGTAATGATTTAGCTGCTTTTTTTATTTCATCATCTTTAGCACCTGTTACGGCTTTAAAAAAGTCTAACGTTCCAAAAATGATAACAATAATTGGTATTAAAATTTTAGCAAGACGAATTAAATGACCAATAAAAACAAAGGTAGAACGTAAACCTGTGCAATAATTAGGATTTTGAGAAGCAGAGGCTTCAGTTGTTGTAGTAGTCTCTCCTACTAAAAGTACAGTTTCATTTTGACCAATTGGATTAATTTCGTTTAATGGCATAACTTCTTTTGCATTAACAATGCCTAAACTTAAAAAGAAAGTTAATATTATAATCGTAAAATATTTTAATTTCATCTTTTCACCTACTTACAATTTCGTACATCAAAAACACATCTTTGACAATATTTGAAAGAGCCTTTAAGATTTGCAAAATCACTTACTAAATTAAAAATCACACTTACAATCGTTGGAATCAAAAATATAATAACACCCGCTAAAACTCTAAATAGAAGAATTCTGCCTGCTTTTTTTATTTCATCATCTTTTGCTCCGATGACGGCCCTAAAAAAATCTACACTACCAAAAATAATGATTATAATTGGAATAATAATTTTAAAAATTAAAACAATATTACCAATAAATTCTAGAGGTGCTTTTAACTTAGTACAATATCCCACATCATCATTAGAAGCATTATTGGTACCATTATTTGAACCACCTGCCGAAGATGATTCGTATGTTGAATTATAGTAATAAATTTCTTCGTTAGAAAGTGCTACTTGACTCTTATTAGCAATAATGGCTCCGTTATCTTCTAGTTTTTTTCTTGAATATGTCTGACAATTTTGTTTTCTTTTACATAAAATAAAATCATCATTAGACATATAAAAATACATTCTCGTTTGACCATAAGTTGTTTTATAATAACTTTCTTGATAACTAGAATCAAATTCATAAAATTCATTATTGTAATTAATTCTTTTGTTGGAATTATCAACAGTTAACCCTGAGGCATCCTTGGAAACCTCAGAACAAGTCGTTGTATTTGTTGCACACAAATTATAGTTTCCATTATCAAGAACATAATAATAAGCCGCATTTACCATTGGTAAATTAAATATAAATAAACCAACTATTAAGATTAAATATTTTTTCATTAGTTATTCATCCCTTCTATTTTACAAGAACCACTATTACAACTATTAGTATCACAACTAGAGTTTAATAAACATTCAGTACAACAACAAACATCCACTTTGTAATTGCTCCACTCATTTAACATATTAAAGAAAAATTGGACTAATCCAGGAAGTAAAAAGATTAAAACACCGGCAGCAATTCTTACCATTATAGCTTTAAATGATTTTTTTATATCATCATCTTTAGCACCTGTTACTGCTTTATACAAGTCCATTATTCCAAAAGCAATAATTATTAAGGGAACAATATATTTAGCAAAAGTAACTATTGTTCCAAAAAAGCGCATAGTTTTACGATATTGAGGCATACTGCAAATTTCTCCAATTGATGTGTCATTAACGTCATAACCAGAAAAATCACTTTTATCGTCATCATCCGAATCTGACTTTGATTCTGATTCTGTATTATTTTTAACATTATCCTTGAAATCTTCGACATCATTAACTACACTATCCAAGCCCTCTTGATTTTTCTTTTTTAATTCTTTTTTTTCTTCTTCAGTTAAGCTTGTATCATTTTCTACTTCTTTGTCACAATCTTCTTTTATTTTCGTCAATTTTTTTGTGAATTTAGTCATGCCATTTATATAATTTTCATTGTTTTGAATAAAATCAGGAACAGCCTTTCCGTGCAAAAAATTATTTAAAAAATCTTGTTCTAAGGTTTCTTTTATACTAGTATTTTTATTTCTCAATTCAGTACAACTATTAATAGAAGGACTCCATTTTTCAAAATATTTCACTATATGATCATTTATATCATAATTTTTGCTGGTAGATACTTTACTTGAAGCAAAGGACGTTCCAAAATTAGTTTTACTTTTACAATAACTTTCTGACCCTAGACATAGTTCTGAATAACCCCCACCAGTATCAACATATGCTGAAGTGGGACATTTTCCTTTTAAAGCTAAACTATTAACATCTTCCTCTGAAATATGAACTTTTGAATCATTAGAAAAAACATCTTGATAAAAACCAGATTTCTCTACCAAACTATTCAAAGTAGTTATACCACTGGCCTTATCCCAAACGACTTTCCAATTGTTATTATATAAGTAATATATATTAATACGCTCATATTCATTATAAGTTCCTTGATTTCCAGCCTTCTGAAGTGTTTCTGTTTGAACATAAGAACACATCATTATGTAAGAATTGTCATTAACCTCATCTAAATATATAAATTTATTTGAGTCATTCACGCCAGTAACATACGCCTTAACATATTGAGGCATAATTAGAAATATCGCCATTAGAACTAAAAAAATATATTGAAATCTGTTTTTCACATCAATCACCAAACTTTACATAAAAAATTATATCAATAAATAAAGAAAAAAACTAGTATTTTCTAGTTTTCTTCAATATAGCACTTGTCGGAATTTGGATTTAATAAACAACTGGCACAGTTATCAAAACCACCCGTTCCACCAGAACCAATTATACCTTTTGCAGCATCATAAATGGTATTTATAATTCCTGGAAGTAAGAATATAGCTATACCTACAAAAATACGAATGATAATAGATTTTGCATATTTTTTAGCATCATCTAATTTTCCAGATGTCATGATTTTAAAGAGATTAACAAATCCCATAACAATGATTATTCCAGGCACGAGTACTTTTAAAATATAAAATAATAATCCTAAAAATTTAAATGTACGAGCAACCATTCCTGATGTACAAAAATTAGCAAGACTTATATCACAGTTTTCCGATTTTTCGCACAATTGTTTTGGATTAAATTTTTTCTCTCCAAAATCTTTTCCTTCTTCTCCTTGAGCATAATTTGTTCCTTCTTTTGCTTTATCTTCATTTGTCGTCAAAATATAAGATCCCGAAGATATACCTGCTTCTTCTACAACATAAAAATTAGATCCAATACAACTATCATCAAAAAAATTATCAAACGTTTCAGTATCAATAGTAAACGTATAAGCATTTCCCTTATTGGATGTAACAGGTAAACCAAAATTATTGTTTTTAGAAACATTAGTACATTGCTTGTTGGACATATTCGTTATTTGTACGCAAAACTCTTTTTTTCCGTCTGAATACTGATTAAAGAAAAAACTAGCTCCTCCAATTGCTGGAATATCATTTTTATTAAAATGTGATTTACACTCCTTAGTTAAAGTTGTTTGCTCAGGAGTTTCTTCTGTATATTGCCCACCTCCTATAGCATCAGCTGAAAAGCTATTCACATCATCATGAACCGATTCGGCCGAAACAGAAATTGTAAAATTAGTTGGATCAGTAACATTTTTTGAAATAATATATGGACATTTGTTTCCTCTTGCTTTAAAAGCATTATAAATATCATCTGTAGAATTAATTTGAGAACTTATCTCTAAAACTTCTGATTCGCCAGAAGAAGAATATATGGTTGGAGAATTTATCATTTTCTTTAGTCCCGTATCAACATATTGATATCCTTTTTTTCCTAAATTTTGCATATAATAAAGTTTAGAATCATTTTCATCATTAATAACAATTTTAAATTTCATATAAGAATCTGATGTGTATTGAACCTCATATTCACATGTAGCAAATGGCTCAGCAGCGGCAACATGTGTAGCTAAAATAATACTAAATATTTGGAGTATAATAAAAAGCAAGCCTTTTTTTTTCATAAAAAATCACCTTAACTCTATGTACTGATTATAACAACTATGTAAAAAAAAAACTAGTATTTTCTAGTTTTCTTCAATATAGCACTTGTCGGAATTTGGATTTAATAAACAACTGGCACAGTTATCAAAACCACCCGTTCCACCAGAACCAATTATACCTTTTGCAGCATCATAAATGGTATTTATAATTCCTGGAAGTAAGAATATAGCTATACCTACAAAAATACGAATGATAATAGATTTTGCATATTTTTTAGCATCATCTAATTTTCCAGATGTCATGATTTTAAAGAGATTAACAAATCCCATAACAATGATTATTCCAGGCACGAGTACTTTTAAAATATAAAATAATAATCCTAAAAATTTAAATGTACGAGCAACCATTCCTGATGTACAAAAATTAGCAAGACTTATATCACAGTTTTCTGATTCTTCACATAGTTGTTTTGGATTAAATGGTTTATTACTTGCAGATGATGATGGCGTTTTGTCTTCATGCCCTGTACTATTATCATTGCTACCATTATTTAATCCGGAAGATTTTTTATTAGTAATAATGTAATGTTTTGTTCCAGATGTTTCAGCGCCTTGATTTTCAAAATATAAATCACTGCTCTCACAACTATCATCATCCCAAAAAACATCATATAGTTCTTCATCTACAGAATAAATAATATCGCTCACAACTATAGAAGCATCATATAATGCACTGGCACCTGTCGTAGTACCTTCCCAATATACACTAAAGTTTTTTTCTCCATCTGCATTGTATCCAAATTTTATTTCTAATTTTTTACCACCACGAGGAGTTGAATATCTTGTACAAACAGTACGGCTTTTATCTTCTTTCACTTCAACATCATTTTTTTCTATTTTCATAGTACCAGAAATAGAAGTTGAATCTCCACCGGCAGCACAAATGGTATTTTCAGCTTGAATTATATAATTTCCAGATGCATCTGTACAGTAAGCCAATGTAGGACATTGTGCAGCTAACTTATTTCCATCGTATACTTTATTTAAATATTCTTTCTCTTTAAAGCTATACATAAACATTATAGATTTTCCAGGAACCAAATCATTATCTGGATGCTCAATTTTATTATTATAAATTTCTACTTCAAAATCTTGAACATCCTTAACACTGTAAGAACATGTTGCTATTTTTTCTAAAGCATTTACTTCATTACACATTCCAATAAAAATAATTGAGAATAAAAGCAAAAAAAATACTCGTTTTTTCATAAAAAATCACCTGAAATCTATATATTGATTATAGCAACTATAGCCAAAAAAAACTAGTGTTTTTTACACTAGTTACATTGTATCTCCACTCCATGCATTATCAGCAGCGTTAGCACAATCACTATCGTTAGGAGATGTGATACAGATACGGCAAGTATCCCAATCCGCTTTGGCACCAGAATCACTAAAGTTTGAAATAAGTCCTAAAACAATTCCTACAATAGTTGGAACAAAGAAGATAGCAACAGCTGAAATAGCACGCATAGCAAGGGATTTAGTAGCTTTTTTAATTTCATCATCTTTAGCAGCAACAACAGCTTTACCTAAATCTAACATACCCCAAACAATTAATAAGATCGGAATAATAATCTTAAAAATTAAGAAAGCATAACCAACAATTTGCCATACATTAGCAGAATTTATACAGAAATTAACATCGCCAATTAAACTCATAATTAAACCTCATTTCTTTCATTAACATATCTATATTTTATAATACATAACTTTATAAAGTCAAGTAAATGTTAATTTAGTCTTTAATTTGTTCAATTTTCATTAAGTTTGTTGTACGGTCTTCGTCTGTATTTGGATAACCACCAGTAATCACAATAATGTCATCTTTTTGAAGTGGTAAGAATTTCTTAGCTTCTTCAATACTTTTACCAATAACTTCATCTGTTGAATTCATAAGAGACATTTCTACTGGATAAATACCATAATTTAAGATTAAACGACGACCATCTTTAGCATTTGGTGTTAAAGCTAATATTGGAGCAACTGGTCTAAAATTACTGATTAAACGAGCTGTTCTACCATGAACTGTAGCTGTTGTAATAAGTTTAGCATTTAAACGATTAGCTGTGTCTACTACAGCAGTAGCAATCGCATCTCTTGCATTATTAACAAGACGAGTTTCTTCTACAATATTATATTCAGCATATTTTTCAGTTACTTCACAAATACGAGCCATAGCAGCAACGGTTTCAATTGGATGTTTACCCATTGTTGTTTCACCAGATAACATAACAGCATCTGTTCCATCTAATACAGCGTTAGCAATATCACTTGTTTCAGCTCTTTTTGGACGAGCGTTTTCCATCATAGTTTCAAGCATTTCTGTTGCAACAACACAAATTTTGTTACGACGACGACATGCTTTAATCATTTTCTTTTGTTCAATTGGTACAAGTTCACTTGGAATTTCTGTTCCTAAGTCACCACGAGCTACCATGATACCATCAGAAACATCTAAAATACTTTCAAGATTTTCAATACCTAAAGCACTTTCAATTTTACAAATAATTTGGAAGTCTTCTCTACCATGTTCTTTTAATAATGCTTTAGCTTCTAAAACATCGTCAGCACTATTAACAAAAGATAAAGCAATAAATTCTCCACCATGTTCACAAGCATAAATTAAGTCTTCCTTATCAGCTTCACCAATAAATGGAATGTCTAACTTAACACCTGGAGCACTCATACTCTTACGGTTTCCTAAATGTCCACCGCTAATAATCTTACAAGTAATGCCATCTTCTTCTTTACTGATAACTTCAAGTTTCATCTTAGCATTTTCAAGTAAAACAGTATCGCCGACATTTAAAGAATCGATAGCTTCTGGATGATTAACAGAAAATCTTTCGCTTGTTCCTAAAACATTTTCTTTAACAAGACGAACATTTTTACCATCTTCTAAATCAATGCCATCATTTTCCATAACACCACATCTAAATTCAGGTCCTTTCGTATCCCATAAAATAGCAACACTTAAACCTGTTCTTTTTCTTACTTCATGAACAGAGTCTAAAGCTTGTTGTCTTTCTTCTAATGTTGCGTGAGAAAAGTTAATTCTTGCGACATTCATACCAGCTAAAACCATTTGTTCCATAACATCTGGAGTGTTACTTTTTGGTCCTATACTACAAATAATTTTTGTTTTTTTCATATACATACTCCTTTTTTCGAACAAAAATGATTTTACTATAATCATGCATAAAAATCAAGACTTTCCCCATAATAAATACGTGATGACTATGAAAAAGAAAGAACTATTAGAATTACTTTTAAACGCGACTTGTACCTTCACTTGTACCAGCTATTTAAAAAACATTCTTCTAAAAGAAAATTTTGAAGAAGTGAAGGAAACTGAAATATGGCACTTAAAAGAAGGAAAATACTTTGTGACACGTAATGACGCTAGCTTAATAGCTTTTACTATTCCTAAAAAAAGCACTCATTTTCAAATAATAACAACCCATAATGATACTCCTAGTCTTCTTTTAAAACCAAAAGGAGAAAACATTAGTGAAAACTATTTAAGTGTCAACATTATGCCATATGGAGGACTTTTAAACTATGGGTGGTTAGATCATCCTTTGTCAATCGCTGGAAGAATTTATATCAAAAAAAATAATAAAATAAAGAAAAAAATTATCGATTTAAAAGAAACATTAGCGGTCGTACCCAGTGTCGCGATTCACTTAAATGATAAAGCCAATTCTAATTTGGACCTTAACATGCAAACAGATTTACAACCAATCTTAGGGATTTCTGAAAAAACTCTAGATTTCGAAAAACTTTTAAAAGAAAAATTAAAATTATCTCAAGATGAAAAATTAATTGATTATGACTTATTTTTATATAATAATGAGAAGCCTTCTTTTTTTGGAATAAATGACGAGCTTCTTCTTTCACCAAGAATTGATAATATTACCAGTGTCTCAGCCTCTTTTTATGCTTTTTTAAATGCTACTTCTTTAGAACACATTAATCTTTTTTGTACCTTTAATCATGAAGAAATAGGTAGTCTTACGAAGGAAGGGGCCGAAAGTGACTTTTTAATTGATACTTTAAAAAGAATTGGAGCATCTCTTAACATGGATATTGCAAGCTCCTTAGCGAAAAGTTTTATTATTAGTTCTGATAACACTCATGCCGTTCATCCAAACCATACGGAATACAAAGATAAAACAGGGAACGTTTATCTTAATAAAGGATTTGCTATCATAAAAGAAGTAAGTTCCACGACAGATGCCAGTTTCTCTTCACTTTTAAAAAATTTATGTGAAGAAAAGAAAATATCTTATCAAAACGCTACTTTAAAAAACGATTTAACGGGTGGTTCTACTTTAAGTAGTTTAAGTCTTAGACAAGTAAGTGTGAATTCTATTGATGTCGGTATCGGAGAACTAGCCATGCATTCTTCTTTAGAAGTATGTTCTTTTAAAGATTATGAAGCCCTATATAAAATGATGAAATGTTTTTATAATACTTCTTTTAAAGAAATTGTTTAATCACAAAAAAAGACCATTAGAATTTATTTTCTAATAGCCTTTTCATTTATTCTCATCCAATTATTATTGAACAGAATCTTTTAATTTTTTACCAGCTTTAAATGTAACAGCATTTTTAGCAGGAATTTGGATTTTTTCTTTTGTTGATGGATTAATTCCTTCTCTTGCTTCACGAGTTTTTACAGAGAATTTACCAAAACCTACAAAAGTTACTTCTTTTGATTCAATAAGTCCTTTTTCAATTCCTTTTAAAATAGAATCTAATACACGACCAGCTTCTGCTTTACTAATTTGTGTATCTTCTGCTACATAATCGATTAAATCTTGTCTTGACATAATAATTGTCCATCCTTTCAAATTCTAATAAGGGCTTACCCTTACATATTAAAATTATCAAACTTTACACTTAAAATCAAGAAAAAATGCCATTTTTAGGCATTTTTTTCACTATATAACAAAGGCAATTAAATTACTTGACCCTTTGTTTACAATTTTTGTCACTGTTTGACTTAATTTATAACGGGTATTTTCAGGCATAATAGAAAGTTTAGCTTGAATTCCTTCTTTAACAATCACATCTAAACTACGTCCAAAAATCTCACTTTTCCAAATACTAGATGGATCTGTTTGATAATCTTTCATTAAGTAGTTAATAAGTTCTTTACTTTGTAATTCTGACCCGATAATAGGTTCAAAAGTACTTTCTACATCTACTTTCATCATGTGAATAGAACTTGCTACGGCATGAAGTTTTACCCCATAACGATTACCTTGTTTAATTATTTCAGGGGTTTGTAATTTCATATCATTAAGAGTTGGATAAACAATACCATAACCTGTTGTTTTCGTTTGTTTTAAAGCATCTTTAATCGCGTCTAATTCTTCTTTACCTTCTGCATAAGTAGTAAATACTTTTAATAGACCAGCTTTCGAAGTCGCGGCATCTCCGACTAAACTTTTTAAAACACTTTGATATAAACTATCATCACTTTCTAAACGAATACTAACAATACCATTAGAAGTATCAAGGTTGCTAATATAAGCTTTAGAAATATATTCTGAAGATTCAAAGTGAGCTAAAATGTCTTCTACATCACGAACTTTATTAATACCGACAACACTTTCTCTTATTTTTTCTAAATAATGTTTTTTGATATCATGGGTATTTGGTAAAACATTAACCCATTTAGGAATATCTACCGCGATATCTAAGACTGGAAACTCATATAAGGCTTCTTTTAAAATATTTAAGATTTCTGGTTCTTCCATATTTTCAACATTGATAGGTAAAACTGGTACATTATAAGTAGATTGTAAGTTATCTTTAATACTTCTTGTTTCAGGATTATCTGGATGAGTCGTATTTAAAACGATAATAAAAGGTTTGCCAATACTTATTAGTTCGCCTACTACTTTTTCTTCGGCGTCTAAATAATCTTCTCTTTTTAATTCTCCAAAAGAACCATCTGTAGTAACCACAATACCAATGGTAGAATGATCTTTGATTACCTTCTCAGTACCTATTTCTGCGGCTTCAACAAAAGGTACAGATTCGGAAAACCATGGTGTTTTTATCATTCTTGGATTACCATCTTCATCAGTATAACCTAACGCATTAGGGATAACAAAACCAACACAATCAACTAATTTGACTGAAGCTTCAAAATCATCAATTTTTAATTTAGCACCACTAGAAGGTACAAACTTTGGCTCGGTCGTCATTATAGTTTTACCTTTAGCACTTTGAGGAATCTCATCTAAACATTTTTTCTTTTCGTATTCATCTGTAATATTAGGTACCACTAAGTTTTCAATAACTCTTTTAATAAACGTACTTTTACCGGTTCTTACAGCGCCTACGACACCTAAGTAAATCTCACCATTTCCCCGTTTGGCAATTGACTCAAGTAATTCTTTCTTATTCATATCATCACCTAAAACACTATATGAAGGAAATTTGTGTTTAGACCAATATTAAATTTCATTTTAGATAAAAATTATACATTTATGGTGATTTTTTCATATTCTATACATTTAGACTCTAAAAGTTTAAAATCACAACATCTTTCTTTAACATTTAGTGGTAAAAAACCATTATCAAACTGTTTCCAAAATAGTTTAACTTTAGAAAATAATTTATTTTTATGATTATTTAAAAAAGTTGTTTGATTTTCAATTAAAGTTTTATATTTAATATCCTTAAGTGTTGGTAAAACCTCGGTAAGGCAAAAGGAAGGTGTTGGAATCATGTTATTTAAATTAACAACACCGAGATTGCCCTTATCTATTTTAAAAACATCAATTGCCTTTTCACTCATTTTTAAATGCTTTGGCTTTGGTGAAGATAAAGGTGCAAAATAATTAAGGTCATTATAAGTATAGACAACCCCAACATATGGTCGCGTCGCTTTTTTATTATAAGCCACTTTTGAATCAAATTTACGAAGATAATTAATATAATCCTCATCTAAATAGTAAATTTTTAAAGTTTTTAACATATTTCCATCTCCTTCTTTCAAAAAAAGACTAGGCAAATAAACCCAGTCCAACTTTTTTAACTCCCTACTATGGCAAGGGTATTCCAACTTTTTTAACTCCCTACTATGGCAAGGGTATTCCAACTTTTTTAACTCCC
>CAJLEF010000003.1 GCA_905205665.1 uncultured Bacillota bacterium | reverse complement strand
GTCCCAAGCTACTCAAATTGACTTTTTTACTTAGTTTTCAAAGATCGTTTTCTTTGTTGCTTTCACAACACGTTTTACATTCTACACTATTTCGAATGTAAATGCAAGTGTAAATTTGAATTTTTTCAAAGTTTTTTTGATGATGTTTTAAGTACCATAATCACTTGCTTTTTTGTGCCTTTTTTCGAGGTACGTTTTACATTCTACATTATTTATAATGTAAATGCAAGCGTTTTTTTGAACTTTTTATTTTTTTTGACAAAAGCTCTTTTTTTGCCTCTTTTTTTCCAAAGACATGCCCTGTATTCTACCCTATTTCATATGCAATTGCAAGCCTTTTTAGAACAATTTTTTGCATTTTTTAAGCTTTTTTTATTTTTCTTTAATTTCTAAAAATTTCTGATAAAATTTTTCAACAATTTCTTTCTGAAAAGGATAGGAATTATTCTTTTTTAATTCAATTAATTCGGATAAAGAATTTTCAATAATGCTATTTAAATCTTTGCCGTATTTCATAAGATGACGATGATATTTATATTCATTACGATCTAAAACTCTAAAACCACCATCAGGAAAAACGCGTAAATCTAAATCATAATCAATATATTTAATGGTATGCCCATCAATAATATAAGGTGTGGCAATATTGCAATAGTAAAATAAGCCATTTTTTTTAAGTTGTCCTATGATATTAAACCATTTATGTTTGTAGAAAAATAAAACAGCAGGTTCCCCAGTACAATGACTTTCACCATTATGTTCAATTAATTTGGTACGGTCATTGGCAACCACAAGCATTTCTTCTGAAACAAAAACCACGGTAGCTTCTTCACTGGTTTGATCTAAAAAGCCATTATGTTTGAAACATTCAATTTTAAGTTTATCGCCTACTTTAATCTTGTCCATAACTACTCCGTTTCCAAAACTATTATACCTAACTTTTAATTTTTTATAAAGAAAAAAGAACTTAACTCAGAAGTTCTATTGCCTTATTTAATTGATTATCAGTATAAGTTCCATCTTCGTTTTGAACTATGTCTTCTTCATAGTGAGGAGCAAGGCCAAAACCGTCGATACATTCCCCTTCTGGCGTAAGCCATCTTGCGGATGTGTATTTAACCATACTACCGTCTTCTAATTGTTTTGTTTGTTGTACTTTTCCTTTACCATAAGAAATTTTACCAACTAATTTAGCTCCGTAACTATCTTGTAAGGCAGCCGCTAAAACTTCGCTTGCTGAAGCTGTATTTTCATTAATAAGGAGAATAATGGGATAATCTCTTTTTTCATCCGTTTCATCTTTGTAAGTTGTTACACCGTCTTTTCCTTCTAAACTATAGATGTTTTTACCTTTTTCTAAGAAAAGACTCGCTATTTCAGTGGCACCTTTTAAATATCCTCCGGTATTTTCTCGAACATCAATAATCAAACTAGTAATACCTTGTTGTTCTAAATCTTCTAAACTTTTTTTAAATTCTTCGCCTACTTTTTCCGTAAAAGCTTCGATATAAATATAACCAATTTTTTTATCATTCTTTTCATAAACCTGCGTTGTTAAAGGTGTATTAATTTCTTCTGGTATCACTTTAAAGGTTAATTCCGCGCCATCTCTTGATACTACTAATGTATTTTCTTTTGTTTTATCAATCAAGTTAGCCACTTCAATTTGATTTTTTCCTTCTGTATCCGTATCATTAATACGAATAATTTTATCATTTTCTTTTAACCCAGCTTTAAAGGCAGGCGTATCTTCGTACACTTTAACGATTTCATTACCATTGGTAATCGAAATACCGATTCCTTTAAAGGTGCCACTTAATTTATTAGATAAACTATCTGTCTCAGTTTGATTAAGATAAGTAGAATAATCTTCTCCTAAATACTTAAGCATAGCCGCGATTGCAGCATCTATCATTTTGGTTTTATCAATATCTTCATAGTAGTTCTCATCAAGACTACTATATACTTTTAAAAATTCTTTTAAAGCACTATCATTACTTAAACTTGCTGAACCTAATATAAGCTTACTGTTATTGTAAATAATGAGTCCTGTTGTTAAACTTGTTATAATAGCTGTGACGATGATAATAATCGCAACACTTTTTAAACTAAAACCTTTTCTAGATTTCATTTCATCACCTTACTATTAACAATGGTATCATATTTTTTTCCAAAAGAAAAGAGACCAAAATCGTCTCTAATTCACTTTTAATTTACTCGCAATTTTATCGATGCCTTCAATATATTCGGTAATTTTACCATTTTTAATATGTAAAAGTGTACCGTCTTTCATTTTTAAATCACTTATTTTTGTTGCTTTAGGATTTGAATTTTCTGTTACATAATAATCTTTATTAAAAGCACTGTTTAAGTTCAAATAATAAATTTTAATTGCATTTTTTTGATTACTTGTGTAATAGTTTCCATAAGTAACATAACTATTGGCATCTACACCGTCTGTATCATAAGCTAATACATAGTATTCGCTTTCAGGATTATTTAAAATGGTTCCAACAATTGCTGTTGTAGTACTGATTTGTCCTGTTTGATACTCGTAGTCTTTTGCTTCATCTTTTAAGAAAAAAGAACTAAAAACAAAGGCTAAAATAATAACAATAATGACAATGATAAGAACTAAGAAAAATTTTTTCATTTCTTCCGTTTCTTCTGTTTTATATTGCAATGTTTGTTTTTTCATATCATCACCTACAAACATTATACATAATAAAAAGGCGAAAAGCAACGATACTTTTCACCATTAATTATTTTTCTTTGCTTACTGAAAGATTATTATTTCCAATGCTTTTTCCGATAGCAAGAAGTTCACTTGCTGATAAATCACTACCAACTAAATAGTAACTCATATCCCCATTGGTCCAAGTAAGACTATTTGTTCCTAAAGCTCCTACGGTACTACTTACAATAAGTGGTTCACCATAAACCGGAACAATTTCAAATTCTTCGGCGGCATTTACTTTTTCTTCAACTAAAACAAAACTTTTATCACCAGCAAATGTTAAAATAACACGGTCTCCTTCTTCTGTTTTTACCTTATCACTTTTTGAAAGATAAGTGTTGGTTGGAACATATAAAGGATATAATATGTTTTCAATAGAACCTGATTGTTTAGAGTTGCAATCTTCTTTATCACATTTTTCATTACTATTTGTTGTATTATTTTCATCTTTGGTTGTTTTATTTTGACTATCATCTTTAGTTTCTTCATCATTGGTTGTTTCTTTAATATAATCTTCTAGTTTAAAATGCGTTTCTTTTAAACCTGCTTTATAATCAATAGATGAGAAAGTCACTTTCATTTTCAATTTATCTTTTTCATCATAGACTTCATTCTTTTTGATATTGCCATCTTTATCTAAAGTTGTTTTTTGATATTTAAGTTCTGGATTATTTGGATAATTAACTGAGGACTTAATAATAAATTGATTATTTTCTTCAGTAATGCTTTTACCCGTATCATTTTTCATGTCTTTTACAATTGAGCTTAATAAGTAGGCTTGACTTGAATTATTAGGCCAATCACTTTGGAATTTAAAACTTTTGTTAAGAGATGGTGTGATAACATAAACCGCATCACTATTTCTTAAAATAATTTGTTCATGATTATTCGTTTGATTAACCATGATAGCTTTGTAAAAATTATCTTGAAGATAGTTTACTTCAATACTGTAAGTAAATGTTTCCTCATCCGCATAAATTTCCATATTGCCTTTTAAAACATAACTTTTCGTATCATTTACTTTTTTGTCAAAGTTATCTACAACCGTATCGGCACTTTCTTTTTGACACCCACATAAAAAACAAACACATAGAAGTAGCAGGGTGATTATTTTTTTCATTTCCACCACATTCCTTTTCTAGTTCATTGTATTAAAGCCTTTTTATTTTTATGAATAATAATTTTATTTTTGTTCATAATACCTAATGAAAGTAGGTGGATACATGGAAGTTTTATATAAAGTTTGTCTAACTTTTGCAATCATCGGTGCTATTAACTGGGGTTTGATAGGACTATTTGATTTCAATTTAGTCACGACACTTTTTGAAGCAGGCTCAATGCTTGTCAAAATCATTTATACACTTGTCGGTATCAGTGGACTTGTCAGTATTGGTATTTTATTTCATCACATCGATGACCATCCTTTTGAAAAATAAAAATGATTCTTTAAAAAGAATTGCCCCAAAAGCTAGACAGTTTATAAATAATTTCTTATTAAAAGATTATCATCTATATTTTAAAGTGATAATCTTTTTGTTTTTTTAAAAAAGAAAAAAAGATGAGTTTTTTCTCACCTTTTTTAAGAAGCACTAATAACAACACTGACTTTATTAGATACGACAAATTTAACACGAGGATCATTATTTTCTAGTTTAACTTCTACGTCATAAGTTCCGACTGTATAATTTGTTAAATCAATATAAGCAGATATATTGCTTTCACTAATCGCGTCAATGACAGATTGAACACCTTTGACTTGAATAGAAATTGGATCATTATTGACACGATTAACGATTAAACCACTGCTTAAGTTATTGGCTTTAATATTAGAAATATCAATTGTTTTTTGTTTTTCATCGCCAAACGTAACAACGATTTTAACATCATTTTCACTAATAGAACGAACACCACTTGGTTTTTTAATATCGGCTATTCTTGTTAAAGCTCCACCTGTACCAGCCCCATTGACATCAATAACAACAGGCACACTGTCAATTTTATCAATTTCTTCTTTTTCACCATAAATATCAACGGTATAACTTGTTTTACCATTCATTGTAATAGAAGAAATCGCTTTACCTGCTACTAAATCACCGGTTGTAGTAACCACAATTGGAACAGTCTTTTTAGAAGTACTAAAGGATATACTTGCTCCTAAAGTGTTCGGAACAATTTCAACATTATCAAGACGATTTCCTTCACTATCATAAGCAGCTAAAGGAATATTATCAATTTCATAAGTAATGGCTTCGGTAAATTTAGAATTACTTAAATCAATTAATGCTTTCACCGTAGCAATTTTATCTAAAGCATCTTGTGCTCCTTTAACAACAACTGTATTTTGAGCAAGTGTTACATTTGAAATAGAAAATTTCTCATTTAATTTGTCTTCATTCATAAGTTCATAAGAAACACTTTTTTCTTCGCTTACTTTATTTTTGATAATAACGGTTACATAGGCAGGATCTAATTTATAATTAATATTATCTACCGTTTGGGTATACGTCAAAGCAACTTTTCTTGGAGTATCACTTGCTTCATAATTTGATAAATCAAGTCTTACTTGATGATCACCTAATTGTTTAGCTAAATATAAAGAACTTTTACGACCGGTTAAGATAATATCCGCACTATCAACTAATCCTTCTACAACATACTTTTCTTTATTATAGATAACCGTTACAGGTTCGTTTGATAATATCTCAGCTTCCGTTTCAACAAGTGTAATGACTTGAGAATCGACGAGGAAGAAAAAAGTAACGGCAAGAATTAAACTAAAGTAAACAAGTACTAAAGGACGGTTCAAAAATTTTTCTAAGTGAATGGGATTATTTTTTAACTTTTCAGATAGAAAATAAATAACACGACTTATTGGGGTAACGAGTCCTTTATCTAAAGCGTTATAACATTTTTTAAAGAATTTTTTTATCTTATTCATTAATATCTTCACCTTCTTCTGTCTTTTCATCTCCGTCATAGAATATTTCTGTTTTTGGTTTTAATTCATCCATTAACATCATTCTAAAATCATCTAAAGTTAGATTATAATGAAGTTCGCCATCACAAGCGATACTAATGCGACCCGTTTCTTCAGAAACAACAAGGGCAATGGCATCGTATTCTTCCGCCACACCTAAAGCGGCACGGTGTCTTGTTCCTAATTTTTTACTTACACTTGGATTCATACTTGTTTTAAATACGGCACCTGCACAAGTAATTTTATCTCCTTGAATGATAACTCCGCCATCATGTAAAGGACTATTAGGATAAAACAAGTTACTTAAAAGTTCACTGGAAATATCGGCATAAATTTTAGTCGCACGACTAATATATTCTTGTAAAGAAACATCTTTTTCAATAACTATTAAAGCTCCGATACGATTTCTCTTTAAATACTCGACAGACTTCATGATTTCACCAATCATTTTTTCTCTTTCATCACCTGTTAAAACTTTATGGCGTCCTAAAAGTTGGGTACGACCAATACTTTCAAGCATATTTCTGATTTCTGGTTGAAACACCACGATGAGAGCCAAAGGTCCCCATTCCACAACATATTCTAGTAAAAGACCCACGGTATAAAGATTTAAGATTTTACTTAATATTTCAATACAAATAAGAAGTAAAACTCCTTTAACGATTAAAACCATTTTTACATTATTTCGGATATTTTTTAAAATAAAGTAAAAAAGTAACCAGACAATACAAATATCAAGTATTTTGGTAAACAAAGACCAAATTGATAATAATGTCATTTATAAAACACATCCTATTCTGTAGTTAATTATAGCAAATATTTTAGCCAGATTCTACTCTTTTTCTTTAAATTATCTGTGCCCTAAAAAAAGCTACTCATTGTTTTTATGATTTTCAACCATTTTCTTCATTTTAATAAAATGATGATTGATACCACTTTTACCTATTTGATAATCTGTTTCTAAACTTATAATTTCTGCCAATTCTTGATAAGAACTTTCCGGATATTTTAAACGATAAGCTATAATTTGTTTAGTTTTATCATCTAATAAATCTATTAAATCATGTTCTTTTAAATAAGCAATATCTTCTAATTGTTTCATTCCTGTTATGGTTGTTTTTTCTTGATTGGCAATTTCGCAGTTATTAAGACGATTAACCATATTTTTATGATCTCTATAAATTCGTATATCTTCAAAATAAAATAAAGCATTAGAAGCTCTAAACATCCGTATCATATCACTAATTTCTTCAGCACTTTTTAAATAGACCATATATTTATTATTTCGTTCTAATACTTTACTATCAAACTTCATTTCTAAAAGAAGACTATTTAAAAAGTTAGCATCTTCTAAAGTATTTAAAACAAATTCTAAATGATAACCACTTGTACTTGGATCACTAATGGAACCAGTAACTAAAAACGCCCCTCTTACAAAAGCAGCCATTTCTTCAGGAGTATCAAAGTCACTTCTTGAAGGATTTTTGTCTATATTTAATCTTTTTAAAATCGTATCAATATGTTGTTTGATTTCTAATATATATATTTGCTTGGCTCGCAGCCTTTTTTGATTACGAACAATGATGTGAGGTGTTATATTAAAAATACTTTTAATATCTTTAAAAACACGACGAGCTACACAGCCATTTTCAAATGTAATTGTGATTTTACCATTTATATGAGCATCATATCTTATAATAGATGAAAGTTCACTTCGCCTTTCTAAACTATTTATTTCTTCACGGCATATTTCTTCTTTTAATTTTGTTGAAAAAGTCATTTTTCACCACCAGAACTCATTATAAAGAAAAAAGACCTCAATTGCAAGAGGTCCAAAAAATACTAGTATCATTACCTTATATTTTAATTTTATGTTTGTTACATATTATTAGGAAAGAAAAAACTTGATTATTTGATTAACTGTACATATCATATCGAGAGTAAAATTGATAACCATAAACATTTTTAAATCCTGGTGGGGTAATAATAGAACTATTTACAATACCTGTCCTAGAATTATAATAACCTTTGGCTACTCCAAAATGAAGATGCGCTCCGGTGGTACAATAGTCATATCCACCGTATTGAGTCGATGTAGAGTAACCTCCTACCCAACCAAGTATGGTATTTTGGGTAACAACATCACCAACATTTACGTTAAAATTAAGTAAATGATAATAATATGTAGTATATTGTTCACCATTTACATTAACATTAATATATAGCATATTGCCTCCACAAGAATAGCGATATACTTTGGCTACGACTATTCCAGAAGCTGCAGCATAAACAGGTGTTCCTTCGGCATTACCACCAATATCCATTCCATTATGAAATGAATATAAAGCTCCTGTTACTGGATGAACACGGTAACCCCAAGAACTTGTTACAAAGCCATAAGTTAAAGGTTTTAACCAACCACCATTTAAAGGCATATTAGTACAACTAGATAATTTAACTTCATCTGTCGTTTTTCCGACTGTTTTTTGACACATCGATTCATACATTTCTAATTCCTTTTTAGCTACTGCTACTTTATCATTAATACCTAAACTAAATTCATTATATGTTTGTAAATCCTGATTGCTTTTTTTAATAGCCTCTTCATAAGTTTTAATATTAGCAGTCAATTCATCTTGTTTCTTTTTCAATTCTTCTTTTAAGGCTTCATTATCTTTGATTTCCTTTTCTAATTTAACCATCGTTTCTTGCATGTAAGAAGAAACTTGCTCTAAAGCAGCAATTCTCGTTACTAAATCGGTAACCGTACTGGCTCCACTAGCATATTCTAAATAAGCATTATTACTACGAAGTTGTTGAAGCATTACCAAAACCTCATTAACATCTTTAGTCATTTCAGTTATTCTTTGATTAGATTCAGTTATTTTTTGATTAGCAACTTCAATATCACTTTCAGCTTTATGAATAGCTTGATTTGCCTCCTTAATGGCATTTTCTTTAGCTTTTATCTCTGCTTTCGCTGCTTCACTTTTTTGATTATTTTCTGTTTGTTGCTGTAATAGATCATTATATGCATTTCTTAAATCTCCAAGCGTTTCTGAAGCCCCATTAACATTTAATATTCCTAACATAAATATTACAAGAAAAAAAACTACTTTTTTCAATCTAGCATCACCTATATTCATACCAAGATTGTACCAAAAATAGTTTTTAAAGTCTATAAAGTTTTAAGCAACCACATAAGGATCAGTCATGGTGCCACTTCCTGTAATAGTCACGTCAGCCTTTAAATTAATAACTGGACGAAGACCATAGGCGTTGTGAGCGACACCGTCGTCGATAGCACCACCACTAGAGCCGCGGACAAAGAACACGCTAGCACCCCAGTAGGTAATGCCGAACGGATTATAGCCTCCGGCGGGTGTCATAGTCCAGAAAGGATTTCCTGTTACTAAATAACTACCGTTATTTGTTTTTTGATGGTTAAATCCTCCATCAAAGACACCACCCGCGTGACCAGCAAGCATAACTTCATCCGCGGTTATTAAACCAATCGGATAACTTAATTTTTTGTTGCCGCTTGAAGCACTTGCCACGGTGTAATAATCACTGGCATTTTCACATGTAAGGGTTGGTGCACTTTCCACTACTCTTAAATATCCTTTATTGTAGGTAATAACAGTTCCTGTACCCACTCCACTTTGCCCATTTAAATTAGAACGGTCGCCACAGAAACCAGCATTCGTATCTAATTTTGAAGCGTAACTTGAAAGTTTATCGGTATAGAACTTATCTGCATTTATTTTGATAGTTGAAGATGTTCCTGTGCCATGGGCTTCACCTGACGTATACATATATCCTACATACATATTGTTGTCCCAACTAGCAAATTGAACTTGAGAATCATACTGTCTATCTTCTGATGTTTCGCCATTCTTGTGAGCACTTGTACCGTCATAGATCATTCGGATTGAGCCATTACTGTTTATTCTTATAATTCTCCAATAAAAGCCTGCAAACTTAACATAATTGTTTTCCACTGAACCACGATAATAATAGGTTGGATTGCCATCATAGTCTGTTGTTTCAAAAATACCCTTTTCATGGGATTCACATGAAGAATCATCACAGGCTGACTTGGTAAAATCTGGAGTATATGTGTTAACCTCAATATTTCCTAAGGCTATTTTTACTGTTTTAGCTGTTTTATTAAAATACAAAGTACATTTCGTTCTAGTATTTGTTGTAGCACTATAATTATGATAATCACCAATGAATTTCCAACCAGCATTATCCCAAGTTGGAACAACGCCATTATTACAATTTGATTTTGTCTCATCTAAAGTATAACCCGTATTTTGAACTGGCATATTTCTTGATATAACGCCATCTATATAATAGGCAAAATAGATATCACCTGGATCATCAACTGTTCCATTTATGACATCAAAATCTTTCTTTTCTTCATACAAAGCATAAGATTTATAAAATAAATAACTGCTTATGGAAAGCAAAAAAAATCCTATGACCAATATGACATAAGATTTTCTTTTATAATTATTGTCTTTATATTTTTTTAATTCCATTATCTTCACCATAGTTTCCTATGATGATTATAACAGATACCCCCCCCCCCGACTGTCAAGAGGTTTTTATTTTTTTTGTGGAATAACAAGTTAATTATTTTACCAGTAAATGAATACCATAGAAAAAACTTAGGAATATCCAATAATGGATTATCTAAGTTTTATGTAGCTAAGCAAATTGATATTACCTTTTGGTAATCTGCCGGCTTCTTTAGGCATTTCAAGAAGAAAACAAGTGATAAAGAACTTAGCTACAAGTTGATTATACAATAATTTTTTTTAAAGTGTTAACCATGCATAGTTAACCGTCTTTTTTAGATGTTTTCATCTTTTAAAGCATCTAAAATATTTTCTTTTTTTATCTTTCTTGCTGAATATAACGTCGTCATTAAAATGAGAATAAAGACACCTAATACGGCAATAAGGATAGCTTTATATGGAACAATAATGTGTCCAAAATCATAAAGGCCATCTGTACTTAAATTGATTAAATAAATCATAATAAATGAAATAGGTAAAGAATAAAGAAGAGATTTAAATCCAAAGAAGAAACTCTCAAAGAAAAGCATTCTATTAAACCCTTTTGGACTTAAGCCAATACTTCTTAACATAGCAAACTCTTTTTGTCTTAAATGAATACTTGTATAAATGGTATTAAAGACACTGGTTACACCGATTAAAGTAACAAGGGTAATGAAACCATAAAACAATATTTTTAAAGCTAATATTGTGTCATTCATTTGTTTTAATTCTATCTTTGGAGCATATAAAGTAAATTCTTTGTCACTTTTATAATTTTCAGATAATTCATTATATAATTTTTCATACTCATCACTAAATGCATAAAGTATATTTAGATCATTATGATAACTTTTTATTAAAGAACTATTAGCAACCATTTTTGAAGAAACCATAATAACTGGTGTAGGCATTTTTAAAGCTGATATAAAATCATCTTGCTTATTTGTCATAACGACATTAACATCTTCACAAACTGATTCAGTCATATCACAAATATTTAAAGTTGAAATATTATTTTTAAAAACTGCTATTTGATAGCTTTTACGTCTATTACTACTATAGACAGTATACGATGCTTGATTATAGAAAATAGGGACATCCTGACTAATTCCAAAGTTTTCTTTAATCTTAATAAAACTATCCTCATCAAAAACCATAAATGTCGTACTCATACTATCGGTATTACCAAGGTAATCTTTATAGCTTTCATTTATCATAGAAGATATTTTATCTGTTTTTATATCAAAAGTATCAGACTTCATTTTATAACTATAAGTTACTAAAGGATTGTTTCTTATTTCTTCAATTTTGGTATCATCCGAAGAAAGCACATATAAATCATAATGAGGAACATCTTCCATATTAATTGCTTTTAACATTAAAGTTAAATAAGTACTAAAAGAAATAAATAAAACAATACTCATAAAAAGACTTAATAAAGTAATGCGATATTTTCGCTTATTTCGTTTGATATTTTTTAAGGCTATCTCACCTTCCATACCAAATAATTTAAAAATCCACTTTGGCGTTTTAAATTTTCTTTTAGGAATTTTAATTTCATCATTTTCTCTAATTAATGAAATAGGACTTATCTTGCTTGCTTTTTTAGCTGGTAAATAAGCTGAGATAAAAATAGTTACTATCATAAAAATAAGAGGAATGATAACATAAAGTGGATTAACCGTAAAAACCAAATTAAAATTCAAGGTATTTTTTAAAAGATGATTTAAAATTAAGATAACAATATAAATGCCTAAGAAAGATCCTAAAATGCCTAAAATGATGCCAATAACACCAACGACAAAGGCCTCAAAAAAGACAGTATAACGAAGTTGTTTAGGAGTAGCTCCCAAACTGGAATAAAGGCCAAAAGATTTTTTTCGTTCCATAGTACTAATAGCAAAAGAATTATAAATCACAATAAATGAGCCAAAACTTAATAAGGATAGAACAATAGTCATAATTATTATCAAAGAAGTATTCACATTATCATAATGGCTTACACCATAATAATATAAAAGATTATCATTTGTTTCACATTTAACTTCCTTTAAAGAAGAACAAATTTCATCAGTATAATCGTAAGTTTTTTTAACATTTTTATAAGTAACATAAACGTTATTAAAAGAAGTATTACTATTATAAGTATAGGCCATATAACCAGGAGCTTGATAAGATTCAAAACTACTGCGATTATAAAAACCGACTATTTTATATGACTTTGTTTTTTGCTTAATTATTTTTTCTTTAATAACTTCTTTATGATTTTCTTCATCATAAATAACATATAATGAAATATTATTGTCTATTACTTCTTCGTCATCTAATTGTCTTACCCCAATATCCAAAGTAATTGTATCGTTTAATTTATATTTTGTATTTTCTAAATGATTTGGTAAAATGATTTCCTCGTCATTTAAAGGTAGTCTTCCTGATGTTAATGTTTCTTCTTTAAAAATAGCCTCATCCCCTGAAACAACATAAAGGTATGGTTTATAAAAATTATCAGACTCGATAGGAGCATAACCTAAAATGCCATAACTATAGTAGTTATCCACATTAACATTTTCTTTAATAACTTCTTTTTCTTTGGTTGTCACATTAAGAAAACTTGCAAAATAAGATCCTGAATAACGCATGGCATCTTTTTGCATCGCGGATAAAAAGGTTGAAACTAAAAGACCAATACCAACCATTAAAGCCGTAGATAACACAATACCTATGATGGTTACTAACGTCCTTTTTTTATTCATAGACAGATGCTTTAAAGTTAAGTGGTTAAGAATTTTCATGTTATCTTATCCTCTCATCTTTAATTATTTGCCCATCTTCAATCGAAATAATTCTTTTGGCATGCATAGCAAGTTCTTCATCATGAGTAATCATAATAATAGTTTGTCCATATTTTTGGTTCGACATTTCTAAGAGTTCCATAATTTCTTCACTAGATTTAGAATCCAAATTTCCTGTTGGTTCATCCGCGAGAAGTAAAGCAGGATGATAAATCAAAGATCTTCCAATGCTTACTCTTTGTTGCTGACCCCCTGATAATTCATTAGGTAAATGATTTACTCTATTTTGAAGACCTAATACTTCAATGAGTTCTTGTAAATACTTTTCATCTGGTTTCTTACCATCTAATAAGACGGGTAAAGAAATATTTTCTTTAACATTTAAAATAGGAATTAAATTATAAAATTGATAAATAAGACCAACTTGTCTTCGCCGATAAAGGGCTAAATTATTTTCATTTTGAAAAACAATATCTTCTCCTTCAACATAAACATGGCCAGATGTTGGTCTTTCTACTCCTCCTAAAATATGCAAAAGAGTTGATTTTCCTGAACCACTTGGTCCAACAATGGCAATAAATTCTCCTTTAGAAACCGAAAAAGAAACATTCTTTAAAGCTTCTACTTTAGTTTCTTTTGTTCCATAGGTTTTACATAAGTTTTCTACTTTTAACATTTCCATACAAATTTTCCTTTCTTTGTACTTCCATTTTAACTTATTAATATGACATTCCAGTGACTTTTAACTTACATTTTTGTCACTTTTACTACGTTTTAAAGAATAATTTTTATATAAATATTCTTGATCAATTTTGCTATCAATAGAAAGATTTTCGTAATTTAAATCATAAATAGGAACGATGTATTCTTCTTCAAAATCAAGACTTTCATGATATAAATCAGAGTAGTCCTGTTCGGTTAAATCATCTTTAATATCATTTAAAATCTGGCCAATATAACAAGGAAGATGAAATACTAAACGAATAAGCTCATTTTTAGTTAAAATTTTTTCTTTATATTTTAAAATTAAAAGCGCTGTTAGTTCTTGAACGGTTTGTTCTGAATAATCTTCTTTTAACTTAAAAGAAACAAGATACTGTAATAGTTCTTTTAAATCTTGAGATAAATATACTTTTTGAGAAAGCTCCTCACTAAAATCATTAAGCTCTTCCTTGGTCTTTTTTTGTTCAAATTTTTTAAAAATATTAATAATTTTTTCTTGTTCTATTTTTTCTTCATCACTCAAAAGCATTTCAAATCACACCCTCAAAAAAATGAATTTCAAAGATGGTATATTTACCATATTCACTTTTCACTTTAACCGTGGCATTCATCTTATCCAAGATACTTTTGGTTAGGTTAAGGCCTATTCCTACACTATCTTTATTATTTTGACAACGATAGAACCGTTCAAATAAATGTGGTAAGTCACATTTTTTAATACCCTCGCCATAATCTTTTATTTCCAAACTCACATATATAGGATTTTTCTTCACGGTGATACTTATTTTACCACCATTAAAAGAATGTTCACAAGCATTTTTGATAATATTAGTTAAAGCTTCTCCTAACCAATATTTATCCATGGTAATAATAGATTTAGGAATGTCTTTTTCTATTTTTAACTCTTTAGCCGTTATTAAATAGTCTAAATTAAGTAAGGAATTATCAATTACTTTTCTTAAATCATAAAGCTCTTTTTTTAAAGGAATCATACCACTTTCTATCTGACTTACTTTTAGTAATGTTGTAATTAGAATTTGCATATGATTAATAGTTCTTTCTTGTTCTTTTAAAAAGACATTCTTTTGTTCTTCTAAAATATTATCATATTTTAAAACATCATTAATAATAGCTAAACTTGTCAAAGGCGTTTTTAATTGATGAGAAATATCCGCTAAAGTTTTACTTAATTCATTCTTTGTTTTTTCTTCATTGGCTAAAGCATTTTGCAACCTTCTAGTTACTTTTATAATGTCATTTTGAACGGTTGTAAAGTCATCATCCACGACTTTATTAAAATGAATATGTTGATCATTATATAAAAGATTATAAAAATATTCATCTAATAATTGATATTGTTTTTGTTTTTTTCTAACTACCTTTAAATAAAGGAAACTAAAGAAAAAAGCACTTATTAAAGTAATGAAACCTCCCCCCAAAAAATATTTTTGTTTTATTTTTTTCATAGAGGGTAAATAATCTAGAGATTCTAAGTTTTCTAGGCCATACTGCGCTAAAATATTCGAAGAAGTAAAATTTTCTTTTTTTAAAGCTGCTACAATATCAGATACATTAGCCTCACCATTTTGCAAAACCGTTCCTACAATCATCTCGTTATTTAAAATGATTTGTTTTTTAAAACAAATATAACTTTTAGAAATGAAAATAAAACTAATGGTAAAGTAAATTAGCCAAAAAAAGCATAAACTTAATTTTTCTTTTTTCATAAATTATCACCAATTTTGTATCCTAACCCTCGAATAGTTTTAATTATTTTAGGTTCTTTTGCGTCATCTTCAATTTTTTCTCTTAACCTTTTTATATAAACCGTAAGAGTATTATCATTCACGTATATTTCGTTAACATCCCAAATGTTGGCTAAAATTTCTTCTCTTGTAAAAATTGTCTTAGGATGTGTTGCAAGCATTAATAATATCTTATATTCCATATTAGTTAAAAAAACTTCTTGATTATTTTTTAAAACTTTAGCTTCTTTAGGTTCTATTATTAAGTTTCCTAAAATAATTTGTTTAATTTCTTTGTTTTCTTTTCTTTTTAAAATATTTTTTATTCTTGAGATTAATTCTCTTGTTTTAAATGGTTTCGTCACATAATCATAGGCTCCCATATCAAGTCCTTCTACGATTAGAACTTCTTCATCACAAGCGGTTAAACAAATCACCGGAGCCTTATCTTTCCATACTTTTAGGACTTCAAAACCATGCATATCCGGCAAATTTAAATCAAGCAAAACAAGATCAGCTTTTTCTTTAAAATTTAGAGCGTCTTGTCCATTGGAAACACTAGAAACTTCAAAACCTTCTTGTTCTAGACAAAACGTAAGTCCCATAACGATGGAACTATCATCTTCTACCATTAAAATTTTTGCCATATATCCTCCAACTTATTTGTATTGTATCACGATTTCCATTAAAAAAAATGACGTTTTTGTCATTCTTTATTTAATTTTCTACTATATTCATGAATTACAAAAGGAATATTTTCTTCCTGACCTTCCAATAAAATTTGATCATCAAATAAATCTTTATCAAATTCTGGAAAATAAGTATCCGCCTTCTTATGTCCCTTTACTTCTGTTAAGTATAATTTTTTAGCCTCTAATAAATACATTTTGTACAAAGAAGCGCCGCCAATAATAAATGCGTCTTCCTTCAATTTTTCTAGTTCATTATCTAACATGTCCTTATCATTACAAAGTGTTATTCCTTCTTTTTCAGGCATCGTTTTAGATAGAACAATATGTTTACGATAAGGAAGTAATCCAGGTAAACTTTCAAATGTTTTTCGTCCCATAACAATGGTATGATTTTTGGTCATTTTTCTAAAAAATTTCATATCCTCTTTAAAATGCCATAATAATTGATTTTCTAACCCTAAACCATAATCTTCACTGATACAAGCAATCATATTTATATTTTTCATTAGATAGCAATCTCCAATTTTAATTGAGGATTTTTTTCTTTAACTAAAGCACGAGGATATCCTTCTATTTTTACATCATCTGGTGTAAAATCATAGAAATTTTTCTTGTCTGGATTTAAAACTATTTTTGGTTGGCAATTGATTGGTTCTCTATTAAGCATTTCTTTTACTTGAGTAATGTGACGATCATAAATTTGAATGTTATTGTAAAACCAAGTGAATCTTCCTGGTGTATAACCGGTATGGCTGCAAACTAAAAGTAAAAAGACAAGATATTGCAATTGATTAATACAACCAGCGGTAGCAAAATCACTTGAACGTTGAGTTAAACACATATCAAGATAATCTACCCCGTCACTTCCATGTCTAACATTCCATTGGGTCATAAATGCACAGGGCTTTAAGCCGTGTTTTTGAGAAAATTCTTCTTCTTGCCACATATTAATAATGTGCCGTCTGCCATCAGGATTTTCTTTTAAATTTTGTAATAATTTTCTCATTAAATCATATTGGTGGATAGTGTGCCCATAGCAAGTTCCAATCGTTCTATTACCAATATCCCATTCATCCCACCAAGTAACGCCATATTTTTCTTTTAATAAATCTAAATCATTAGATTCATCTTGATAAATCCATAATAATTCACCAATAGAACTTTTAATAGCAATAGGTCTTAAAGTAATCAAAGGATTTTCTCCTTTTGTGATATCATAAGTACACATTCCATGATTGACACTTAATGTGTGAGCTTTTGTACCATCTTTGTATCTAGGTCTAGGATTGACATCCCAAGTTCCTTCTTCTAATATACGTTTAAATATTTCTTTTGTATACATGTCACCTTTTGTCACAATATCATCCTTTCTAGTAATTTATTCACCCGGTACATAACTTGTAGTTACTGTAATTTTACTTTCAAATTGTTTATTCATAGTTTCCGCAATAGCTGGTGTTGTCGGATCCATATATTCTAGTAAATTAAATTCTTTAGTTTCACCAGCATTAATACGAACGGTGTACAATTTATAAGCTTTCACACTATCAGTTAAAACTTTTTCTTTGTTTTCTTCATTGGCAGTAAGTTTATTTTCATAGATATTAACATCCTCATAAGCTCTACCACTTCCTAAAGCAGAATAAACATCTGTCTTTTCTGTCTTGTTTGTTAAAATGCTACTGAAAGACTTACTACCATCGTATAATATAACAGAAACATAAGAATCACTTAATTGATTTTCGCTTTTTAAAACTTCTAGATTGATAACAGCTGAAGCATCTGTGTTACAAACATTTGAAATCGTAAAATGATAAGGCGTAGCACTTTTATAAAAACTTACCAATTCTTTGTCTAAAAGGGGATAAGCACTTGTTAAAGAAATAGGATTTTTATCTTCTAAAGTAAGTTTAAAACATGCGGAAGTTGCCACATTAGAATCTTTTTGTTGCAAATTGATACGCCAGTAAGCATAAGATATGCCTATAGCCGCAAGAACAGTAATGAAAACTATTCCCACTCCTAAGTAAAGATATTTTTTATTTTCTACATTATTTTTCATTTTAACGCTCCTATACTATAAGACAATAGTATCATAAATTGACTTAAAAAAAAAGAAAAATCAAGTTCTTCTTTTTCTAATTATCGTTATGATATTTGCACTTTTAATTTATAGATGCTGCCCCTTAAATTAACTAATAAATAAATATCAGAAGCATTCGTAATTTCTTTAGGAATCTCAAAAATCCATGTGTTGGCAAGATCTTTAGTACTGCGATTTATTAAGCTTACTTCTTTTTTAGTATCATTAAGTGTATATTCTAGTTTTAGAAAATCACTAACAAAAAAAGATGTTCCTTTACGAGCTTTATAGTAATTCGTATAAGTGTCTAACTCAAAGTTACGATCTAAAATAAGTAATGTGTTCTGACTATTTTTAGCCACAATTTTATTTTTTAAATCTTGGCAAATAGAATACACACAACTTTTGTAAGTATATTCATAGGCATTTTTTAAAGAAGCACTATTTAACTGAATTTTAACCATATTTAAACGAGTTTCTGAAAGAGCTAATGTTTGTCCAAATTCTAATGTCTTTTTCTCTGTCGTATCAAAGGCTTTATCGTATTTCAAATTTACAGTTTTATAATTACTGGTAACACTTCCAATAGTAACATCTAAAGAATCTAAAATTTTAAGGGTAATCTTTTTATTTTGATCACCTTCGTTCATTTCATAAGTTAATACATAAGTGTTTTCTGAATTTGGTGGTATCTTAGTATCTCTGGCATAAGCTAAACCTAAATCAGGAAAATCATCACTTTTATCTAAGGTTGCTCTTACTAATGATCCATTAACATCTGCTTGAAAATTTTCATAATCAAAAGTATTCTCAATATTTTTACTATTTGTAATTTTAACCGCCACTGCTAAATAGATTTTACCCTTAGTAATGATATTTCCACCTTGATCCATATTAGTTAAGATAGAGTCAGTAACACTTACCGTTAAACCATTATGATTTATCTTTTGCGTTTGATGATATTTTTTATTATATACATTAAAATTCAAATAAAGAAGTGTTCCAAAAATAACACCTATAATAGAAACTAAAATAGTAAAAACTACTTTGTTTTCCAATATATAATATTTAAATTCTCGAATAACTCTTCTTATTTTTCGTTCATAAAGATAAGCATTTTTACCAATTTCTAATTCAAATTCTTCATTATCATAATCATCAATTTCTAGTTCTTTAGCATCTTCATCAAAGTTAAATTTTTTAATATTAAAGCCTATTCCTCTTAAAACGGTAATTATGAAAAAATAAAACTGAGGAACGTAAACCATGTAAGCAATATCACGATAACTCCTTACAACTTGCGCCGTAATTTCATTGGTTTCCATTTTTCCCATTATGCCATGGCACATGGTAAATAAGACAAATAAAAGTAAGTAATATAACATTAAAAATAAGTAAAATTTACTATTTTTCTTTTTTTGCCTCATTAAAAAGTAAACAGCCAAAACTAATAATAAAATAATAAGAATAGCTAAATACATAAAATAGTTAATATAACTTCCCGCAATATTAGTTAAGTTGGTATAATAATTAGCCTTTACATAATCACTAAAAAAAGAAGTAATAGCTCCCGTTTTAATAATTAAATAAACAAGGGGAATACATAATATTAAATGAATAATTTTAAAATGTTTAATCAAAAATGCATAAGGCTTACGAAGTACCATTCTATCAACCTTCTTTCTTTATAATCATAACATATAAAAAAAGAAAACTAAATATTTATCGTTTTCTTTAAAAATGTAAATTCTAGCTATTTAGGTTGTACTAAAATTTGTCCTTCATCTAAATAAATAATTCCATTATTTTTCAAAACATTTTCGGCACTTGTTTTAAATAAGCCGGCAACTAAATCAATGGTATCTCCCTCTTTAGTAATATAGTAACTAAAGCCACTTTTAGGAATTAATATTTCTTGATTGGGATAAATATAGTCTTCCATAGATAAACCATTTAACCCGGCTAGTAATTCAGGATTTATATTATATCTTCTGGAAATTGCATATAAAGAATCTCCTTTTTCAACCGTATAATAATTAAAATAATTTTGATTGTTTTTAGGTACAATTAAATTGTCTTTTCTTTGAAACATCTTTACCACTCCTAATAGTAAAGTATGTATTTTAAAAAATTTGGTTATTATTTTTTTATAAAGATAACATTTTGATAATTAAAATTCCATTCAAAGTAACTCATGAGTAATACTTCACCATAGAAAGGACTATTCATATATAACTTATCCTCTTTTAAGTAATACACCGTATCATCTTTTTGACCTACAATCACTTTAGGACTTTCATTTAAGATTTTTTCTTTACCAAAAAGATTACTTTTGTAAAGTCCATTATCTATTTGATATTCAAAAACGTTAAGTCCTGTGAAATAATAATCTTGAGTGGTTAACTTTGTCATCATTACTTTTTGAAAGCCATTTTGATAAGTTAAACCTTTTTCATTACTTTCCGCGATCAGTTTGATTTTTTTCTTTGATGGATTAATCGTCCATTCTTTTTTTTCGTGTTTATCAACTAAGTAAAGTTCCTTATCATATACTCCTAAAATGACACTATCAAAATAAATTTTTTCTTTTAACTGCCATTCTTCATAGCTACCATCTTTCATATTTAAAATATAAGCTGAAGTAAAATAATAGTTGTTTTCATAGCTTGGGATAAACAAGAAATTATCAACTTGATATAGAAGTTTAGGTTCATAAATATCATTAGTAAATAAATCAATGCTTTCTTTTTGTTCATTGTTTAAATGATAAAAGCCATGATAATTCCAAATATAATAATCTTGGTAATTGTAATCTTTAATAGTGATATTTTGATAAGTATCATTCATTTCTTCTTTTTGAGAATACGTAAAGTTATTTTTCATTTCTTCTGATACAAGCCAATAACTTATTTGTTCATTATTTTTAAGACAAAGAGGATAAAAACGAAGTTTATTACTCGTTACTTTAATACAAGTTTCTTCTTCATTTGTGAATGTTTCGATATGCTTAATTAATTTTTTAGAAATAAAATTTTGATTGGCCAAAGATACTGTATAACTTAAATCATCTTTTGTTATTTTAAAATTGTAATAATCTTTATCTTTGTCAAAATTTTCAATGATATGATAATCATCTTTAGTATATTCTATTTGATAGTTTTTCTTAAAGAAAAAAAGCCAAAATAGAAAAATTAAAAATAGAAAACTAATAATTAGAAAAACAATACGTCGTCTTACTTTAATGTTCTTCTTCAACATGAACATACTTTCTTTTTTCGGCAATCATAAATTGAGAAATTTTAGTTTCTATTTCTACTAATGATGATTTGGATAAGTTAGAAATAACAAGTTCTTCTTTAACGGTATCAATGATAACTTTTCCCCAAATAATACCTTCATAAACTTGCATATCATTATATAAATCAGGAGTAATGCTACTAAAAGCAGAACCAAATAAAACTCTTTTTTGACCAATCAATAATCTTTTATCGGTTAAAGCTACTACGGCCGTTTGGAAAAAATCAAATGGACTTTCATTTTTTTGCCCTGCAAAAGCATATAAAACTGTTTCATCAGGATTTACATGTTCATCAATTACTTTAGCATTTTCTAAAAGACGCCACGCGATAGTACCTGGATAATTTCTTTTAAATTGTTTTACAAGTTCATAACACGTCATAAAATCAACTTCTTTCTACGTTTATTTTATCAAAAAAAAAAGAGAAAATCTATTCCTCTTTTGTGTTACCTGTCCAAGTCCAGCCATCCATTTCTTTTTCCTTACTCCAAATTTTTTCAGTCGTACTTGTTGCCTCTTTCTTAGTAGCTTTTATTCGATCTTTTGAATTAGATGATTTGACACATTGATTACCAGATTTTTTATAACCACTTGGACAACGTAAAGATATAACCTTTGTGACACTTGGAACAATACAACGGTCACCATTTAAAGTAGCCTTACTGTTCGTACAATAATAGTAAGCTTCAGTTGTTGTTTTTTTGTAACATTTAGTTGCTTTGCCATTTTTCTTTTGCAAATATCCCTCTGGACAAGAATATGCATTTTCTTCATCAACCAAAATAACTGATTCCACTTTAAGACAACGATTATCTTTAGTTAATTCATAACCATAAGAACAATAGGCAGTTTGATTTCCTGTTTTAGTGGCTTTTTCATATTTAGAGCAATGGGCATTTTCTCCAGTACCAGTTTTGTGATATCCAATAGGGCAAGTGTAACTTCCTTTAATATTTTTATAATTTGCTTCTTTAATGGTATAACACTCTTTGCTATCACTTGTTAATTCATAGTCACCGGTACAATATTTAGAGATATAAGAATCATCATAATGCTTACAAGTACTTCCCGATAAAATATCATCGTCATCACAAACTTTAATATTTTTTCTAACATATTTTTTATAAACATTTTTGTTGTTTCTTTCATCATAATAGTCATATTCATAATGGACTTTTTCGTTCTCGAATCTATCAATATTAGTACTTTCTGAATACTTGACTTTACTATCGAATAACCAATCACTTAATGTTGTTTTAGCAGCATAAGTCGTATAACAAGAATGCTTTGTACTGTCTTTTTTACCAGTTAAACATTTAAAGGAATAGTCTTTAGTCACATAACATTCGTCTTCATTAATAAGTCTTCCTTTTGAACAATAGGCTTTGGTATCTTTGTAATCCGTATTGGTTGTAAACAAACATCGATTATTACTTGGAGTACCTCCATCTGGACAACTATAAGTATAACGAGTTTTATATTTAACGCTTGTTTCTTTAATACATTTTCCATTTTCCAAAGTATATCCGTTAGAACATTTTAAAACATTTTCTTTAATGGTAATAATTGGATCGGTATATTCATATTCTGACCTGCTACTTTTATAGGATGCTTTCGTATTTTTTTCTGGTGTCACTTTATAAACTGGCGTAGCAGCGATAGTTTCTGTGGCTTTTTCACAATAAGTTCCTTTTAAAATATAACCATCTGGACAACTATATGTTTCATCATTAGTAACAATTCTTTGAAGTTCATAATATGTCGTTTTATTATCTTTTTGGTCATCATTATTATCACTTGGATAAGTAATATTATAAGTTGCAGTTTGGGCTTCGCCAGCACAGCTTAAATAAACTGTCATTTCATAATCTTCAGAAGATTTTTTGGTCATAGAAACATAACTATAATCACGACTACAAACATTTCCTTTTTTATCTTTTAATTCTTTAATAAGACTTCCTTTTACCATGTCATCTAATGTTATATCAACTTCATCAAGAACTAAAGAAGGTCTATTTTTCTCCGCCTTAAAATAAGTATAAGAAACTTCTTTCATTTTTTCAATATTATCGGCAAACGATTTTCTATCAGATCCTAAGCGAATCTTAGTTACAGCAAAAATAATAATAAAGGCAATAAACAAAAAGATACCGAATTTAATAAGAATAGAGACAAAATCTGGTTTAAATCTAATAACTTTGGTCTTTCCTGAATTTTCCGTTTTATCTATTTTTGGCGTTATTTCTTTTTCTTTTAATTTTTTTGGAATCTTTTTTTCTCTTTTTTTTGTTTTTTCTTTTACTTTATCTACTTTTTCTTTTAATTTAATATCATGAAAAAATTTATTACTTTTTTTCTCCTTTTTAACCTTTTTTACAGGCTCTTTCTCTTCGTACATATTTACTCCCCCTCAAAAATATTTGATTATGCTTATCATATCAATTTATCTTTTAAAATGCAACATTTTATGTTATAATGTGCTCACTTGGGGCAGTAATTGGTTTCGACCTGAATTACTTACTAAGATGGCAAGTAGTAGGCATACTATAAATGCACAACTTAAATTTAAATGACGAAAATAATTCGTTCTCTTCTTTTGGAGCTTTCGCTCCTGTAGCTGCCTAATTTAAGGTCATAAGAAGGCTTTTATTCACTTTCTCTTATAGGGTGTTTAAAGGTTCATATATATAAGATATATAAGTTTGTTTATTCTTAGGTAAACTTACGAATTTAGATTAAGAATCGTATAAAATTTTGGTGTGTTGGATCCATGTTTTATATTAAATTAATTCCAACTAAACTTGTAGATATTTTAGCAAAGGGTTTATGGGACAGGAGTTCAACTCTCCTCTGCTCCACCAAATTAACTGATACACGAACTTTTATGGTTCGTTTTTTTATAAAGTCAGCACTAAAAATGCTCAAAACACATAATTTTTTAATATTTTAAAAAGAAATAATTAAGCAAATGATGTGTTATAATACATTTTATATAGGGAGTTGAGAATCGTGGATTTACTTTCAAGAATATTAGAATGCAAAACAGATGAAGAAGCAGATGTTATCATAAAAGAAGAAATAGATAAAATACAAACTAGTACTCAGCCAATAGAACAATTAGGATTCTTAGATTACGGAAAATGTAGCAGTTGTTATAAAGGCTTTATTCCACTTCATACCAGAATAAAGTATTCCAATATGAACATAGAAGATTATGGGATGGAAAGTACAGATTTCTTTTATGAATTTGCTCATTTATTAAGAAAACATAAAATAAATAATAAAGGAACTTTAATACATTTTATGGAATATTTTATTAATCAATATTTTGGATTTCCTGGAAAGTGTGATAGAGAAACCATTTTTTATCATAATGCTTGGAATTCTGCAATTACAGATAAAGAATTTTTTGCTGCATTGAAAAATAATAAACTAGGCGATTTAAAAGGAAAAGGTGCCGCAGAGTGTACAGAACGTGGAGCTTTAGCACAACAATTATTAAGTTTATTTAAAACAGAGTCTTATTATTGCATAGGTCATATTGAGGTAGATAATATTCAAGAAGGACATTGCTTTAATATTGTTAAGAGAAAAAATGATTATGCTTTATTAGATTATAGTGTTCCCGTTGAAGTTTATGATTCAAATGGAAAATTAAGAGCATACTATCCTTTTGTTGGTGAATTGTCTGAAGAAGAATTCTTAGAATTTACAAGTAATGGGGTTTTAAAAATATTTGATAATTACCAATATGTAGGAAGCACAAAAAAACGAACAGGTTCATCAAGAAAATATGTGGTAGGATCTTATACAATTGAAAAAGCTAAAAAAATGTAATCAAATTCTCATACATTAAATACAGTTAATTTAGAAAGCAATGTTTCATAAAACTCTTATGAAAACCAACCAGTATTATATAAATGATTACTATTTTATGTTTTATTACAAATCATTAAATTAACTGACATGTAAAATCTTTAAAGTAAAAAATTAATAAATATTTAACAAATTTTGACAAAATAAAATGTTAATGATGTAATATAGTTATAGAAGGTGATTTTATGACAGATATTGAAATTGCAAACCAAAATAAAATGTTAGAAATAAGAGAAGTAGCTAAAAAATTAAAACTTAATTTAGACGATTTAGAATGCCACGGTAAATATAAAGCAAAAATAAACTATACAAATTACTCTAAAAATGAAAATAGTAAATTGATTTTAGTAACTTCTATCCATCCAACTCCTTATGGTGAAGGAAAAACAACAGTTTCTATAGGAATTAATGACGCCTTACAAAAATTAAATTACAATAGTATAGCCGTGTTACGAGAACCATCTTTAGGTCCCGTCTTTGGTATCAAAGGTGGCGCAACTGGTGGAGGGTATGCTCAAATGATTCCTATGGAAGATATTAATCTTCACTTTAATGGAGACATGCACGCCGTTACTTCATGCAACAATCTTTTATGTGCTTTGATTGATAATCATATTTTTCAAGGAAATGAATTAAATATTAATCCTGAAACTATTTGTTTCCACAGAACCATTGATATGAATGATAGAGCTTTAAGAAAAATAAATCTTTCTAATCGAGAGGAGCATTTCTCAATTACAGCTGCCAGTGAAATCATGGCTATTTTATGTTTATCTCAAAATTTATCTGATTTAAAAGAACATTTAAAGAATATTTTTATTGGTTATTCTTTTGATAAAAAACCTATTTTTGTTCGAGATTTAAAGTGTGAAGATAGCCTGGCCATTTTACTTAAAGAAGCTTTAAAACCAAATCTTGTACAAAGCTTAGAACATAATCCAATCCTTGTTCATGGCGGGCCTTTTGCAAACATTGCTCATGGTTGTAGCTCCTTAATTTCTTTGAAGCTAGGCCTTTCTTTGGCTGACTATGTTATTACCGAAGCTGGTTTTGGATCTGATCTAGGAGCTGAAAAATTTTTTGATATTGTTTGTCGTCATGATCTAAAGCCAGATTTAGTTATTTTAAATGCCACGATTCGGTCTTTAAAATATAATGGTGGTTGTCCTAAAGAAGATATTAATACTTCATCCATATCTTATTTAAAAAATGGAATTTGTAATTTAGAAGCACATATCAATAATCTAAAGAAATTTAACACTAAAATCTTAGTTGTTTTAAATCGCTTTCATAGTGATTCTTTAGAAGAAATAAATTTTATTAAAGAATTTGCTCAAAAATTAGATTGTCCTTTTGAAATTTGTGAAGCCTATACCAAAGGAAGCAAAGGTACTTTAGATGTGGCTAAAAAAATTGTAGAAATGACAAAAACACCTAACAATTTTAAGACTCTATATTCTTTAAATGATTCCATTGAAAATAAAATTGAAACCATTTGTACCAAAATATATCACGCAAATAAAGTGATATATAGTCCTTTAGCAAAACAAAAAATTACAGAATTAAATTCACTTGGTTTTAAAACTTTACCTATTTGTATCGCCAAAACGCAATACTCTTTCGGTGATGATAGTAAAAAGCTCGGTAATCCAGTTAATTATTCTATACATATTGAAGATATTTCTTTAAAAAGTGGAGCTGGCTTTATTGTCGTATTTTTAGGAAAAATTATTGATATGCCTGGTCTTCCTAGAACTCCTAATGCCCTAAATATGAAAATAGATGATCTAGGTAATATGAACGGATTATTTTAATAGAAAGGAACACTAAAAATGAAAAATGAAGATAAAATTAACAAAGCAAGATCTTTTTGTAAAGAGGTAAAAGAGTTAGCTCTTAAATATGAACTTCCTTTTTTTGTAGTAACAGATCAAGCAAGTGCAACTTCAAATAATGGCTGTCAAGCCGTTAGAAATGCCCGAGAAAATCATATAAAATGGGAAAAAGAGCATAATTTTGATCCTTATGAAGACTGGGGTAAAAATGAATAACGTTCCTTTTTACTTTTATCATTTAGTACCTAAAAATGCTGATATGAAAAATGGCCTAATTAGCTTAAAATATATGTATGATCACAAATTATGGAATTTATTTGATCAAAATGTTTTAAAGTATAAAGATAGGATTGTCCATGATTGGAATATCGATAAGTTTCAAAATAAAAAGAACTTACGACGAAAAGATTATATTGAAGCTTTAAACATTTTTAGAGGTGACAATGGAGCAAATGCTATTTATTTTTTCCGTTATCCTCCCTTTAAAAATTTAGGTTCTAAAATCGAAGAACTTTCTAAAGAAAAAGATATTTATCGAATTGATTTAAATAATCCCAAAGTTAAAGAGCATATTGAAAATATTTTCTGGGGTTTTGATCTGAATGAACAGACAAGCAAATTACTTAACAGAACTTACTATGAAAATATTTCTGTTACTGATTATTTTAGTAAATATAATGATAATTTAACCATGAATTTTAGCCGTATAAATCATATATCTATTTATTTTAAAGATGGGTTTTGTCCCTTTGAATTTTTAGAAAAAGTTTCTTGGAATTAAAAAAAGTACATGCCATAGGGTTATGTACTTTTTATATCCTTTAAAATGAAAATATAAACGTCTTGCTTATTATCATCTTTTTTATCACATGTTGTTAAATATAGAAAATTCCCTTTCTCTTTTCTTAAATTAAGATGACCATTTTTATCTCTAATTTCTATTTTTTGAAGTTTATAAATATATTTATAATTATGATAAATTAAGGTAGCTTCATCTTTGATTTCTAGCTTATCTAAATTTTTAAAATAAGCGATTTCACTACTTCCAGAATGGGCAGCTAGTAAAATAAGACAACTATCTTCTTGAAAGCAAAAATCTGTTAGAATTGTTACATTTTTATCAACATTATTTAAAGAAGAATTTTTGGTATATATTTTTTGTGATAAGTTTATTTTAGAGATTTCTAGCGTAGCTTCTGGCTGTTCTTTCTTTACTGTTTCACGTTCAATAAAACTATATTTATCAAAAGAAAAAGGTGAAGATAAAATATTAGTTACTTCACCTTTATTTTTTGATGTTAATAATAAGGTACTACCTATTACGAGAAAAAGTATTAAACTTATTATTTTTTTCATGAATCATAAACCATCCTTTTAAACAGATAAGAGTTACCAAAAACAAAGGAAAACTGCTTTCTTTTTTAGTATTAGGAACAGACACATTTAATAAAATGATTTCTTCTTTAATAGTATTAGTATCTTCATCTTGATACTCTAAAGCAAAATCATATTTGGTTTTATCAATGACATATCCATCTAATGCCCTTATTTCTTCAATGTAATATTCTCCTAAAGATAAATTGCTAAAGATAATTTTGCCATTTTCATCTGTAACTTTTTGACTTACCAAATCATTTTTATGAAAAATTAGTTTTTTGTTGACATCGTAAATATCTTCTTTAGCATATAAGCCAAAAGTAACTCCTTGTAATGGTTCATTATTTTCATTAGTTTTACGAACAACAATTTCTCCTTTAACCACTTCATTTTCAAAGTAAACAAGAACAATATCTTCACTATCTTCATCTAAGGTAATTTGCATTTTTTCAGCATTATATAATAGATTCGTATTTTTCTTTTTAACTTCTTCGATTACATAAGTAGATGGATATAAACTATCAGTCATAAACTCACCAAACATGTTTGTTTCATAAAGACAAGTCTCATTTTCACAGACATATTTTTGACGTTCTAAATCATAGATTTTAAACTGAATATTAGCTAAATAAATTCTTTTTATGGTATCCTTTTCTATTTTAATTAAGTGAATTTTCTTCTTAATTGGTTCATTTATAAATGATAAAGTTAAATTTTTAGTATCATCATTAATTTCAAACTCTTTATCTTTTATATATTCATAATTCTTTTTTCCTTTTACTTGTTTGATAATATACTTTCCGTAAGGAAGTACAATTGACGCATTCCCATTACTATCAGTTTCTAAAGTTTTTATAGGCTCATTTGTCTCACGATTATAAATATTAAAAACTGCTTTTTCTTCATCTAAGTAAATATTATCATCATAATGATATTTTTTATTAATTTTTAATTCTACCTTCTTTTTAATATCATAAAATGTCATAGAATAAGGAATATCAATATTTTCTTTATCTAATGTAAAATAATGTTTTTCTTTATCCACTTCATAGCCATATGGAGCTTTTATTTCTTGTAAGTAATAATCTCCTAAAATAAGGTTATCCACATTTATTTCACATTGAAAAGAAATTTCTTTAATTAAGGTGCCATCTAATAAATATAGACCATAAATAACTTCATTATCCTGATTATTAGAAATACATGCTTTTGTTTCATTATCCTTTTTTTCAAGATGAATTTTTCCATAGTTAGGATAGTTTACAAAGTAAAAATTGGTTTCTTCTTGAGATAGTTCATTTATTTCAAAAGTCTCATTAGGTATAAAATTATAATTTTCTTTACCACTTTTTTGGACTAAAGTATAACTATCATAAGGAAGTGAAATACTGGCATTTCCGTCTTTATCTGTTTTCATTTCCGTGACTAATTTTTTACTAGTATTACTATAAATTTGAAAAACGGCACCTTCCTCATTTAAAGTAATATTATTATAAGATAAATATTTTTTATTAATTTTAATTAAAGTCATTTTAGGAACATCATAAACTTTTAATTCTAAAGGATTACTAACGTGTTCCTTGGTAATTTCAAAATAATATTTTTTTTCGTCTAGCTGATAGCCATATGGAGCCTCTAATTCTTGTAAATAATATCTTCCTAAAGGAATATTATCTAATGTGGCTTCACAATTATGAATCGTTAGTTTAGCAAAAAGGTTATTCTCTTCGTCATAAACACCATAAATAGCCTTTTCTAAAGAACGAGTTCCATTTACTTCGCAGCTGTTAGTAATTTTATCAAATTTTTTTAAATTTAAAGTGCCCGCAAAACTTTCATAACTAAAGGAAAACTCACTTCTAACATTTCCGGGTTGTAAAAGATCTTGTCCTTTATCATGATGATAAACAATTACACCATTTGGAAAATAATCATATTTTTTCTTCAAGGTTAATGTTACATTTTTCTTAGATGTATCATGTGGCGTAATTGTTAAAGTATTTCCATTTAAGGATACTTCAGAACTTTCACGCTCAATTTCAAAATTATTTAATAATTCATCTTTTATTTGAAATAATTTGTTTAATCCCAATTCGAAATTTTTACCAACTAAATTGGAAGGCATTGCTTTATGATTATGCACTAAACTTTTGATAGTTTCCATTTTACTTTTAATAGGTTCTGGGGTATTGATCTTAAATGCCCATGGATTACTTGGATTATTTTGAGATGTAAAACTATATTTGTGACCAAGTTCATCCCAGATTAATGCTTGCGTGGCTACAAACCATTCTTTAGTAGTATGTCCAATATAAGCATATCCATAGTAGGCATATAGGCTAATTTTTTCCAATTTTTCTTTTGTTAAACCGACTTTTGATGCCAATTCACTTTCATCTAACCCTGTATATTCTTTATAATTTTCGGTTGTTTTATTAACACCCGGCTGGATACAATAGGCAACTTTTTGATTATCGGTACGATAAAACATCTCAAAGTCTCCCCACCTTCCCGAATCTTCTACATAATGATAATTACCTATGTAAGAAGATGTGAATGTGATTGCCTCTACTTTTGTTATATTAAATAATAAAAGTAAAACAAACATTTTAAAAATTTTCTTCATATTTTTCTTCCTCCTACTTATATATACAAGAAAAATCTTTGATTTCCTTTTTTTTATGATTAAAATCGTTCGTCAAAATTCGACAAAAAAAACAAGGATTTCTACTTCCTTGCATTAATTTGTAATTAATTCTTTTGAAGATATCTCTTTTATTTTTTCTGTACTTAAACCTGTTATCTTAGAAATATAAGACACATCTTTATTATCTTTCAATAAGTTTTCAGCTGTTAACCTTAATCCTTGTTCAATACCTTGTTTAATACCTGTTTCTCTAGCTAAACGATTGGATTTATTTAAAATACTTCTTTCTTCATTCATCACTTCATCCGTTAAAAAATCTTTTACAACTTCTTCCATCTTTCTAATAACCTCACTTTCTTTTGTCAATTTTCTTCTTTCATCTTCTGTTCTTGCTTTTAGAAAATGTAAAATATTTAAAAACTCTTTATCACTTATGTCTACATTATAATTAAGTTTATCCAGTAAATCAAGGCGAATATAGTAGATTTGAATATCATCTGTTAAAGGATATCCTTGTTCTTCTAAACGATATCTTTGAATGATTTTTTCTCGTAATAAATTAGCCTCGACATGATCAACAAGATTAATTTGAATAAAAGGATTCATAGTTTGATATTTATGGCCTTTCTTTAACTGGGAAGAATAACCTCTTAATATGTACAAATTTGATTTTTTTAGACTTTCTAAGCTAAAAGAAGTATAAGCTTCCACATTCACAAGGGTTTTCTCCTCTTTAAGTAATATTGTTAAATCTGTTCGACTATTTTTTGTATCATATGTTATTTTTGAAACAGGTCGTTCAAAAGTGATATCAGATAACTTTCCTTGTAATGAAAAAGGTTCTTTTTGCAAAACATTTTCTAAAATAATTTCAAGTGGTCTAGTATATTTCTCACTTCCTAAAATATACTTACACCACATATCTTCTAATAACATGGTTTTCACCTCCAATCTAAGAAAGTAATTTTACCTTCTACTTATATATACAAAAAAAATCAGCGATTTCCTTTTTTTTATGATAAAAATCGTTCGTCAAAATTCGACAATAAATATCCACCAGCTTAGTTGGTGGTTTTTGATTGGCGCCTCGTAAGGCTCATATTCCTGACTTGCTAAAAAACACTATAACTTTCTGACACTTGCAGTCTATTTTTTGCTACCCGTAAACAGGTCCATATTATCCAATGTTAATCGTTCTGCCATTCTATCTTCACTTAATTGGTTCTCAACATATTTTTTTATGGCCATTTCATTTTTTCCTACTGTATCTACATAATACCCTCTGCACCAAAATGATCTGTTTCGATATTTAAATTTTAGACTCCCCCATCTTTGATATATCATTACACTACTTTTTCCCTTTAAATATCTCATAAAAGTTGAAACACTTAATTTGGGTGGTATCTCCACAAACATATGAATATGATCTGGACATACCTCTGCAGTTATTATATTTACTTCTTTCCATCGACACAATTCTCTCAAAATTGCTTCTATTTCTAATCTATTTGTTCCATAAAATTCTTTTCTTCAATATGTCGGTGCAAATACTATGTGATATTTACAATTCCATTTTGTATGTGATAAATTATTCATGTCCTTCATTGGACATCCCTCCTTTGTTATTTATTTGCCGTTTGTCAGAACGCATTCTTTATTATAATAAAGGAGTTTTATTTTTAAATATTTATCGCTAAAGCTTAAATGAACCCCCAGACTATCTGGGGGTTTTCTTTCTACAAAAAATAGTTTCATTTTCAGAAACTATTAATATTGAATTATATAAAATCCATTTTTTATACTATTATAAATTAAAGTGTTTTCATTTAGAGAAATAAATTGTCCAGAATAATTACGAGTTCCATTACCGGGAGCTGCCATTGTATATTGATACGTCCATGTACCGTTTATTTTACGATAAAACATAAAATAAGATTTATAATTATATACGTGAGAACTAACTCTTATCTGACCACCAACGTGTAAAACCAGCTTATCGTTTCCCATATGACCAATAGATATTCCTGAACCATATCCAGCCCAAACAGAACCATCTATTATTTTTTTGTTACCATTGCCAATACATGTACTTCCTTCATAAACACCAGCGGAAATTTTTACACTATCATAATTTGAGGCATTACATAGAGAAATTGGTGTTCCATTATTAAGTCCAATATAGGATTGAATTTCTTTATATTTAGGAATACCTGTAAAACCAACGATTCCCTCAGCATCATATTCTGCATTATATACTTGCCAGTAATCTCTTTTACTTGTTGTATTTTTACTTACAGACCCATTATAAATATTAATGGTATAAATACAGTTTTTATAATATGTTTTGGTTCCACAATCTAAAAAAACTTTTAAGGTATCTTGACCGCGATAATAAGACATTCCATATTGACCACCCCAATATTTGTTACTACCACTTTGGTACTCAACATGGCCTAAAGCTTCTGAAAAATCATTACCATATACATTATAAATTACTAAGCCATAATTACCATTTTTCTCAGAGCCATCATAACTTGTACCTGTAAAAGCAACTTTATGATCATCTATTCTTACAGCATCATGATCACTAACACCCATAGCATTTGCGCCATACCTTAGCCTTCTTTCTGGCCCATAGTTAATACTTGTGCCATTAATATTAATGACACGCCCTTTTAAAGTTGATTTATAACAGCTTGATTGACCAGAACTATTACACAAATTAGTAGTATCCTTTCGGTATTCATCTCGACTTGCCCAGTTAACACTATAGGTAAATTGAACGATTTGAGATGAATTTAAAGGAGATAACGTTCCTGTTAAAGTATCTCCTACTCTTGTTAATTTGGGAGCACATGTTTGAGAAGCATTAACTTCTTTGGATACATTTCCTGCCCAGTCTTTTACTTTGACTTTGAAATTACCAGAGTTTACTGTAAAGGTATAGGAATTACTACTACTGGCTACCCATCCAGAGCCATTATTAAAATAAAATAAATGAATACCTGATAAGTTATCACTATAATTTGTAGCTTTTACTATGATTGAACTACCATTACATGTCGCTGTCATACTTGTAACTGGTGGTGTATTATCAACATTATAATTTTCTGAACATTTTGTGGTATTATTACCCACTTTATCTGTAACACTAACACAAATTTTATTATTTTTACCGTTAGAAAGACCTATAGTCTTAGTTGTTCCTGTAACATTTATGTTAGGTGTACAATTACTATTTGTTACGCAATATTTAAAACTATTTACTCCACTTAAGTTATCTTTAACATCTACTTTTAGTGATATGGCTTTATACCAGCCATTTTCGCCATTTGTTTTATTAGTTTCTACGAAATTAATATTTGGTAATTCTTTGTCTATTTTTATATTAGTACTTGCTTCATTACTTTTATTGCCAGCCTTATCATAACAAGTAAAATAAAATTTTCGATTTTGATTTTCTGTAATAGGTCCATAATTCATTGTTTTATTTTGAATAGTCCCAGCATATCTCTGATAAAGGCCATTATTAAATTTATACGTACAAAAATCAATGTCTTCTTTATTTGTTTTAATCGTTAAATTGATATCATTTTTCGTCCAATTATTATTGGTAGGATTAATAATATTAACATTTAAAGAATTATTATCTACTTTATCAATATAAATTTCATCTTTTGCATCAAAATATCCCGCTTCATTTAAAACTTTATCTTTGACACATATATAATAAGTTCCGTTTGTTAAATATTCTGTTTGTACCCCATCACTTGTTTCTTTATAGTTAGCGTTTTTACAATTTTTTTCGGTGACTAATCCATAAGAAGCTACCCCACTGCCGTTATAATCAGTAAGTTCAAATGTTACTTTTCGTGATTCTGTTCCATAACTCTCATTATCGTAAATAATGCTATTTTCTACAAGTCCCGGTTTTTCATTATCTAATGCTATTACTTTAGAATAATTTTGAAGTATTTCTTGACCTTCTATTTCTAAAATCAGCTTTAAATATATGGTTACCATCTTGGTAGCACTTGCGCTTACTTCATAATTTTTACATTCTATTTTATTTTCTATAGAACAACTTTTTTCTTCTTCACCTATCCATAAAATACTTTTTACTTTATCTTTGAAATTTTGATAATTTTCTTTAAATTCATAACTTAACGTATCCTTTTTAGATATATGCCATTCGTTTGGATGATCTATCACCTTTTCATCATCATTTTTTACTATGATATTAACCATGCCGTATTGATTATTTAATTCTTCATCACTTAAGCATGTGTTACTTTCAATATAGTTTCCATCATAACTATTATTTTCATAGTGTACTTCGATAATATCGCAGTTCATTTTTCTTTTATCTCTGGGATCTAAAATATGCCCTGTTTCATTATCAGCACTTACATTGCCACTTTCTAGTAAAGTGTTTACTGAAAAGACAAAGACATTTGTTTCTTCTGCGTATGCTTCACCTTTTGCTAATAACTCTTTCACCTTTGACTCATACATTGTTTGCTTTATATTGCTACTAATTAAAAAGTAACTTGGGATACCTATTAAAAGTAGCCCGCTAATAATGCTAATGACTGCTATTAATTCTACTAATGTAAATCCTCTTTTCATACTTTCACACCCTAGCATTATTATATCATATCAGATTGGGAGTTTATAATATCTTTATACCACTTTGACAGAAGGTATATAATATAAATAATTTTAGAAAGGAGTAATTTTATGACTAAAAAATATGATAATAATTTTAAATCTATGATTGTTAATTTAATTTGTAACGAAAAACATTCTACTATTAAAACCGCTGAACAATTTGAGATTCCTCTCAAGACTGTTGAAAAATGGATTACTGCTTACAACAAAAATAATAGATGTTTTGATTCCGATTATAAAACTCAAAGTCAAATTATCGATGATTTAAAAAAACAAATTTCTAGATTAGAAAAAGATAATGAAATACTAAAAAAAACGATTACTTTATTAGCAAAAAAGGAATAAAGAGGTTTGAAAGTGCTGAACTATTAGTTTCAAAATATAATTATAAGCTTAATGAAGTCTATAATGCTTTAAATATTAATAAATCTTCTTATTTGTATTGGAAATGTAAAGGGAAAAATAATCTAAATAAGTTAGCTACTTTTTGTCAGCAAATTGTTTCTGTTTATGCTGATTCAAATGGAGTTTATGGTGCACCCAAAATAGCTGCTGTTTTAAAGACAAAAGGCATTACTTGTTCCACTTCTAATGTTTCCAAAATCATACATAGATTGGGCATTAGAAGTATTGTTTCTAAGAAATTTCCTCATAGAAAAAGTAATTTAACAGACAAAGAAAAATCCTTAATTATTAATTTAATTAAAGATTTAGAAATTAACAAAATCAATCAAGTTTGGACTACTGATATTACTTATATTCAAACTATCAACGAAGGCACTTTTTATCTGATTTCTTTCTTTGACTACTTTTCCAAAAAAGTTGTTGCATGGGGTTTATTTTCTGACCAAAAAACAGATAAAATTTTAAAGGTTTTAGATGATGCCATTGAAAAAAGAAATCCTAATCGTGGGCTTATTATTCATTCTGACAAAGGCTCTCAAATGCGTTCAAAGACATACAGAGAATATCTTGCCAATCACAATTTGTGTTTAGTTATATAGAACTTAATCATTCTTGTGATCAAAATGCTGCTCAAGAATCTTTCCATGCTTCTTTAAAAAAAGAAAAACTATATCAAATGAAACTTTATACTTATGAAGATGCTTTTAAGGCAATTTACGATTACATAGAAGGGTTTTATAATCCTATTCGAGTTCATTCCTCTATAGGGTATTTATCTCCTGATAATTTTGAAAAATCCATTTCTAGTTCTGATACCCTCCCAAAAAGTGGTCTAAAAATTTGACAAAGTACCGCTAGGAGAAGACTTATTATGAACACTTTTTGTTTCATTTTCATCCTCTTTTCTATACTTTAATTTTACAATGTCAAAAATATTTTTACAATAAAAAAAATTATCAATATATCATCATATTAATAATACGGATATACTAATAATTTTTAAATTGCTAATTTATAACTATTATCTAAACTACCATCACCAGATATTATCTTAACATCATTTTTTAAATACACCACTGGATAAATTTCAAAAGTATTACCACTAATACTATTATAATATCCCTCAGCAACAGAACCATTTGAAGAAATTCTAAAAATTAAATCAGCATTCGACTGACTGTTTATGGGATCAAGAGACCATGTATATTTATTTTTATATAAGTAATTATTCAATACGCAAGATTGGTTTGATTCCCAATTATTCAATGGTAATTGTAAACAATTTATTCGATTGATATCACCAGTGGCATAACCATAATCAGAAATATTCAATAAACCAACTAATCCTTTCCATGTTGTTGTTCTAGTTGTAGTATCCGTACAGAATATACTAGTAATATCACAATTTTTGCCTGTATTATTACTTCTTTCGTTTTCATAAAATTCTTTTGTTAAAATATTTGTAGCATGTTCCAGTGTATTACTTCCGGTATAAAATGTAGCTTTTTTAATCATATTTTTCAATGTATCCTTAATATTAACGTTACTAAAATCACATGACAAATATTCTGAATTTGGGCCATTCTGTTTAGGACATGATCCACTTGTCCCCGACCAATAAAGACCATTTGAATCATCTGGATTTAATAATTTTTTAACATAAGACGTACTCCATTCATTAACACCATATCCCTCGTTAACTGAGATATCAGAAATATCCCATGAATAAGCACCTATAGATTCGTCTCGTATCAACTTAAGACGTGTTGTTTTGGTACCATTTTCATCCTCAATATTATTCATCAAACCAATGATTCTCCATTTTTCTCCTTCAATGTCAACATAATTACATGGATTTGCACCAACATATCTTAAATTATTATCATTTGTTCCGTCATAAGCAAAGGTATAAGTACAAGTTTTATTTGTTTTATCCGAAACAGTATAGATGTCTAAAGAAGTTTTATCAGCATCTTTGACTAAATTAGTAATTACAGAAGTTGCCAAATCATAATGTTCAAAATATAAGGTACACTTAGTATGCATTGATTTCATATTTAAAACTTTTATTTGCCATGACTCGATATCTAACGAAGGAGTTGCTTCGTTTGTACAACTTGATTTTTCTTCATTAAGTAAATATCCTGAATCTATTGAGGGCATATTTTTACTAATTACACCGTCTACATAAAATGCAAAATATAAATCACCTGGATTTGCAACAGTACCATTAATAATATCGAATGATTTATTTTCTTCATAATATGCAAAAGAGTTAAAAATATATATTACAGATAAAACTAATATTATAGTAATAATAACTCCAATAATAATTATCTTTTTTCTATCTTTAAATGTAAACCTTTCTAATTTCATGAGACATTTCCTTTCGTTGGAGTTAGAATTATACGATAAGCTGAACATGGTTGTCCATACTGATTATCAAACGTAAAAATTCCAGAATTTGCTCCAATTGTCGTCGCACCACCACGGACCAAAAAGGGTGTTTCATAACTAATAAAAACTGCTTGATTATTATACCAACTACTTATAGTTCTTGGATAAGAAGAATAGTTAATTGTACCAAAAGGCCCTGTTTCACCGATAGCATCTCCTAAAATTTTATTGTCATAATATCCACCAGATGCTGTACCATTATATAAATCATAATATTTATCATCTGGAAGATTGTAATTACTTACTAATGTTGTTCCATCGTAATTTATACCACTAAAACCAGAATTATAAGTGCTATTTTTACCAACTAAAATTTTATTTTCACTGTTTTTGGTAAAAAGCATGACATATTCCCAATCTCCACCACTCATATCATATATGCCTGAAATATTTCCTGTTGTACTTGCTAAATAACCTATTTCTGTATTATAAGCACTGCTGCAACTATCATTTTCACAGTAACCAATACACGTTTCTTTTTTTCCTGTATAACCGCATGTTGGAGCACTGTTAGCCGCATAACCGGTTAAATGGCTATCCGTATTATTTAAGCGAATTTGTGTTTGGGAGCCATAAAAAGAATGCTGTAAATAGGCAATGGCACCCCATTCAGTATTTTTTATCATATGACTGTCTAAATTTCTTTTATAATTATAACTATTTAAATGACCATTTACAATTTGAGTACTTCGCCAACTATAAACATTAGGTTTTACTTCTATTTTAGAAATATCATAAGTATTAGATTGAGCAGAAGATGTAGTGGTAGCCCCCTTATAGCCCGTTTCAAATTTTCCCACCCAAAAACCTGTACTAGGAATGCCTATAAAAGCAGGATGAGTCATATAATCTCCTACTTTACAATTTCCAGTTGCACCACTTGTCATAGGCGTTGTACATTCTTTACCTACCGAATCACTAGTATCATAATCTCCAAATAAAATATCTATGGTATGTACTTTAGAAGTATCTGTACTTGTTAGGCTACTGTAGTTTCCTAAATCCCATAATTTATAACGATATTTTGGAATCCAAACAAAGTATGATTCAATTACATCCTCAGGAATTATTTCATTTGTTTCATAATTTTGCTTATTGGTAAAATCAACATATTTTAGTAATCCTTTATTATCTGTTACTTTAATTTCATTAGTCATGTTATTTTTAATTTCGTCTTCGGATAAAGTCCTATTAAAAACAACTGCCTGATGGACATTCAATTTACTATAACTAGAAAACGCATCAAATTTTTCCGGATTAGCACCTATTGTTAAAGGAAGAGTTGAAGGAACTATATTTCCAGATATATTTTGTTCTGAGACTAACTCTCCATTTATATACATTTTCATTGACTTACCATTGTATGTTCCTACGATTAAATATTTTTTGCCAAACTCGAGAGTTGTTGAGCTGATTTGATAATAATTGTTTTCAATTCTCAATTGAAAAACATTAATCTTTTCAGAGCTACCTGATAAATAAAAGCCAAACCCAGCTGCTTCATAGTTATTGAAATACTCTTGCACTGTTTTAGGGTTTTGATAGAAAGTAACTGCAATTCCAATTGTTAATTGAGTACCAAAATCATAGTTTGTTAAACCTAAATTAATAGTATCATCTACTCCATCAAATGAAACATATCCATCTTGTTTAGTGGCACCGTTAACTTTACCTTCTGCATCTAAAGTATCATAACTATTTTGTAAAATAACGGCATTTGCCCACTTTTTATCGGCGTAACTGTACCATGGCTTTGTCAAATCTGCCTTTTTTACTGTCCCATCATTTTCCAAAGTAATCGGTACCATCTCATCTTTTAAAACAGGATCTGTTCCATTTAAAATACCCTCTCGATAATTCGTTGTAAAATATAAATTACAGCTTACTCTCTCTTGGTTTTCATCTTTTACAGAAACAGATGGACTCCAATTCACACTATCCCATTCTATTTGAGCATCATTTGTACAATTTGATTTATCTCTATCAAAATAATATCCACTATCTTTAGATGGGATCGTATTTACTTTTTCTTCTCCTTGAAAAAGAGAAAATAAAACATTTTCATTTTCTAATTTTTTTGTTTGTATTTGCTCATTTTTTTGAAAACATAATAAGCCACATAAAAAGAATGTTAAAGTTATAAATATTATTAAAAATAACTTGCTTTTCATATTAAAAATTCCTTTCTAAAAGCATATAAAGCACTACTTTTAATATGCTCCTATCTTCACAAAATATTATATCATTTATGCAATGCATTTTGCAATGCATATTGTCATGCAAAATAATCATAAAATATTGACATAGAACGGATGTGAAGTATGAATAAAGTTGGATTTCGCCTTAATACCGAGAAAAAAGAAAGCGAAAATAAAACAATACGCTTTCCTATTAAATTAATTAATGAAATCGATAAAACCCTAGAAGGAACCGAATTAACATTCTCTCGTTTTGTCATCCAAGCTTGCTGGTACGCCTTAGAACAAATGGAACCAGAAACTGAAAAAGATACTGTTAAAAGTAAATAACAGTTTTTTTATACCTTTATTTGTGCTAAAATGTTATCAAAGATAGGAGTAGATTTTATGCAATTTTGGATGTTTGTTTTACTCATAATTATTATTTTAAGCTTTCTTACTATTTTATATGTTAGTATTTATAACCGTTTGCAATTTGGAAAAACAAAAATTGAACATGTTGAATGCCTAATTGACGAGGATTTAAGAAAAAAGTACGATATTATAATAAGAGCGGATGACGTCATTAAAAATAACTTAAATACCAAAAAAGACTATTTAAAAGATTATATTGTTTCTAAAGATGAAGCTATAAGCAACTTTGACTTCGAAAGAAAAATGAAACAAGCGCAAAATATTATTGAAAATCTTTATAATGACAATGAAGAGTTAAATGAAAACGAAAACATGAAACAAATTATGCAAGATTTTAAAGATATTGATGAAAAATTAACGGCTGGTATTTCTTACTATAATAAGAAAATGAATGTTTTAAATGCTTATATTCGTAAATTTCCTAATAATATTGTCGCCAAAATACATAAGATTAAATCAAAGCCATATTTTGATGGCAAAGATATGACCGATATTGAAATAAATGATTTTAAGATTTAAAAAGAGGATTATCGTTATTCAGATAATCCTTTTATCATATATTTAGTTGGCAGTAATGGTCGTATTATTTTGTTTAATATCTTCTTTGAGGCTTAATGCCATAATTACAAAGACACATGCAATAGCCATTAAAGATATAAGACAAACTAAGAAATTTTTTATACTACCTTTCATAGCATCACCAATTTTTATTTTAAAGATTAAATTTGTTAGAAATGTGAAAAAAAGAAGAAATTATGCTTCTTCTAAATTTTCATTAAACTTTTCCCTGGTATTTTTTATTTTGGTTTCTGAAACAGTTGTTACTTTATACATATCTTCTTCACTCATTAAAGTATACAAATTTTCTTGCATTTCTAAAACGCTATTTAAGCTATCCATAAAGGTATCATGAACAACTTTATTATCTGCAGATTCGATTGTTCCATGCATAAATAAATCGCTTAAGCATTTTAAATCCCATAAAATACCTTCTAACATTGTCTTATTATCCATAAATTATTCTCCTTTCAATAAATCATAAAAATTGGTATATAAACGATCTGTTTTTTTAGAAAATTTCTTTAAAAGATTTGTTTCATTATTTTCACTTAAACATTCCTCATTGATACATAAATGTCTTTTGAAGTATTCAAGATGAGCTAGGGCATCTTCAATATATAATAAATTTTTTTCACTCATTTTTTCACCTTCTTTCCTTGTTAGTATGAAAAAAAGATAAAAAAAAATACCCTTTCGGGTACTTGTAATAATTACCAATCAAATAAACTTATCTGTTCATTTTGGGGAATTTCTTTTTTATATTCATCAATAATCATATCCATATCGGTAAGAAGATGAGCTTCACTACATCTTTTTAAATAAAGTTCCATTAAATGACGATACTGAAGAGTATTACAAATGGTTTTATTTCCATAAACAGCAATATAATCTTCTTTCAAACCAGGATATAAAATATCTAAAGCATTATAGTAAAAATCTCTTTGGTTTGTTTTTAAATTCATGCCCATACGGCTGTAAAGAAATCTAGCACCAGCTTTCTTCGTCTTCTCAATCATTTTCAAGACATTTTCTTCTGTATCTGTTAAAAAAGGAAGAACAGGATTCATTAAAACACCCGTATAAAGACCGTTTTTGCTTAATTCTTCCACAACTTCAAAACGTCTTGAAGAACTAATAACACGCGGTTCAATTTTTCTTGCTAATTCATCATCATAAGTTGTAATAGAAACTTTTAATATGACACTGTTCTTTTTTTCAATTTCTTTTAGTACATCAATATCTCTAAGAATTAAATCACTTTTAGTATCAATAGATACCCCAAAGCCATATTTTAAAATAAGTTTTAAAGCATTACGTGTTAATTCTAGTTCTTCTTCTAAAGGATTATAAGGATCTGATAAAGAGCCAAAGGAAACAACGCCTTTTAATTTTTTACTTTTAAGTTCTTCTTCTAATATCTCTAATGCATTTTCTTTGACTTTTACTTTATCAAAATCCTCGATATGATAGGCTTCACATCTTGAATCACAATAAATACACCCCATGTTACAACCTTTATATAAATTCATGTGATAATCAATGCCAAACCAACGATTACCTTGATCGGATTTAGTCATTATCGTTCTTGTTTTTATCGTTTCCATAAACCCCACCACACCTTTGTTTTTTTCTAACGTTTATTATACCAAAATATGTTTAAAATGCAAATTTAATCTAAAGAGCCAACTTTTAAAGGGCCATATTTTTGAACTCTTACAATATTTATTTTCTCGTCAATATTTTGAATTGGCGCATATTTTTTCATATTTTTTTCTTCTAAAAAATTAAGTTCTTCAAGACCTGTTTCATAAGCTTCTTTGACATATCCTTCTAAAGCTAAAGAAAGTCTTGCCGCTCCTGTATAAGTAAAAAAGGAATAACTTCCTAAAACTAAAGTTAAAAGAAAAATACCAACAAACATTGTTTTACTTGTTTTAACAAAACATTTAATCAAAAAATATAAAGACAATAAAAATAAACCAAAATACACGAAAGCTACTTTACTTTGAAATAAAAGAACTAAGAAATAAAGGATTAAAATACCGCCTATCATCATTAATGAATAATATATAATTTTATTTTGTTTTTTTCTTTTTAAAGCATATTTTAAAAGATACCAAACAAATCCCATAAACATAATATTAAGAATTAAAAATAAGAGCGCTTGTCCAAAATGAAGATGAAACATATTTTTAACATCTAAAATAGTATTAGAAATATTTTTAAAAAAGAAAATATGATAAATACTCATTCCCAAATTTAAAAGTCCTAATAAAGTTCCCCTTTTTAAAACCCGTTTTCGAATAAGTAAAAAGCTTTCTAAAAATAAAACAATGTGCCATATAATAAATACTACTTTCATTTCTATTCCTTTCTAATTAAATTGAGAAAAAAAAGATGCGTCACATCTTTTAATCGTTATCTTTACCAAAGAATTTTAGTAATTCAAGGAATATATTAATAAAATCGAGATATAAATCTAAAGCCCCATAAATAGCTAAATTTTCTTCTGGTAAAACATTATTGTCATAAAGTCTTAATACTCTTTGAACATCATATGCCGTAAAACCAATAAATATTAAAACAGAGATTACGGAAATGACAAAATCGAATGATGAACTTTTAATAAACATATTTAAAAGAACACAAATTAAAACACTTAATAAAGCCATCAATAAATAAGTTCCTGCTTTAGTTAAATCTACTTTGGTTGTTGCTCCAATAAAGGCAAAAACCCCAAAAACTAAAGCTGTAATTAAAAAGACATAAATGATACTTGTAAGTTCATAGACAATAAAAATACTTGCGAATGTTAAACCAGTTACAAATGAATAAAGTAAAAAGCTTACTTTAGCTGTTGTTGGACTCATTTTACTAATACGTGCTGATAAGAAAATAACTAAAAGAAGTTCGGCAATGACACAAAAGACATAACCTACTCCTCCAAATAAACTTAAAAGCATATTAGGATTTAAAGATACGACATAACCTGTTAAAAAGGTCACAAATAACCCAATAAACATCCACATAAATACTTTTGATAACAATGTTTGTTTATTCATAAATTTATTTCCTCCTTTATAAATTTATTATATCATGGGCTATTTTTTTCCACAATAAAAATTAAATATCATAAAAATCCGTAAAATCATTACGATAAATAAAAGAACTATGTTTACAATTATTAAAATATCCTTTGTAACTCGCATAAACACTACGCTTGTTAGGAGGATTACGATGATTTACATACTTTAAATGAGCCTTTATTTTTTTCTTTGTTTCCGGACACATTAAAGTAATAAGTCGATTATTTTTAAGAATAAAACGGTAACCAAGGAAATTAAGTCCTTCTTTTTTAAATGGATAAATTCTTGTCTTTTTAGGATGTAAATTAAGTGCACATTTTTCTTTTAGGAAAATTGTTATTTTTTCTAAACATTCTTTTAAATACTCTTTATCTTCATGAAGTAAAACTAAATCATCCATATATCTTATGTAATACTTTATATGTAATTGTTCTTTAATATAATGATCCAAATCATTTAAATAAAAAATAGCCAAAATTTGACTCGTCATATTTCCAATAGGTAAACCCTTATGTAAATGATAATGGGGAATAGAATCGAGCTCGATAAATTTATCAGCAATATAAGGATTATGCGTGTCTACTAATCTTTTCTTTTCGGCATCTATTACCCTATTAATTTCCATATTCATAGATTCGCTATTGGTCGTTTCTAAAATATCTTTCAAAATGTCTAATATGGTTTCATCTGGTATAAATTTTCTTAACATATTAAGAAGTATTTCATGATCGATATTATAAAAATATTTTTTGATATCACATTTTAACACATAAAAATTATCATTCGTACGCCGAAGATTATTAATATATTTTTTGGCATAAAAAAGCCCCATCTTTGTACCTTTGTTTTTCCTTGTAGCAACATTAGTTTCAATAAGACGAGGCTCAATTAATGGTAATAAAATTTCATCACTAATTAAATGATTAACAATTTTATCAGAAATATTTTCACTCATAATTAAACGATATTTATATTCTTTAACTAAAAAAACATTGTAATCACCATGTTTATATTTTTTTAATTTTAAAATTTCATAAATTTGCATGATATTTGTTAAATAGAAAGTATTAAAATTAATAATTTTTTGTTTATGTTTCGTTGTTAAGCGAACATCATGATATACCTTTTCGATTTTTTCAATATCAACTATTTTATCATACAGCATCGTTATTACCTCGTATCAGTCCATAGGCAATTTTTCTAATTTCAATAAGCATCCTTGCAATGCATTCTAATTGATGTTTACTAATAAATTTTTTATGATAGCTTATATTCATATAAAAATCGCACATAGAAAGTTTAACTAAAAAGTCCTTCATATATTTATCTTTAATTCGAATACTCGTATTAATATTATAAGAAAAAATGTTTTCGATAAGTTCATATTGGTTTCTTTCAATATTCTGTCTTAAAACAATTTCTTTCTTAGGATAATTGGGTATACAGTAATTTTGATAATCTATTAATTTTTCGGTAGCCGAAAGAAGTTTAAATTTTGATTGTGCTTCGGTTTTCATTATTACCTCCTGACATAGTGAAAAGCCTTTAAAAGTTTAGAAACGTCTAAAGGCATCTACATCTTCTTTTTAGGCTAGGCCATGGAGTAGTCTTGTTTCCAATCTTTCGATTATGATTTCTCATTACTTCTTCGGATAAGTAGCCGTGACCACTTATTCACAGTGCATTAGTACTATACTAATCGTAGTAGGAAGCTGGGCGAAGACCATTCGTGTTATTAGTGTTATTGTCGTCAATATTACCAGAGCTGTTCACATTGAACACATTCGCATTCCAGTTGGTATTGCCGAACGGAAAATCGGGCAACCACTGAAACGGGTCTCGCAAAAATGGGACTACCCCAATGTTAAGTAACAAACCCCGCAGCTCAAAAGCGAAGAGACGCTTTTGAGCAAACTAACTTTCCGTCTATGACACTACATACGGATCAGTCTTAGTTCCGCTACCCGTGATTGTGACGCCAGACTTCAGATTAACAACTGGGCGAAGACCAATCGCGTAATTAGTGTTAGCGTCGTCAATACCACCAGAGCTGCCCACAAAGAACACACCCGCAAACCAGTAGGTATAGCCGAACGGATTATAGCCTCCGGCTGGTGTCATAGTCCAGAATGCATTTCCTGTTACTAAATAACTTCCGTTATTTGATTTCATATGGTTATAAGAACCATCAAATACTCCTCCAGCATGACCAGCTAACATAACCTCATCTGCTGTAATTAAGCCTATAGGATAGCTTAGTTTTTTATTACCACTTGATGCGCTTGAAACTGTATAATAATCATTTGTATTTTCACAAGTAAGTGTCGGAGCACTTTCTTCTACTCTCAAATAACCCTTATTATATGTAGTGACAGTTCCTGTTCCGACCCCACTTAATAAATTTAAGTTAGAACGATCGCCACAGAAACCAGCATTCGTATCTAATTTTGAGGCATAACTAGCTAGTTTAGCTGTATAGAACTTATCAACATTTGTTTTGATTGCAGATGATGTGCCTGTTCCATGGGCATCTCCTGATGTATACATATAACCTAAATACATATTGTTATTATAAGCCGTATTAAATTGACTTGTTCCATATTGTCTATCTGTTGAGGATTCTCCATTACTATGCGCACTGGTGCCGTCATAAATAATTCTAATAGAACCATTACCATTAATACGAACAACTCGCCAAAAATAGCCAGCAAATTTTAAATAGTTATTTTCAACAGCTCCACGATAGTAATAACTTGTTCCATCCGCGTCTGTTGTTTCAAAAATGCCTTTTTCATGTGATTCACAATTTGAAGTATCACAAGCTGATTTAGTTAAATCTGGCTTATAACTATTAACTTCAATATTTCCTAAAGCTGTTTTTACAGTTTTAGCTGTTTTATTAAAAAATAAAGTACATTTTGTTCTTGTTTTATCTGTTGCTGAATAATTTTCATAGTAAATATTAGCTTTCCATTTACTATAATCCCAATCAACCGTTACTCCATTATCACAACTTGATTTGGTTGTATCTAAAGTATAACCTGTGTTTTTTGATGGCATAGTTCTAGATATTTTACCATCTACATAATAAGCAAAATAAAGGTCTCCTGGATCTTCAACAGTTCCATTAATAACATTGAAATTTTTTGTTTCTTCATAAAAAGCATATGAAGTATACAAATAAACTCCCGCGATTAAAAGCAAACATAGAACAGTAAAAGATATTACAATTATTTTTTTCTTGGTATTTTCTTTAAATCCTTCTAATTTCATTATTACACTCTCCTACTTATAAGAAGAGAGTATCACACATTTTGAATTTAAACAACGACATTTTTAGGTATTTTTTATAAAAATTATCTAATTAACGTCAATTTTAGTCAAAAAAAAGCCTTATTTTTTTAAGACTTTAATCTAAGATTATACATTAAATCTAAAATAAACAATATCGCCATCTTGCATTAGATAATCTTTACCTTCAAGATTTAACTTACCTGCTTCTTGAACTTCTTTAGCACTACCTAAAGCTTCTAGATCAGCATATTTCATAATTTCGGCTTTAATAAAGCCTCTTTCAATATCTGAATGAATTAGTCCAGCACAAGATTTAGCATTCATTCCTTTTTTAAAGGTCCATGCACGACATTCATCTGGTCCTACGGTAAAAAATGTTTGTAAACCGAGTAAATCATATGTTGCAAAAATAAGTTTATCTAAACCACTTGCAGAAATACCAAGTTCTTTCAAAAACTCTTTTTTATCACTTTCTTCTAATTCAGCCATTTGACTTTCTAATTCAGCACACATAACAATGACACCAGAGCCTTCTTTTGAAGCATATTCTTTTACTTGTTTAGAATAGGCATTATCACCTAAAACAATATCATCTTCTTTAACATTAGCAACATAAATAATAGGTTTAGCAGTAATAAAGCTAAAGTTTTTGATAATTACTTTTTCATCTTCATTTAAATCTAAAGAACGAATAGGTTTATTTTGCATTAAAGCATCTACACATCTTTTTAAGGTTTCATATTCTAAAACGGTATTTTTTTCTTTCGTTGTCTGGGCTTTTTTTGCTATTTTATCTAATCTATTTTGAGCAATTTCTAAATCAGCTAAAACAAGTTCTACATTAATAATTTCAATGTCATTAACAGGATCAATTTTTCCTGAAACATGAATAATATTTTCATCATCAAAACAACGAACTACTTCAACAATCGCATCCACTTCTCTAATATGAGACAAAAATTTATTACCAAGTCCTTCTCCTTTTGAAGCCCCTTTGACAAGACCAGCGATATCGGTAAATTCAAAAGATGTTGGTACAGTACTTTTTGGTACATACAATTCTTCTAGAAAAGTTAATCTTGAATCTGGTACGGTAACTACTCCGACATTGGGTTCTATGGTTGCAAATGGATAATTTGCTGCTAAAATATGTTTTTTAGTAATTGCATTAAATAAAGTTGATTTTCCTACATTTGGTAAACCAACAATTCCAGCTTTTAAAGACAATTAAATCACTCCCTCACGTTTCTGTTTAAGATTATATCAATTTTAGGATTATTTTTAAAGTTCTATTAGAGAATTTTCTTTGAAAAACAATATGGTTCAAACCTATTTCTTACTTTTTTACCGTTAGGGGTATGACATGTTTTAAAAATAACTTAATAAATCTCTAATTTCTTTTTCATCTTGGTATAAATTATTAAAAATTTAAAAAAATATTAATTTATTACGGTACAGAGTAATTTTTTAGAAAAAATGGCAAATTATTACGATTATCATTCATATATTGACTACAAAACAAGCTTTTTTAACAATATACATAAAAAAAGAATCTTAACATTAAGCTAAAATTCTTTTATTAATTTTCAATTTATTATACTTAGATTACGTGTTTTATGCCTTTTTCTGCATTACTCTTTATAAAATCGTTGCCCCATTGATACCCGTTGGTAACCCAATGATATACCAAAGAATAATTAAACATAATAAGATAACTCCGGTGGCAATCGCATAAGGTGTTTGAATTCTAATAGATTCAGTAATACTAATACTATTTTCTTTTTTACAATGGTCATTTAAAATTGCTAAATAAATAACAAAGTAAGCCATCATAGGAGTAAGTCCCATGGTTACACTTTCGCCAAAGCGGAAAATAATTTGACAAAATTCAGGAGTCATACCCGCATTCATAAATACCGGAATAACAACTGGAGATAAAATACTCCACTTCGTCACGGAATTAGGTACCAATATAGTAGCAATTGCACTTACTACAAATAGCATGATAATAAGAGGAGCTCCTTGAAAGCTTGTCTTAGAAAATAAGTTAGCTAAAAGGGCCACTAAAATATTACCAATATTAGTATATCTAAATAAACTAATAAATGTAGAAGCAAAGAAGATTAAAACTAAGGTTTTACCAATATTATCCAAGGAATGTCCAAGAGTGTCGACAAAATCTTGATGATTTTTAATCGTTCTGGCGCCAAGACCATAAAATAAGCCTAATATGACAAAGAAAATAGTAACAATGAAGACAAAGCCATTTGAGAAAAACGAATTGTAACTAAATAGCTTATCAACATATAATACTTGACTATTATCCAAAAGTTTACCGGATAAGGGAAGTCCTGGAATAATATTGTAAATAAAGATTAAGATGTACGTTGCCCCAGCAAAAAGAGCAAAAATAAGACCTCTTAACTCTCTTCTTGTCATAATTGTTTCTTCTTCTAAAGTTTCAGCTACTTCATATTTATTTAACTTAGGCGCAACACTTTTTTCAGTTATCATAGTAAGAACATAAGTTAATACTAAAACAGCTACAGCCATAATAAAGACGGCACTAATAGAGGCCATTCGATAACCCATATCTATAACGCGCGCGGCGGTTAAAGAAAGGCTAAGTAAGGAACTATCCACACTGGTAAAAATAACGGATAAACCTTGACCACAAGTAAGACCTGCAAAGGTAGCAACTACGCCAATTAAAGGATTTCTTTTACCATATTTAAATACTAAAGCACTTAAAGGAAGTAAAATAATATACGATAAATCTCCAAAGACACTCGTTATAATACTAATAAAAATAAGTAAAAAAGTCACCGTATTTCGTTTCATCTTTTTAGTTAAAGCAGTAATCGCTGTTTTCAAAAAACCACTTTTTTCCATAACTCCAAAGCCCATTAAAACAATAATTAAAGTACTTAAAGGAGCAAAAGAAACAAAGTTAGCAACTGTTGATGAAAATATATATTTAAGTCCTTCAAAACTAAATAAGTTTTGAACAGTCACCGTACTTACAGAATACTCTAAGGTAGTTTGATTAATCGTATAAAGGGTTTGACTAAAATCAAGTAAATATAATACCCCACTTACTACTATTACAATACAAATTAGGATTAAAAAGGTCATAATAGGGTGTAAACTTTTTTTCATCTTCTTGTTATTCACCGTTATCACCTAACACTTTTTTTAATTTTCTTTCAAATTCTAAACGATCCATCATGATTCCTCTTTGACAATAAGCACATTTAAGCTTTATATCTACACCTACTCTTGTAATTATCCAATCATTGGTTTTACAAGCATGGGGCTTTTTCATAATTACATGATCATTTAATTTATATGATTTCTTTTCCATTATGCACCTCAATCTGATTATAAGGAATTTTGATATTCTTTTCCTCATAACATTCTTTGATCAATTTATGAACCGCTCTTTTAACGTTCCATTGGTCATTTGACTTACAGTATATCATTATAGCATAATTTATGGCAGATTCACCAAAAGAATCAATTCCTAGGTATTTACTGTCTTTAAAAACACCGGGAATTACCTTTGTTTTTTCCACAACTGCTTTTAAAGCTTCTTCTACTTTAGAGGTTTCTTCTTCATAAGCCGTTGGTATTTTAATGATTAAACCCGCTCTTTGTTGCGAAAGGTTCACAACTGAGTTAACATTACGGTTTGCAAATATATAAACCTCGCCATTAAAGCCTTTTATTTTAGTACTTTTTAAAGTAACTTCGATAACCTCTCCCAAAAAGTTATTAATACGGATATAATCCCCGATAACATAGTAATTGTCTAGAATAATATAAATTCCACTCATCAAGTCTTGGACAGTATCTTGAAGAGCCAAACCTAAAACAACTCCGGCGATTCCTAAGGAAGCAATGATACCTTTGGTATCTACGCCATAAATATCTAAAATCATCATAACAGCAATAGCACAAACAAAGAAAGTAATTATTTTTGTTACTAGCTCAATAATTGTGGTTCTTCTTTTGGCTTCAAACGATCCTTTTCCTCTAGTAAATAAACGATTAACAATAGCTTTCCCTAGCTTTATTAAAAAGGCGGTACTCGCAATAATTAGGATAGGTAAAACAATTTTTCTTTGTAAAAAAAACTGAAAGATACTTCTCATTATAATCCCTCAATTCTAATTCCAAGTATTTCCAAGATTCTTTCCAAATCTTTAGGAGAATCATATGGAATTTCTATTTTTTTTGTATTAATACGTACTTTAGTACCTACTTTTTCACGCATCATACGTTCATAAATGGCATTACGAACATTTTTAGTTTCTTTTTGTTTTTCTTGCTCTTGTTTTTTAGGTAATTGTTCTTCGTTTAAAAGTTGTTCTAAAGCCCGAACACTTAAGTTTTCTTTAATGACTTTATTAGCCAGTTCATTGATTTTTTCTTCATCCGTAAGCTTACTTAAGGCTCTTGCATGCCCCATAGATAAATGTCCTTCTTGAACATATATTTTAACAAGGGCAGGTAGTGATAATAACCCTAACATATTGGTAACATGACTTCTACTTTTACCAAATTTTTCGGCAAATTCTTCTTGAGTAAAACCACCAAGTTCAATAATTTTTTGGTAAGCAGTCGCTTCATCAATAGGATTTAAATCTTCTCTTTGAATATTTTCTAGAAGAGCTATTTCCATCATTTCTTGATCATTAAAATCTCTAACAACAGCTGGAATAGTTTCTAAACCAGCAATTTTAGCTGCTTTAAGTCTTCTTTCACCAGCAACTAGTTCATAACCTTTAATCGCTTTTTTGACAATAATCGGTTCAATAACACCGTGTTCTTTGATAGAAGCGGCCAGTTCATTTAAGGTTTCTTCATTAAATGTTTTTCTTGGTTGGTAAGGATTACTTCTTACTTCACTTACTTTTATTTCACCAACTGAGCTTTTCTTTTCTGCTTCGGCTACTGTATTTTTTTCAAAATTTTCAAAATTGATGACTTCGTTTGAAAATAATTGTTCAAGGCCTTTTCCTAAGGCTTTTCTCTTAGTCTCCATTACGGCTAATCACTTCCTTTGCTAAATTTTGGTAAGCCAAGGTTGCACGGCTAGTTGGGTCATAATCACTGATAGGTTTACCATGACTTGGTGCTTCGACAAGACGAACAAGTCTTGGAATAATGGTATTAAATACTTTCGATTTAAAGCATTTACGTACTTCTTCAATAACTTCTAAGCCAATATTAGTTCTGCCATCAAGCATTGTTAGTAAAACACCTTCAATTCTTAAATTAGGATTCATTTTGTTTTGAACCATAATAATGGAATTTAAAAGCTGTGTAATTCCTTCCAAAGCATAGTACTCACATTGTACTGGAATAATCACAGAATCACTCGCGACAAGAGCATTCATCGCAGTGGTTCCTAATGATGGTTGACAGTCAATAATAATATAATCATACTTATCTTTTATTTCTTCTAAATACATTCTTAATTGTTCGTTTTGATGGAATGTTGTATCTTCATACATTTTTCTTATAAATTCGACATCAACACCAGCTAGATTGATTGTTGCTGGAATAATAGATAAATTTTTGAATTTTGTTTTTATGATTGCTTCTTTAATATTGCAGGCACCTGTAATAACATCATAAATATCATGTTCAAAATCATTATTGTTTAAACCTAGGCCATTAGAAGCATTCCCCTGAGGGTCTAAATCAATTAAAAGTGTCTTTTTTCCCTCTTTACCCAAAGCTGCCGCTAAATTAATACTTGTTGTTGTCTTTCCAACGCCACCTTTTTGGTTTACTAATGAAATAACTTTTGCCATATTACCACCCTTTAATTTACATCTACAAACATTTTAACATAATTAGTTTCTTTTGTCTTTAATATTTTATTAAAAGAAAAAAGCTTTCTCTTTGGGAAAGTATAAATATGACTCTATAATATTTAGTGTTCGAGAAAAAATTCATAGACAGATTTTTAATTTTGAAAAATATAGTGTAAATAACTTTCAATATAAATTATCTAATAATTTAGTGAAGATTACAATCAAGAATTATACTTATTTATGGTCCTCGAATCATAATAAAAGAAAACTGTTTTTAGTTTCCTTTATCGATTCGCATTTCATTAGTTTTTTACACAATATTGATTCTTATTACTAAACGGCAAATCGGTTCTACAATAATTCTAAATATTTATTTAACATTTCAATTTCTAATTCATTTACTAATTTGACAAAATCAGTATAATCTCCGGTCGTATGAGCCTTATCTAAAGCATTATAGTATTCTAATCTTTTTTCTTTTTTAACAATTACTGGAAGATACCCACTATTCATCAAAGATAAGTTCATAACTAATCTCGAAGTTCTACCGTTTCCATCCACAAAGGGATGAATTTTAACTAATTCTCCATGTAATAATGCCGCCCTAATAATTGGATGATATTTCTTCCAATCTTCATAATTAATAATTAGTTTTCCCATTAATTCAGGAACAATTAAATAATCTGGAGGAATATGAGTAGCACCCTTTATTTTCACATTTTCATTTCTATATTTGCCTGCATTATCATCATCAATCTTTTTTAATACTAATTGATGAATATTTTTAATATTCCATTCCGTAATTGGTTCTTTATCTTCAATAAGATCATCTAAAAATAAAATGGCCTGTTCATGATTAATAGCTTCTAAGTGTTCTTTTAAGGATTTACCCCCAACAGTTATCCCTTCTAAAACCACCTGTGTTTCTCTTAACGTTAATGTATTTCCTTCTATGCCGTTACTATTATAAGTCCACTCCAAATTAATAGATTCTTTTAAAGATTTTAACGTTTCTTTTGATATCGGTCTTTTTGAATTCAATCTTTTATTTAATTCATCGACTTTGTCAAAATAATTATCAGGTAAATTGAATTTAAATTCAGTATTATTTAATTTAATACTTCTTTTATCAACAGGCTTATTAGCATGAATTGGAATATTCCAATTGTTACCTACTTTTACAGCACCTTCAATTCTTCCGCCTTGTAATAATTGTCTTATCCTTCTCTCACTAATATTCCATTTTTGGACAGCTTCTTTTGTGGTCATAAATTCCATAATTTTCACCCCTCACTAGTATTGTACCGTTATCGGTAGTATTCGTCAATATATTTTGTACCGTTATCGGTATAATATTTTATTGGTTTCTTTCACAGCACTACTTGTCATTATAGAAAAAAGACGGAACTAATCTTCTTGTTCCGTCTCTTGTTCTTTTTCCTTGATTTTTTCTTCAAGTTCTTCTTTACCCATTTTTGAGTAACCTTTAATTTTTAAAGCCTTTGCTTCTTCACGTAATTTTGTTAAAGTAGGTTCATCGCTGATATCAAATTTTTCATCTTCGATTTTACCTGTTCTAACTAATTCATCAATTTGTTCTTTGGTAATTGTTTCTCTTTCAATTAATGTATGAGAAAGAAGCATTACTAAGTCTTTATTTTCTTCGAGAATTTTCTTTGCATTGCCATAACATTTTGTAATGATTTTTTGAACTTCTTTATCTATTTCTAAGGCAACTTGATCAGAATAATTTTTTGTTTTGTTATAATCTCTACCTAAGAAAACATTTTCACTTGTATTTTGTTCATAACGTATTGGTCCTAGATCACTCATACCATATTCGGTAACCATGCTACGAGCAAGGTTCGTTGAACGTTTAAAGTCATCACTAGCTCCTGTTGTTACATCACCTAAGAATAGTTCTTCCGCAGCACGTCCACCTAAACTACTTGTAATCATGGCGATCATTTCATTTTTCGTATATCTTGTAATGTTATCTTCTTTTGGAGTATAAGCTGTATAACCACCAGCCATACCACGCGGTACAATAGTGATTTTTTGAACTTCCATCGCATCTTTTAATTTTAAGCCTAATACAGCATGGCCTGATTCATGAACAGCTGTTAACCATTTAATTTCATCACTAACTTTACGACTTGTTTTAGCTGGACCCATTAATACACGGTCTGTAGCTTCATCAATATCTTGTAAAGTAATCGCATCTTCATTTTTACGTACTGCAAGTAAGGCAGCTTCGTTCATAAGGTTCTCTAAGTCAGCGCCAGAGAAACCTGATGTTCTTTGAGAGATACTCTTTAAGTTAACAGAAGGTGCTAAGATTTTATTTTGAGCATGAACTTTTAATATAGCTTCACGTTCTTCTGTATCGGGAAGGTTTACTGTAACTTGTCTATCAAAACGTCCTGGTCTTAATAAAGCAGGGTCCAAAACGTCTGGTCTATTAGTTGCGGCAATGATAATAATACCTTCATTAGCACCAAACCCATCCATTTCAGTAAGTAATTGGTTTAAAGTTTGTTCTCTTTCATCGTGTCCACCACCGATACCAGAACCTCTTTGACGTCCTACGGCATCGATTTCATCAATAAAGATTAAGCAAGGAGCATTTCTTTTAGCTTCTTTGAACATATCACGAACACGACTGGCACCTACACCAACAAATAGTTCAACGAAGTCAGAACCACTTATAAAATAAAATGGAACATTGGCTTCACCAGCTACAGCTTTAGCAAGTAAGGTTTTACCAGTTCCTGGAGGACCAACAAGTAAAACACCTTTAGGAATACGAGCCCCTAATTTTTGGAATTTTTTAGGATTTTTTAAGAAATCAATAAGTTCGGCAACTTCTTCTTTTTCTTCTTTTAAGCCCGCTACATCTTTGAAACGAACTTTACCACCATCGGCTGATAATTTAGCACGGCTTTTACCAAAGTCCATGCTTCCTTTATTGCTATTAGCCATTTTAATAAAGATAAAGTAAGAAGCACCTACTAAAACAATTAAAGGAACAACATTTACTAAAATGTAAATCCATGAAATAGATCCTGGATCAGGATTTGTTTCATATACCTTTAAATTGTTAGCTTCAGCATATTTTGTGATATTTTCTACCTCAGCTTCTACAATAGTAGCTTTAAATTTTTCAGTATCTTTATATTCACTTAATTTACCTTCTACATAGTAAACACTTTCTTCACTACTAGGGGTAATGGTAATTTCAGTGACATTTTTATTACTCATTTCCTTAATTAATTCACCTGTTGTGATTTCATGTGTTATTGTACCACCTAAGTTTAAGAAACTTAAAACAGCAAAAATAACGACAACTAAAATAAGATAAGGAAATAAATTTTTTATTGTATTTTGATTATTTCTTTTCATTATTTCTCTTCCTCTTTCTTTTTGTACTTGTATATTATATCATAACTTTTATCTTTGTCGATGTCATATTTTGATTTTTTTATTCCTAAAATCCAAAGAACTTTACCACTACTGTCCACCAAAATAGGCACCCTATCTTTTTCTTCTTTAGTTAATTTATTATCAATTAAAATATCGTTTATTTTTCGGGTTCCATTTAAATTTTTAACTTCCATTTTCATGCCATTTTCACGACTCTTAATGTATAAAGGTAATGTGATATCCTTAGAATTTAAATGGATTTCAAAGTTACTTTTCTCCGTGTATTTTTCTTTTTTCTCTACAACACTTTTATCATCTAAAACTAAATAGTCTTCTAAAAGATAACAAAACGGCTTTATTATTTCTTTCCTTTTCAAAAAAGCATATCCTTCATTTTTGATAAATAAATAATCCATTGGAAATTCATAATAAGCATTGTCTTTTTTACTCAATAATAAATTCATAAAAATGTTAAGATGTTTCTTTGTTAATTTAGTAATGTTTTCTTGATAAATTTGATATAAATAATCTTCACAAAAAGCAGTTTGCATAGCTTTCGAATAATTTTTAAATCTTGTAATATCTATTCTATCATTTACTAAAACATCTTTTTTTACTTTACTTATTTCTTCATCAATAAGACTTGTTTTTTCTTGTAAAATCTCACTAAAACTCAAGAATTTTTGATAGTAGTAAGGATTTTCCTTTTCAAGTAAAGGTAAAATTTCATGACGAATACGATTTCTGATGTAGTCATTGCTATCATTTGATTTATCATGAACAAAAGGAATATTTTGTTTTTTTAAATAACTATATATTTCTTTTTTATTTCTTGTTAAAAGAGGTCTTAAAAGGGTAACATCTTCATAATTAGACACTTGTTTAATACCCGCATATCCTTTTAATGAACTTCCTCTTAAAAGTCGCATTAAAATCGTTTCGGTTAAATCATCACCATGATGAGCCGTTAATAAAATGTTTGAATGATATTCATGACAGACTTCTAAGAATTTTTGATATCTAATTTGCCTTGCTTCATTTTCCGTAAACTTACCCTTTTCATAAGAATTTATCTCATGATAAACAAGGGGAATATTTAATTTCTGCAAATAATTTTTCACAAAAGCATATTCTTCTTCACATTCCTTTCTGGTTTTATGATTAATATGAACACAGATAACATTTTTATGTAAAGAATAAAGTAAATGTAAAAGACACATTGAATCGGGTCCGCCTGATAAGGCAAGGACACAAGGGGTATCCCCCACGATATATTTTTCAATAAATTTTTTTTCTTCTTCCATAATTCTCCTTAAGAAACATTATTATTGTACTTTATTTATATGCTTTTTGCAACTTGTTTTAGCACTCATTCGTTTCAAGTGTTAATTTATTAATTTCTTGATTGGCATTTTTTTGCTCATAAGCACTGGTAACGACGATGAAAACATCTTTATCCATTTCTTTTAAAACTTCTTTTACTTTATGATAAGAAAGATTAGGAAGTGAACACATTAAAAGTTGATTTTCTTTTTTGGTAAAAGCACCCGCGCTCTTAATCAAAGTAACATCATAACCACAAGAAAACAAATACTTTTTAATATCATCTATTTTTTTACTGCTAATATAAAGAACTTTATTTTTATTAATACCTAAAGTTAAATTATTAGAATAATAACTCATAAAGTAAAGAGAAATCAAAGAGTAAATTAGTTTGGTAAAGCCAAATGTAAAGCCTCCTAATAAGACAATAAACCCATCAACAATTAAAATGGATTTCCCCATAGGCATATGAAAATATTTTTCCATTATTTGATTTAAAATATCGGTGCCACCTGTAGTATAGTTATTTTGAAAAATAAGACCATAACCATAACCACTTAAAACACCACCAATAATAGCAATTAATAAAGGATCAATAGTAATGATAAGATAATTTGATATATTTTTAGTTAAATAAACACCTATAGGAAACAATAAAGAACCCACTAAAGTATTCTTTGTTTTTTCTTTTCCTAGAAGAAAATAACTTATAATAAGCAATAAAGCATTACATAAAATCATAAAAAGACTTTCATTAAGAGGAATAAAATGTCTTATAATAATACTTAAACCACTTACACCACCCGTAACAAAGTCATAAGGGGATAGAAAAAGATTAAAAGCAAAAGATACCAAAAATATACCTATAACAATATGACTATATTTTTTTAATTTAGTTTTCATTTTGGACCTTCAATAAAGATTCTAAAATAGGTAAAATGTCACCATTTAACACTTTGTCGACATTACTTGTCTCATAGCCACTTCTTAAATCTTTAATTAATTTATAAGGCTCTAAAACATAGTTTCTAATTTGACTTCCAAAATCAATGGCTGAAATCGTTCCCTTTAAGTTATTCTTTTCTTGTTCTAATCTTAATCTTTCTTTTTGGTATAGTTTATTTTTTAATATTTTTAAAGCTTGTTCTTTATTTTTTAACTGACTTCGTTCATTTTGGCACGTAACGACTGTTTTAGTAGGTAAATGGGTAATACGAACCGCTGAATTTGAGGTGTTGACACTTTGTCCTCCCGCTCCACTAGAATGGTAAACATCTATTTTTAAATCACTTTCTTTAATATCAATATCAATATCTTTATTATATTCAGGAATGACACTCACTGAAGCAAAAGAGGTATGTCTTCGTCCTCCAGAATCAAAAGGGGAAATACGAACAAGACGATGAACACCACTTTCATTTTTCAAATAGCCATAGGCATAGTCTCCCGTTATTTTAATCGTAGCACTTTTAAGACCAGCTTCTTCTCCTTTTTGCTCTTCAATAACTTCACAATGAAAATTATTTTTTTCACAAAACATTTCATACATGCGAAGAAGCATAGAAGCCCAATCACATGATTCTGTTCCACCTGCTCCTGGATGAATTTCTAAGTAACATGGTAAATCATCATATTCACCACCTAAAAGAGTATCTATCTCAAGTTCATTTACTTTTTCTTCCAAAGATTCTAAATTAACACTAGAAAGTTCTTCATCCGTCATTAATTCTACAAGTTCTAAAGTATCATTAATTTCTTCCTTAATATTTGAAACAAGAGAAACTATTTTTTCTAATCTAGCAATATTTTTATTTATTTCATTGGCATGAGTAATATCGTTCCAGAAATCTTCTTTCGTTGTTTCTTCTTTTAAATTGGCTATTGTTTTTTCCTTTTCTTCTAAGTCAAAGAGACCTCCCAATAGTATCTATTTTATTTTGTAAATTTAATAAACTATCTTTTATTTCATTTCTGTTCATATCAATTCCTCTTTCTAAATTATCATAATTATAACACAAGATAAGTTTTTTATTATTCTTTTATTACAGCAAAAAACTAGACTTCATGTCTAGTTAGTCATAAATAAGTTCATTATTTTGATTGATAGTAAAATGTTTACCATTATAATATCCTTCATTTCCAGAACAATTATATCCTTTAGAATGTAAGTAATAAATAAAGTCTATAGGAGTTTCATTATGCCAATCAATATTTAATATTTCTGTACCACCACAAGCAGCTGTGTTAAGAGTTATTTTGACTGTGTATGCTATATCTGACATACCATAAGAATTTTTGATGACATCTCCACCATAGCCACCAGACCATTTATCTAAAAGGTTATAAGCTTCTTCTTCTGTATTAAAGTCCCACGTTAAGCCTTTTTCCTTTAATTGTTGTCTTAAAACCTCATTATCTTTTTCTTTTTGAGATACTTCATTTTCTTTACTCGTGCTACTATTATTAGAGTTATTAATTTCTTCGTTATTTTTTTGCCATACGGCTTTTAAAGTGATATTACCATTAACTTTACTGTTCCAGTCATAAGTTTCACCATTTAATTGCCATTCCAAAAAAGTATAACCCTCTTTGGTTGGATTAGATGGCTTAGTAACACTTTCATTTTCTAAAATGTTTTGAGGTTTTACTTTAGAACCACCATCACTATCAAAAGTCACTGTATATTTTTTCTCATAGGCTTGCAAAATTTCTTCTTCGTTTATATCAGCTTGATAAGTAATACTAAAATCAGTCTCATTATCAATCGATAATTTACTACTAATAATATCCTTATTATTAGGCCAGTTTGTTGTAATATCAACATTAGCTGTAGAAATATTTTTTTCTTTAGCAATAGAAATCAAAGAAGAAATAAGTTCTTCTAAGCTCTTATTTTTATAATCTAAATCTTTGTACAAAGACTTGGCATCTTCATTTAATAAAGAAATATCTGTCACATTAGACGTAAAATCACGGCAATTAAACTTATCATTACAATTATCCGTAATATTGAATGATACTTTTACAAAAGGATTAATTTTTATATATGCAATATAACTTTCTTCATTATTCATTGATTTTTGTTCTTCTTTTTGATTTGTAAAACAAAAAAGACAAGCTAAAATAATAATAAATATAAGTATGCCTACTAAAATAAAGGCTTTTTTACTTTTCAAAAATTTTTTCATAATTACTCCATTTCTACACAATAATGTTTTTCATTTATAAGTTATTCTTACTTTACAAAAAAATTATACAAAATATCTAAAATATACGTCAAACTAATCTTCAAATTAAATAACTATGTATTTTCTTTTCTTTAAAGAAAACTAGTTGAATTTTGACTTTTAAATGTGCTATCATTAATTCAAGAATGGAGAATGACTATGCTTCCAAGAGAAATATATTTAAATCAAATTCGGACTTTTTATCATTTTGCCGATATTAAAATGCTGCAAGGTTTAAAAAGGTGCGGTAAATCCACTTTACTAAAACTTATCAAAGATGAACTACTATGTCAAAATATTGACAAAGATCATCTTATTTACATTGATACTGAAAAAGTAAGTGCTAATTTTGACTTAAAAGATGAAATTTTAAAATATATCAAAGATGAACAGACTTATTATCTTTTTATAGATGAAGTTCAAAATATCCAAAATAGTATTGATGTTTTAAAATACTTTTTGAAAACAACAACAATATCCATTTTTGTAACAACTTCCATTAAAAATAAATTTATGGATACTTTCCTCTCTACCTTGCAACCATATATTCACTTTTTTACAATCGAAGCTATTTCATTTGGTGAAATTATTAATCTAAAAAAAGTGACAAATAAACAGCTAATTGAACAAGAATTTAATACCTATCTTTTATGGGGAGGATTACCACATAAATTTAAACTTCAAAATAAAGAAGAAACCGAAATTTATTTAAAAGATACTTTTGAAGCGATTATTTTTGAAGAAATTATTAAGAAAAATTCTATCAAGGACATTAATTTGCTTCTAACTGTTCTCGATTATTTAATAGCTAGTACCAGTCAAATGTTTTCAGCAACAGAAATTATAAATTTCTTTAAGGAAAAGAATATTGCTATTTCTTCTAAAACCATTTATGAATGTTTAAACTATGCGGAAGAGACTTTATTTCTTACAAAAGTTCCTACTTACGACATTGAAAGAAATAAAATTTTACAAAGAAGAAATCGTTACTATTTAAGTGATCTAGGCCTTAATAGTATTTTTAACAAACAAAAAAAGACCAACTATGTAGCCCTTTTAAAAAACATTGTTTATAATGAACTTGTTACTCATGGTTTTTCGATTACAACCGGTATGATTCAAAATGAAATTATTGATTTTGTAGCAACAAGAAACAATGAAAAAATATACATTCAAGTTGATTTCTTACTTTCACAAGCAGAAAATTCTCAAAAGAAAATAAACATTTTAAAAGAAATTCCTGATAACTATCCTAAATATATTCTATCTATGGATAGAAATAACTATTCAACAGACAATATTATTCATGAAAATCTTATTTATTGGTTGCTTGAAGAAAAAGACAATCTATAATTTATACAACTTTATTGCAAAGTTGTTTTTTGTTTCAATCATTATCTTCCCAATTATGTTTTTTTAAAAAATAACCACAATCAGCATTTTTAAAATAACCATTATAACTTGCTTTTGCACACCTTTTATATTCTTTATCAATATTTTTATTTTTGTGAATACGATTCATTTTTCGAACAATTCTTCTTTTTGTTTGAGAATTTAGTAAAACTATCAATTTTTTATTTTTTAATTTAAAACGGTAACCTATAAAATTAAAACCTTCTTTCATAGAAATAATTGAGGTTTTATCATTTAACTCTAATTTTAAGTTCTGAAGTTCTTCTGTTATTTTATCTAAACAATATTTTAGGTATTCCTTATCTTGGTGGATTAAAATAAAATCATCCATATATCTTATATAATATTTTATATGTAATTTTTCTTTAATAAAGTGATCTAATCCATTAAGATAAAAAATCGCAAAAATTTGACTCGTCATATTGCCAATAGGTATTCCTTTACCTTTTTTATAAAAAGGAATACGGTCCAACTCAGCAAATTTACTTTCTAAATTCGTAATATTTTTTCTTAATAAGTTGTTTTTTTCATTATCAATCAATTTTTTTATCTTTTCGTTCGTAATTTCTTCATTCGTGGCATTTAAAATAGATCGAATAATATTTATAACATCAGGATCATCAATTATTTTATTTAGATTATTAAGTAAAATTTCATGATCGATATTATAAAAGTATTTTTTTATATCACACTTCAAAATATAAAAATTGTCATATTTTAATTTAATGCTATTTATATACTTTCTAGTGTAATATAAGCCTAATTTCAATCCTTTATCTTTTCTAGTTGCCACATTCATAGGAATTAAACGTGGCTCAATCATCGGCAATAACATTTCATTACTAAGAAGATGATTAACAATTTTATCAGATATTATTTCACTCATAATAATACGATACTTAGGTTCTTTAATCAAAAAAACATTATAATGACTATGCTTATATTTTTTTTCAACTAAAACGTCATAAATTTGTTTGATATTTATCATATAAAAAGTTTCAAAATTAAAGATTTTTTGACGATGTTTAGTACTTAAACGAACTTGATGATAATTTTCTTCTATTTTCTCTATGTTGCATAATTTGTTATACATCTTTTTCACTCCTAATAAGACCATACGCTACTTTTCGGCAATTCACCATAATTTTAGTTAAACTGTTAGCCTGATTTTTACTTATAAATTTACTATGAAAGCTTTCCCTAACAAAAAAATCATACATGGATAATTTAATTAAATAATCTTTTAAATACTTATCTTTAATTCTTTGACTTTGTTGAATGTTGTAGCCAAAGACACATTCTAATAAATCATAACCCGTTTGTTTAATATTTTGAGTTAAGACGATTTGTTTTTTTGGAAAATTAGGTAACCATAAATTCATATAATTAATTAAGTTTTCGGTGTAAGAAAGCAATTTAAATTTTATTTCCATATTGTTTTTCCTTTCAAAAAAAGTACAGTGATTAGCTATGAAGTTCACTCCACAGCATCTGTACTATTTATTTGAGTTTATACTCTGGAATTATTTTGTTTCCAATCTTTCGATTGCTATTTCTAGCTACTTCTTCTCGTTAATAGTCGTAACCATTAACTCTCAGTGCATTAGCATTAACTAATCGTAGTAGGAAGCTCGCGCGAACACCATTGCCATTCGTAACCCAGTTGTTACTGCCATAGCCTGTACTGTTCAAATTGAAATCATTCGCCGCCGTGTTCGTGACATTGAAATTGCTCGGAGACAAGGAGACCACTCATAAATAATCCCAATTATTATAAATAAAATTAATACAGTAGTAAATAGAATAATTCATTATTTTATTATCTGTATTATTTATTTGAGCTTTTGCTCTGGAATTATTTTGTTTCCAATCTTTCGATTGCTATTTCTAGCTACTTCTTCTCATCAATAGTCGTAACCATTAACTCTCAGTGCATTAGCATTAGCTAATCGTAGTAGGAAGCTCGCGCGAACACCATTGCCATTCCAAACACTATTGTTGTTGACATAGCCGGCGCTATTCAAATTGAAATCATTCGCCGCCAACGCATCCGTAGTAAAATTTCTCGGAGACAAGAGACGCTTTTTTAAATAACCCCTTTCATTATAAAAAAAATTAATACAGTAGTAAATAAAATAATTCATTACTTTATTATCTGTATTATTTATTCGAGTTTTCACTCTGGGATTATTTTGTTTCCAATCTTTCGATTGCTATTTCTAGCTACTTCTTCTCATTAATAATCGTAACCATTAACTCTCGGTGCATTAGCATTAGCTAATCGTAGTAGGAAGCTCGCGCGAACACCATTGGTGTTAGTGACATTATTGTTACCATTAGGATAGCCTTCGCTGTTCAAGACAAATTCACGCGCCGCCGTATTCGTGACATTGAAATAACTCGGAGACAAAAGGCAGATTTATAAATAATCCCAGATTATTATAAAAAAAATTAATACAGTAGTAAACAAAATAAATCATTATTTTATTATCTGTATTATTTATTCGAGTTTTCACTCTGGGATTATTTTGTTTCCAATCTTTCGATTGCTATTTCTAGCTACTTCTTCTCATTAATAGTCATGACCATTAACCCTCAGTGCATTAGCATTAGCTAATCGTAGTAGGAAGCTCGCGCGAACACCATTCTGATTTGTAATCCAATGGTTGCCATTAGGATAACCTTCACTATTCAAATCGAAACCATTCGCCGCCAATGCACCTGGATTGAAATAACTCGGAGACAAGAGGTGCCTTTTTTAAATAATCCCAATTGAAGTAAAAAAAATTAATACAGTGTTAAATAAAACAATTCATTATTTTATTATCTGTATTATTTATTTGAGCTTTTGCTCTGGAACTATCTTGTTTCCAATCTTTCGATTGCTATTTCTAGCTACTTCTTCTCGTTAATAGTCGTAACCATTAGCTCTCAGTACATTAGTATCAACCAATCGTAGTAGGAAGCTCGCGCGAACACCATTGCCGTTCCAAACACTATTGTTGCCGTTAGGATAGCCTTCACTATTGAGAATGAACTCATTCGCCGTCAAAGCCCCCGTATTGAAATAGCTCGGAGACAAATCACGCTATAAGAGATAGCCCCGCGAGCGAGTTTCAAAATGAAGAGTCATTTTGAAACAAACTACTCTCGCTTTTAGTCTACTTTTATTTCATAAGGACTATTTGCCGTACCAATTCCTCCACTTATCTGAGCTTCAGATGAGAGATTGATAACCGCGCGAACACCATTGGTGTCAGTGACATTACCGTAACCATAAGGAGAGCCTCCGCTGCGCAAGACAAATACACGCGCCGCCGTAGTCGTGACATAGAAACTGCTCGGAGACAAGGTCCAGTACGTATTCGTACTATACGTATAAGCTGATTTATTAATATAACCATCTGCATATCCAGAAAGCATTAATTCATCTACTGTAATTAAGCCAATTGGATAAGTTAAAGCTTTATTTCCTTTTTCACTCGTACTTAATGTAAATAAGTCATTGGTTTGAGGACATTTTAATGTTGGTTGTTTTGTTTGATAATATCTTCTCCATGGACCATAGTTAGTATTAGATCCTGTCGATGTATAACCATTTCCTGAAGACAAACTTCTATCATTACAGAAACCGGCATCAGCGATGACTGATTCATTGCTTGTTCCTAAAATATGGGTTTTATACCAATTATCTAATTCTTTTTTGATATTGCTGTCGTTTTCATTGGCTGTTGTTGTTTCATAACCTGTATTTAAAGTACTGCCATACATATAACCGTTGTAGGCTGGATTATCTCTTTTACTATTAAAGGCAGCAAATTCTATATTTAATCCTGAACCACTAGCATTGGCTGTTGTTCCGGCATATAAAAGTCTAACACTTCCATCACCATTGATACGAATGATTCTCCAATATGCTCCAGCATATTTTACGTAATTGTTATTTACAGAACCACGATAATAATAGCTTATACCATCATCATCTTCCATTTGATATAAACCTTTATCGGATTTATCGCTTTCTCTTTCTGATTGAGTCATTGCATATCCTTTTAAATTATATCTTCTAGTTTTAATAGATGTTCCACCTGAACCAGTTTCTGTGCCATCGGTAATACTTGCACTTGTTATTTCATATATTGTGGGACAGTTAGCTGTATTTTTCCATACTGATATAACATCAGAAGAACTTGTGTTATAACCTGCACTACAGAAATAATATTTAGTATCTCCACCATATGTTAATGTTGTTGGATCTACTTGTTGTACATTCGTAATCGTATATTTTCCGGTTTCTGAATTAAAAGTATAACTTGAACCAATTGGGATTAAAACATATGTTGCCGATAAGTTTTTATATCTATCATCCGTTCCTTTTAAGGCTACTAGATCTGGATGAGGCATTGTTGATGATGGACTACTTAAGCTAGTCGCTTTGCTTTCATTCCAAATAAGAATTGGTGCTGTCTTACTAAAATCAACTGTTTGTTTGGCTGCGATTTTTTGCTTAGATATTTCTGGGGTTGTTTGATATTCGTTAGCAAGTATGGCATTAGCAAGAGTTGTATATCCTTGTTCTACTGGACTATAGTTACTTACTGAACCAACAACCACAACTTTTGAAGTAAATAAAGTGTTCATAGCATCAGTATTTTCAACTGTAACATCTTCGGCCATCCATAACCGTAAGTTGTAATCAACGCTATCACCAGCACCTAAAGCACCTTTTACTAATGTCTTAGATGCAACAGCACCATCTATTGTTGTTTTAGCATCTTCTAAAGCACTTAATTTAGTAACACTTTCATTATTAAGCATTGAATTGATGTATTTAAGAGGCATTGTGTTATCCTCAAGCATTTCTAGGTTTACGGTGTAACTAGCAAACAAATCACACGTATTAGTTATAGTAAAACTATATGGTGTTAACTTTTTTCCTTCTTCATCTAATATGGGATAAGCATTAGATAAATTAATATTATTTTTTTCATTCGTTAGTGACAAACTAAAACAACTTGCCGCTACCTTATTCACACCTGTTTGAGTATAAGTTAATATCCAATAGGCGTAGGAAATACCGATAGTTCCCAATAATACTATCAAAATTCCCATGATAATAAGGATTTTCTTTTTATTAGGATTATCCTTATTAAACAACTTTTTCATAATTTTTTCACACTCCTAAATCACAAAAGACTTCTAAATTATTATATTGTCCTTCTATCTTTCTCAATTGTAACAAATTAATAAATCAAAGTCCATATTACATTTTTTTTAAATCGCAAATTTTAGCAACAGATGTTAACTTTTGTAGAACAATTATATTAAATTCAAAAATTTAAAATAAGTAAATAAAGATTAATTTTTTAAATTATTTTTATAATGGTAACTCTTTAAAAACATAATTATTCATGTTAAAATCATGAAAAGAAAGCGTGGTATGAATATGAAAGAAATTGTTTACATTACTCACAACAAAAATTCATTACTACGAACTTTAAGTGAATCTAAAACTTTACAACCATATAAAGTTTACACATTAAAAGAATTTTTCAGTAATTTTCCTTATGAATACAATGAAAGAGCCCTAGATTTCATTATGAGTGAAGAAAATGTTATTTTAGAAGTTGCTCAAAAATACTTAGATAATATTATTCTTTATCCTGTCGAACAGATTGATACCGATAAAGGTATTTATTTAAACAAATTAAAGAAAAAATTATTAGATAATAAATTACTACAAGAAAATAAATTGTTAAAAGAAAAATATAAAAATGTAAGTTTTAAAATTACAGAATATGATTGTAGTCAAGAGCTTTTATATCTTTTAAAAGATTATGATATTGAAATTATTAAAAAGGAAACTAATAATTATGTTCCCAAAGTATATTCTTTAAACAGTATCGAAGAGGAAATTGCTTTTGTCTTTGAACAAATTATTTCCTTAATTCAAAAAGGAGTACCTGAAAAAGATATATACTTAACGAATGTTCCCGAAGATTACATGAAATATTTAAAACGAATAGCCAAGCAAATGCACATTCCTTTAAATATAGTATCCACGACGACTTTAGCCGAAACTTTTCTAGGAACTTTCTTTTTGAAAAATTTAAGTCTAGATCCTTTGGAAGCTATTAAAAAAACAGAAGAAATCATAAAAGATGAAAATGATACTGAAATATATAATGAAATGGTTAATATTGTTAACAAATATATGCTTTTTCAAAACAGAAAAGAATTTATAAGTTATGAGCTTAAAAATACTAAAAGAAAAGAAAAAGCTTATAAAACTGGTATTCAAGTTGTTAACTACAAAGCGCATTCTTTTAAAGAAGATGACTATGTTTTCTTTCTATCTTTTAATTCAGATACTATTCCTAAATTTTACAAAGATGAAGATTATTTTGAAGATAGTATTAAACAAAAAATACATTTTGACACAACTACTGATAAAAATATTAGAGAAAAGAAATTTATTGAAAACTTAATTACCAGTTATCCACATATCTTTATTACTTTTAAGAAAAACACTTTAAAAAAAGAAGTTTATCCTTCTTCTTTATTAGAAAAGTATTCTATTGAACAAGGTCTTCTAAATTATAATATTTCTGAAGAATATAATGACTATATCCTTGGAAAACTTATGGATAATTATGTAAAATTTGGCACCGTTAATGATACCTTTATTAAGCTTTCTTCTAATCACCCTATTTCTTACCAAACTTATGAAAATGAATATAAAGTTATTAACAACGAAAAATTACTAAGTTATTTAAAAAACAAACTTGTTTTATCTTATACGCAGATGAATGATTTTTTAGCGTGCCCTTTCTCCTTTTATCTTAAATATATTTTAAAACTAAGTCCTTATGAAGAAACATTTAATACAACAATAGGTACTATTTTTCATAAAATTTTAGAACTTAAAGATGAAGAAGAATTCGATTATGATTATACTTTTCAACACATCATCAAAGATTATGATTTTACTTTTAAAGAAGAAATGATTTTACAAAACTTAAAAGAAGAATTTAGAAATACTTTAAATCTTTTACAAGAAAGAGAAAAATTTACAGATTTAAAGGAAAGAGAATTTGAAAAAGAAATTATAGTACCCATGAACGAAAAAATTCCTGTGACTTTTAAAGGAAAAATTGATGCTTTATACTATAATTCTGAAAGTAAAATTTTTAAAATCATTGATTACAAATCAGGTATGCCTTTTTTAGATGCTTCAATTATGCCACATGGTTTTTCTTTACAACTTCCGACTTACTTATATTTATTAAAAAACAATGAAGACTTTAAGACTTACACTTGCGGTGGTTTTTATCTTCAACCTTTATTTATAGATAAACAAAAATGTGAAAATAAAGTAGATTACGAGGTTACTAAGAAAAATGCTTTAAAAGCAATAGGTTACTCTAATAGTAATTTTGAGATATTAGGAAGTGTGGATAGTAGTTATCCTAATTCATGTCAGATTAAAAGTTTAAAGGTTAAAAATGATGGTGATTTTTATAATTATTCCAAAATTTTTGATAAAAACGACTTGAATACTTTATTTGATTTAGTGGACAATCTTATTCACTATACAATTGATGAAATAACAAGGGGTAATTTTAAAATCGAACCAAAAGTTTTAGATAATAAAAAAAATATCTCATGTGAATTTTGTCCTTTTAAAGATATTTGCTTTTATAAAGACAAAGATAAAGTCTATATCAATTCTGACAAAAATTTTTTAAAAAAGGAGGTGAAGAAAGATGGCATGGACGAATGAGCAATTAACGGCGATTCATAAAGATGGCACTAATATCATCGTTTCCGCCGGAGCGGGTTCGGGTAAAACAGCCGTTTTATCTACAAGAGTTGTCGAAAAAATTAAAAAAGGAATTCATATTAATGAGCTTCTTATTTTAACGTTTACAAATGCCGCAGCTGGAGAAATGAAAGAAAGAATTAAAAAAAAGATTAAAGAATTAAATAAACCTGAAGAACTTGATCTTTTAGAATCTTCCTATATTACAACTTTTGATAGTTTTGCCTTGTCTATTGTAAAAAAATATCATTATATTTTAAATATTCCTAAAAATATTTCTATTACTGACAGTTCTATTTTAAATTTACAAAAAAAGAAAATACTAGATAATATTTTAGATAAGTATTATGAGGAAAAAATTAATGAAAAATTTAATCGTTTGATTAAGGATTTTTGTTTTAAAGACGACAAAAATCTTAAAAAAAGCATTCTGTCTTTAGCAAACAAACTAGAAATTAGGACAGATAAACAAGAATATATGTCTTCTTATTTTAACAAATATTATCAAGAAGATACGATTCATCTATATCTTTCGATGTATGAAAATATTTTAAAGGAAAATATTGAAGCCTTATTTTTAGAAGTTGAGTTACAAAGTAATTATTTTGAAAAAGATTATGAACAAAAAATATTAGATAATATTTCTATGTTGAAAAACAAATGTTCTTTAGATGAATTAATTGCTCTTATTAACAGTGCCAAAATTCCTAGCTCGCCTAGAAATAGTGAAGAAGAAACTAAAATGGCTCGTGAAAAAATAATCGACTCTTTAAAAAATTTAAAAGATTTATGTGTCTATGGTTATCAAGAGGAGATTATAGATACGATAAAAAAAACAAAAGGTTATTTAGAAATCATTTTTGAAATATTAGAAGAATTTTTCAAACAGTTACAAGAATATAAAAACAAATATTATTGTTATGACTTTAATGATATTGCTCAAATGTCACTAAAAATACTAAAAGAAAATAATGACATTAGAGATTATTTAAAACATTTCTTTAAAGAAATTATGGTCGATGAATATCAAGATACTTCTGACATTCAAGAAGAATTTATTAGTTTAATCAACAATCATAATGTTTATATGGTAGGAGATATCAAACAAAGTATTTATCGCTTTCGAAATGCCAATCCTTATATTTTTAAAAATAAATATGATAAATATAGTCTCAATGAAGATGGCCTTAAAATTGATTTGTTAAAAAACTTTCGTTCTCGTGACGAGGTGTTAGAAGATATTAATACTATTTTTAATCCAATTATGACAAATAATATTGGTAATGCCGAATACACCGTTTCTCATCAAATGGTTTTTGGCAACACTTCTTATATTGAAGAAGGTGCCTCTTGTGAAAACTATCATATGGATATTTTAGAATATGAAGTTAAAAATAAAAAATTTAGCAAAGAAGAAATAGAATTTTTTACAATCGCTCAAGATATCAAAAAGAAGGTGGAACAAAAATACCCTATCTTTGACAAAGATAGTAAGATAGTTCATGAAGCTAGGTTTGATGATTTTTGTCTTATTTTAGATCGAAATTCTTCTTTTGATTTAGCTAAGAAAATTTTTGAATATTTTGGAATACCTCTTTGTTTATATAAAGATGAAGTTTTAAATGAAGATACGGATATCTATTTATTTAAAAATATTTTGACACTTCTAATTGGAATGAAAGATAAAAATTATGAAAGTGAATTCAAATATGCTTTTACCAGTATTTTAAGAAGTTACTTATTTTCTAAAAGTGATGATGAGATTTTTGAATATTTTAATAACAAACCTTTTTATGAGTCTTTGTTATGGCAAAAATTATATCCTCTTAGTCAAAACTTAAACCATCTTTCTTTAGAGGAACTGACAGAAGAAATATTGTCTTCTTTAGAATTTTATAATAAAACACGCCTTAAAGGGAGTGTCTTAGAAAGTGAAATTCGTTTTGAAACCATTTTAAATATTGCTAGCAATTTAGAGGAATTATCTTATGATATTTATGACTTTAAAGATTATTTAAGTGAGCTTCTAGAAACCAATGAAATGATTAAATTTAATACGGGAACAAATAGTTCTAATGCGGTTAAAATTATGAATATTCATAAATCAAAAGGTTTGGAATTTCCTATTTGTTATTTCTGTGGTTTATATAAATCTTTTAGTAAAGAAGATTTAAAAGGGAATATTATTTATGACAATACTTTACCTATTTACATGCCAGATAGGTCTACTGGTATAAAAGAATCTATTTTAAAATTATTAATTCAAAACAAAATGACGCAGGAAGATGTATCCGAGAAAATAAGATTATTTTATGTAGCTTTAACAAGGGCGAAAGAAAAAATGATTTTATTATTACCTAAAAGCGAAAATAATGTTGAGTTAAAAGAGGATGGTATTGTTTATGAAAGTATTCGTAAAAAATATAATTCATTTGCGAGTATGCTTTACTCCATACCCAATACTTTAAAAATCTATAAAAAAGATATTAATGTGGAAAATCTAAATTTAACTAAAAATTATCTTTTAAAAAAAGATATTAATCAAACGCTTATAAAACAAGGTGAAAAGATAGATTTTATACCATTTCATTTCGAAGAACAAGAAGTAACTCGCAAAACATTTTCTAAAAAAATTAACCAGTTATTAACACCTAAAGAGGAAAGAAATATTGAACTTGGTTTAAAAGTTCATAAAATTTTTGAAAATATCAATTTTAAAAACTTTAAACCCGAATTAATTTACGATTCATTTATTCAAGAGTTAGCTATTAATCTTTATCATCAAGATATTTTTAAAGATGTTAAAGAATCTACTATTTTTCAAGAATATGAATTTATTTACAACGATAACAATATTGAGAAACATGGCGTTATTGATTTATTAATAGAACATCCTAATCATATAGACATCGTGGATTATAAATTAAGTGATGTGACAGATGAAAATTATTTGAAACAATTAAATGGCTATAAAGATTATATTCTTCAAAAAACAAATAAGCCTATTCATTTATATTTATATAGTATTTTGGAAAAGAAATTATTAGAAATATGAAAAAAAGATCCGTTTGAGATCTTTTTTTATTATAAATTTTCTAAAAAATCAATAGCTCTATTTTTAGTTAATACCGCGTCGGTGCAATTTAAAATGCCACATAAAACAAAGTAAGCACCTGCTATTTCAGTAATAATTAAATTACTAAATGGATTAATGAATATTAAAATACTCATAAATATTTCAAGTAAGGCACTGACAAGAAGAAATAACCAACTTCTTTCTTCTAATAGTTTTAAACGAACAGCAAAATCAATCTTAATAATTGCCATATAAAGTATCCATATACCTATAAAAATAGTAATAACTTGAGTGAAAGTAAATGGGCTTATAATCGTTAATATTCCTAAAATGACGCCTAATATACCATAAATCAAATTAAATCTAAATAAAGGAATTTCCCGGCGTTTTAGGTAAGTATATATTAATACTCCGCCTAAAATAGTAATTAATAAACCAAAGATAATCCCTATAACAGTGACACTGACATCAGGATAAACTAAGAAGATAAGACCAACTAAAGTTAGACAAATAGATAAAGCAATATCCATCCACATAATTTTACTAAACAACCGGTCAATGTCAGTCATTAGTCTTTTTGTTCTTTTCCGAAAAATATTTCTTAAGAATTGAAATTTTGGTTTGCTTTCTGTTTTTTCATCTAAATCATTATACATTTTAACACCTTCTTGAGCCTATTATAGCACATCCCTTTCTTTTTTGCATTTTTATTCTGCAATATCAAAAGGAGTGTTATCAAATTCTTTATCTATTAAAAATTCATGAATGATTTCTTCTTGATTTTCAACAGCCATTTCTTCAATACGGTCGACACGACATTTTTCACTAAGTAAAATGGCTTCAATTTTTTTAACAGCATTTTCTACTTCATCATTTACAACCACATAATTATATTTATTAATTTCATTTAATTCATTATAAGCAACTTTAAAACGTTCAATAATTTGTTCATTACTTTCTTTACCACGTTCTTTAATTCTTCTTTTTACCTCGTTCATACTTGGCGCCATAATAAAAATTAAAATGGTTTCTGGAAACATTTCTTTAATTTGCTTAGCTCCTTGAACATCAATTTCTAAAATAACATCTTTGCCTTCAGCAAGTAATTCTTTTACTTCCACTTTTGGGGTACCATAGTATTTACCATATTGAACTTTGGCATATTCTAAAAAGTCATTATTTTTTATTTTTTGTTCAAATTCCTCTGAACTAACAAAGAAGTAATCTTTACCATCAATTTCCCCTTCTCTTTTAGGGCGAGAAGTATAAGAAATAGAAACAGTTAAATTGTCATTTCTTTTTAAAAGTTCTTTAACAACCGTTCCTTTACCAGCACAGGTTGTTCCTGAAATAATAATTAATTGGCCTGTTTGTTTTTGCTTAATCATTTTTTTCACGCATCACTTTCTTTACTTTTTGATTTGGTTTATTAAAGATTTTAGCCAGTTCTCCATTAGAACGCATTTTTAAATATTTTTTTTCATTAAGTGGTAAATCAAATTCTCCAATATATTCATAAATGCGAGGATTAAAACCAATCTTAAATTCGTTAAGACCTAGATAAGGATTATCTTTTGAAAAATCTCCGGTTAAACCATTTAATTCGGCATAATCATAATTTTTTTGATAATATTTTAATATTTCATCATGTAAGTAATAGTTAGCCTCAAAACGTTTATATTTTTTATCGTAACCACTCATCAATATTTGCACACGATTTTGATATTTAATGACTAAAGCACCTGCGATATAAACTTTGTCTTTTTTGGTATTTAACTCCGTGGCAAATTTAACATCTTGTTTATAATTCAATATTTTTCGATCCGAATCCATTTTTTTATTTAAATTACGTTTATTATTTTCCCTATTAAGTAAGGAAACTAAACGATTATTGATTTCTAATTCTTTTTCATAAAGCTCTCTGGAATTCATTAGAAATTCTTCTGAATCAATGCTAACTAAAAATAAGTCAATCATATCATCTTTTTTAAAAACATTATAATAATCTTTGTAATAATATTCATTAATAGTTCGTTTATTTTTAATGAATTTTTGTAAAATATCAATGCCTGATTTTTCAGCCAATTCAATATGAAGTCCTTTATGATGAGCACGTCTAATTTTATTACGTGTATTTTTAGATACACTATTCATAGAATAATTTTTCAAAGAAACAACCGCACTAAAACGTGGTAATACAGATTCAAAATAGAGGTTATCTTTTAGTTTTTTAAATCCTGCTTTTTCCATAATTTCTAAGATGTTATAGTTCCAATTATATGTCTTTAAGCCACTTTCTTTATCAATTTCACTAATAGCTATTTCAGGATTAATTTTAATAAAAACAACTTTTTTCTTTTTATAGTAACTTTTTAAAAGTGTCGCAAACTCACTTACAATTTCTTGATTAAAATAGTCTAAGATAAAACCTTTAGGCGCATAGCCATATTTGTAGTGCATTTTTAAATTCTTAAAAAGAATTAAACTAGCTGCCTTTAACTGATTATACTCATTAAACATACCAACCAGTTCATATTCATATCCGTTTTCGCCCATCAAAAGAGCGTAGTTAAAAGTTTGATAATGTGTTCCTAATGGACTGTTTCTAACAAAAGCATTGAATTCATCGATAGTTAATTCTCTTATGCTCATGGTATCACCCCTTTTAGTTGAAATTTATTATATCACAAATGTCTAAATTGTAAAGAGTTTTAAAATCACAAAAAAAGCACTGATATTCATCAGCACTTTTTAAAGTCGTATTATTCAACGATTTCAGATACAACTCCGGCACCAACAGTACGTCCACCTTCACGGATAGAGAATTTAGTACCTTTTTCTAATGCTACTGGAGCAATTAATTCAACAGTCATATCTACGTTATCACCAGGCATAACCATTTCAACACCTTCTGGTAACTCGATAACACCAGTTACGTCAGTAGTACGGAAATAGAATTGTGGTCTGTAATTTGAGAAGAATGGAGTATGACGTCCGCCTTCTTCTTTAGTTAATACGTAAACGCTAGCTTTGAATTTATGATGAGGTGTAACACTTCCTGGTTTAGCAAGAACTTGTCCACGTTCAACATCTTCACGAGCAATACCACGTAATAATACACCAGCATTGTCACCTGCTTGAGCAAAGTCAAGTGATTTTCTGAACATTTCAATACCTGTAACAACCGTTTTTCTTGTTGGTTTTAAACCTACAATTTCAACTTCGTCGTTAAGATTTAATACACCACGTTCAACACGTCCTGTAACAACAGTACCACGTCCTGAAATTGTGAATACATCTTCAATACTCATTAAGAATGGTTTGTCAGTTTCACGAACAGGATCTGGAATATATTCGTCAACAGCTTTCATTAAGTCACGAATAGATTGCTCAGCAGCAGGGTCTCCTTCAAGAGCTTTTAATGCAGAACCACGAATGATTGGACATTCACTATCATAACCATATTCGCCTAATAATTCACGAATTTCCATTTCTACTAAGTCTAATAATTCAGGATCATCAACTTGGTCACATTTGTTCATGTAAACAACAATTTTAGGAACACCAACTTGACGAGATAATAAGATATGTTCTCTTGTTTGTGGCATAGGTCCATCTGCAGCAGAAACTACAAGGATAGCACCATCCATTTGAGCAGCACCAGTAATCATGTTTTTAACATAGTCAGCATGGCCTGGGCAGTCTACGTGAGCATAATGACGTTTTTCAGTTTGATACTCAACGTGAGAAGTATTAATAGTAATACCTCTTTCTCTTTCTTCTGGAGCTTTGTCGATATCTTCATATGCAACAAAGTTACCAAATAATTTAGTAATAGCAGCAGTTAATGTTGTTTTACCATGGTCAACGTGACCAATTGTACCAATATTAACATGCACTTTTGAACGATCAAATTTTTCTTTTGCCATAATATTTTTTTCTTCCTTTCATCTCTTCTATTTTATCTAATGCTTGAATTAAATTCAAGTATTATTTTTAGTTAGCACTATTTTTCTTAATGATTTCTTCAGAAATAGATTTTGGTACTTCTTCGTAATGATCAAGTTCCATAACGAAGTTTCCACGACCTTGTGTATTACTACGTAAAGTAGTGGCATAACCAAACATTTCTGCAAGAGGAACCATTGCTGTGATTTGTAGTGCATTACCACGTGATTCTTGTCCTAGAGGACGACCACGACGGCTTGTTAAATCACCCATTACATTACCCATGTATTCATCTGGTACAGTAACGCTTACTTTCATAATAGGTTCAAGTAAGACAGGTTTACATTTATTTTTAGCTTCTTTTAAAGCCATACTAGCAGCAATTTTGAAAGCCATTTCTGATGAGTCGACATCATGGTAAGAACCATCAAATAAAGTTGCTTTAACATCAACCATAGGATATCCAGCTAAAATACCTCCAGCCATTGCTTCTTGTAATCCTTTATCTGTTACTGGAATATATTCACGAGGAACAACACCACCAACGATAGCGTCAACAAATTCATAACCTTTGTCTTTGTTAGGTTCAAAACGTACCCAAACATGACCATATTGTCCACGTCCACCTGATTGTTTAATATATTTACCTTCACATTCAGCAGTTTGTGTTAATGTTTCACGGTAAGCAACTTGAGGACGACCAATATTAGCTTCGACGTTAAATTCACGTCTCATACGATCAACTAGGATATCTAAGTGTAATTCACCCATACCACTAATGATTGTTTGACCAGTTTCTGCATCTGTTTTATATTTAAATGTTGGATCTTCTTCAGCTAATTTTTGTAAAGCAATGGCCATTTTTTCTTGATCAGCTTTTGATTTTGGTTCAATAGCTTCATCAATAACTGGTAATGGGAATTCCATACCTTTCATGATAACGGCATTTTTTTCATCACATAATGTGTCAGCTGTTGTTGTATTTTTAAGACCTACAGCAGCAGCAATTTCACCACAGTAAACTTCTGTAATTTCTTTACGGGTATTGGCATGCATTTGTAAAATACGTCCAATTCTTTCTTTAACGTCTTTTGTACTATTAAGTACATAAGAACCACTTGTTAATTTTCCAGAATATACACGGAAGAATGCAAGACGTCCAACGAATGGGTCTGTCATAATTTTAAATGCTAAAGCTGTGAATGGTTCAGAATCACTAGGATGACGTTTAACGTCTTCGCCAGTTTTTAAATCTGTACAATCAATAGCTTCAATATCTGTAGGTGCAGGTAAATAGTCAATAACAGCATCAAGCAATAATTTAACACCAATATTTCCTAAAGCTGTACCACATAATACTGGGAAGAATTTATTTTCAAGGGTACCAATACGGATACAATGTTTTATTTCTTCTAGAGTAAGTTCTTCACCATTTAAATATTTTTCCATCATAGCATCGTCAAATTCAACAACAGTTTCAATTAACTCATTGTGTTTTTGCATTGCTAAGTCTTTTAAGTTTTCAGGAATTTCGATTTCAACAGGATTTTCATCTTGTTTTCCATCATATTGATATGCTTTCATAGTAACTAGATCAATGATTCCATTGAAGTCACTTTCAGCACCGATAGGCCATTCAATTGGTTTTGTATCAACGCCTAAACGATCTTTAATAGTTCCTAATGAATATTCAAAGTCGGCTCCCATTTTGTCCATTTTATTAGCAAAAATCATACGAGGAACTTTAAATTCATTAGCTTGACGCCAAACGGTTTCTGATTGTGGTTCCACACCAGCTTGGGCATCAATTAAACATACAGCACCATCTAATACACGTAAACTACGAGAAACTTCAACAGTGAAGTCTACGTGGCCCGGAGTATCTATGATATTGAAACGGTATCCTTTCCAATGAGCTGTTGTAGCAGCAGAAGTAATTGTGATACCTCTTTCTTTTTCTTGATCCATCCAGTCCATTTGCGATTCACCATCATGTGTTTCACCAATTTTATGAGTTACACCGGTATGGAATAAGATTCTTTCTGTACATGTTGTTTTTCCGGCATCAATGTGAGCCATAATACCAAGGTTTCTTACTTTGTCAATTGAGACATCTCTTGCCATAGTTCACTCTCCTACCATCTATAATGAGCAAATGCTTTATTTGCTTCGGCCATTTTGTGAGTATCCTCACGTTTTTTAACAGCACCACCTGTGCCATTAGAAGCATCGATAATTTCCATAGCTAATTTATAAGCCATACCTTTACCGCTTCTATTTTTAGCGTAATTAACAAGCCATCTTAATGCTAAAGCTTGTCCTCTTTCGTCACTAACTTCAATTGGAACTTGGTAATTACTTCCTCCGACACGGCGAGATTTAACCTCTAATGCTGGAGTAATGTTTTCTAAAGCGCTTTGATATACTTCGATTGCAGGACGTCCTGTTTTTTCTTCAATAATATCAAAGGCTTCGTAAAGAATATTTTGAGCTGTACCTTTTTTACCATCTTGCATAATTTGGTTGATTAATTTTGTAACAACTTTAGAATTATAAATTGAATCTGGTAAAACGTCTCTTTTTTCTGCTCTTCTTTTACGCATTTTTATTTCCTCCTTCTATTATTTTGTTTTTGGTCTTTTTGTACCATATTTACTACGTCCTTGTTTACGATTTTGAACGCCTTGAGTATCAAGTGTTCCACGAACTACATGATAACGTACACCGATAAGGTCTTTAACACGTCCACCACGTACTAATACAACACTATGTTCTTGTAAGTTGTGTCCTTCACCTGGAATATAAGTATCAACTTCTCTTCCGTTTGAAAGTCTTACACGAGCATATTTACGTAATGCTGAGTTCGGTTTCTTTGGAGTTTTTGTACCTACACGAGTACAAACACCACGTTTTTGAGGACTTGATGTATTTGTTTGTTTTCTTTCAAGAGTATTATATCCAACATTTAATACTGGACTTTTACTTTTTCTTGTTTTCTTACCTCTACCTTTTTTTACGAGTTGGTTAATAGTAGCCATAACTTTCTCCTTTCCATTTACACACATCCTGGTGTATCAATTTTATTTTTAAATACGGTTTTACCGGAGTAAAACCACAATTTAAAATCATAAATATGATAGCATTTAACTTTTTAATCGTCAAGTTTTTTCTTATCTAAATTTTTCGTTTCATAATTACCACATTTGATATAGGCTTCATAATCAAAAAATTGTTCATCATTTTTAATATCTACATAACCTTGGCAAGTCTTATCTTTAACAACGTTAGTTTCAATGACATTCAGTTTTAATAATTCTGTGAGAGTTAAATGCATTTCTTCTTCAGGGTATAAGCCATCCTTTTCAATATAATTTTTAGTAGCTTCTTCTAATTTTGTTTCAAAGGCTTTATATTCTTTGGTTTCTTTTTTATAAGAAGTAGCAATAAGAGTTAAAGCTAAAACAAGAAGCATCATTATGATTCCCCAAATAATACTTATTTTATGCATTCTTTGTAAATTTATGTTTGTCATTAATAGCCCTTCGTTTCGTATGATTCACAACTAATATAGGCTTTATAAGATGAATTTTGCTTAGTAACATATCCTTCACAAGTATCATCTTCATTCGTCATTTTTGAAAGAGTAAGATAACCTTCATCAATTAATGTATCTGAATCAATAATTTCTTCATCTTCAAGTTCATTTTCTCTAGCATATTTTCTAGCTGCACTAAGTAAATTTCTTTCTATTGTTGCATATTTTTCATCTTTATTTTGACTGCTATTAGATGTATTTGAAGTATTATTACCATTTATATTCATATCTAAATCTTTATAAAGATTGTTTATCATAATAGCCGCTACAAAAACAGCTACCAAAATAACGCATGATAATAATATCATTTCTTTTAAGCCCCATCCTTTATTATTTAAATACATTTCTAAACACCTAATTTCTTTTCTAAATCACTCTTAACAAAAATAGCTCCAAAACCATAACCAGATTCGCCATTTTTAGCTTTATATTCATAATATTTATATCCAAAACTATTGCATGCATAGTAAGTTCCATCAGATAATTCTAAATTTTTTTCACTTAAACAAATTAATGGTTTTTGGTTATTTTGAGCTTTAAAATAGTCAAAAGTAAGTAGTCCTATCCATAAAACAACTAATACTATTATCGCAATTTTTAATATATTAATGACGTTTATTTTCATAATATGCCTCATTCCTTGAAAATATTATAATGTATTTTCTTCTTTAAAACAACTTATTTAGAAAAATAAAAAAGGGTTCTTTTACCCTAATTTTGTTATTATTTCTACTAATTTTTGCAAATTTTGCTGTCGTTCATTTTTAGTGCCAACATCAAACAAGATTATTTTTTCTTGTTCACATTCTTTTTGTAATATTTGATTATAATTATATATTTCTTTAGCCTTTGTTTCTATCTCGTCTTGATTTAGTTGTTTGTTCCATTCAAATTCTTCACCATAAGTTATTAAGCAATCTTCTATTTCTTCTATAGACGCCTTGGGATATCCTAAAATAAAAAGGTTGATATTTGAAAATTTATCTAATTCCTTTAATTTACTCGGTGAAAAATCATAAATATCAAAAACAATATTTTGACCATAATTAATGGTATTATTATTATAATAATTTACGAGATTATTAAAGAACGAAAATTCCATTTCTTTTGTATGTTCCTTTAACGAATTGTCGTAAGCATCTAATAAATAATCAAAATTTAAAGTAACATACCCTAACTTTTGTAAATAATTACTAACAGTTGTTTTGCCGGCTCGTTTGCTACCCGCTAAAATAATTAAGTTTCCTTTTTTCATCTTTTTCTCCAAAAAAAAGGCCGAGACTACCCGACCTTTTCCATTAATTAAGCAAGTTCTACTTCAGCGCCAGCTTCTTCAAGTTGTGCTTTAATTTGGTTAGCTTCTTCAGTTGGAACGTTTTCTTTAACATTTCCACCGTTATCAGCTAAACCTTTAGCTTCAACAAGTCCTAATCCTGTAATTTCTTTTAATAATTTAATTACAGCAATCTTGTTTCCTCCAGCACTTTTTAATACGACAGTCTTATTTGTATCTTCTTCTTGTGCAGCAGCTGCAGGAGCAGCAGCAACAGCAACAGCACTTGGATCTACTCCAAATTCTTCTTTCATTGCGTCAACTAATTCTTTAACTTCAAGAATAGTCATTTCTTTTAATGATTCAATAAAATTTTCTTTTGTAATTTTAGCCATTTTAATCAATTCCTTTCTAGTTTTCTTCCTTTTGCTCACTATATAGATTTAGAGCAATGGATAAGTTACGAACATGTTCCATCATACCAGCAGCAAGCATTGTTAATAAGCCTTCGCGTGAAGGTATTGTAGCATATTCGTTAATTGTAGCTAAGTCTGCTACAGAGCCTGAGATGATACCAATTCTAATTTCAAGTTTTTCATGTTCTTTTGCAAAGTCTGCAATCACTTTAATTGGTTCAAGTAAATTTTTACCAAATAAAATAGCATTTGGACCTTCTAAGAAACCATCAAAACTTAAATTTAATTCATCTAATGCTCTTTTTAATAAAGTGTTTTTGTAAACTTTTACTGTCGCATCAGTTTCTCTAAGTTTTTTTCTTAACTCTGAAAGTTCTGCAACGGTCAAACCTTGATATTGGAATAAAATAACAGATTCGCTATCTTTAATGTTATTAACAATATCATTTACAGTTTCTTTCTTTTGAGCAAGAATCTTTGTGCTAGCCATAACTTTTCCTCCTTTGCTTAACTATCAAAAAAGCTCCTCCGATTGGACGAGCTTAAATAGACTAGGTCTAATTTAGTAAACGTCCCTCGGCAAGATTATTAAGGATACTCCCCTTGCTGTCTTCGGTATTGCGCTTTTTCTGATGTTTATTATAATATGTTATAAATTAAATGTCAAAAGAATTTTGATCTACTTTAATTCCAGGGCCCATTGTTGTTGAAACACTAATAGAAGTGATAAATTTTCCTTTAACACTAGCAGGTTTTAATTTTGAAATAGATTTTACAACATATTCTAAGTTTTCTTGTAAAGCTTTTTCATCGAAAGATACTTTACCAAGAATACCATGAATATTTCCATAAGAATCTGTTCTAAATTCAACCATACCTTTATTAATGTCTTCAACAGCTTTAGCTGGGTTTGGTGTAACGGTATTTGTTTTAGGGTTTGGCATTAAACCTTTAGGTCCTAAAATTTTACCAATTTTACCAAGTTCTGGCATCATATCTGGAGTAGCAACGATGACATCAAAATCAAACCAGTTTTCTTTTTGAATTTTTTCAATCATGTCTTTTTCACCAACATATAATGCACCAGCAGCTTTAGCAGCTTCTGCTTGAGCACCTTTAGCGATAACTAATACGCGTTTTGTTTTTCCAGTACCATTTGGTAATACTAGAGAACCACGTAATTGTTGATCAGCTTTTTTAGGGTCGACATTAAGCTTCATTGCAAAATCAACAGTACCATCAAAATTAGTAACAGATGTTTCTTTTGCTAAATGAATTGCTTCACTAACGCTGTAAGAAGTATTTTTGTCTAATTTCTTACTAGCTTCCACATATTTACGACCAAATTTTTTCATGATTTCCCTCCTAACTGTGGTATTTTAAGCGGACTATTCAAGTTTAAATTATTCTTCAGTTTGTTCTTCTTTATTTTTTCCAATTACTTCAACTTCTGCAGTTGTACCTTCTTTAACTTCTGCTTCCATTTCAGCTAATTCTTCTTCACGTTTTTCTCTTTCAGCTTCTTCTTCATGAGCTTCTTTTTCTTGTTCAGCTAATTCAACATCATTTAAACCTTTAACAGCAATACCCATATTACGAGCAGTACCTTCAACGATTTTCATTGCTTCCTCAACTGTATAAGCATTTAAATCAGGAAGTTTTGTTTCAGCAATACTTCTTAATTCTTCTTTTGTGATAGTAGCTACTACTTCATTAGCACCTTTTTTACTAGCTTTTTGAAGTTTTGCTACTTTTTTAAGTAAGAATGCAGCTGGTGGAGTTTTTAATACGAAGTCAAATGATCTATCATCATAGATAGAGATTTCGCAAGGAACAACATCACCCATTTTGTCTTTAGTTGCATCATTGAACTTTTGACAAAAATCTGAAATGTTAATACCAGCAGGACCTAAAACAGTACCAACTGGTGGTGCTGGATTTGCTTTTCCAGCAGCAATTTGTAATTTTACTTTTTTTACGACTTCTTTTGCCACGAAAACACTCTCCTTTCTTTGGATTTTATTGTTTTTAACGTGTAAGTGGTAATGGGCAAGTCCGCACTAAAATCCCTCCCACTTGATACAGTCAAAGTTAGAGAACTTCGATTGCAATTAAAATACTAGCATAAAAGGAAGGATTTGACAAGCAAATTATCCTTCCTTTTGAAAATTTTATTTAATATGATTTATTGTAATTTATTTACTTGGAACAATTCCACTTCTACACTGGTTTCTTGTCCAAATAAATCAATAGTTACTGTTAAACGATTGTTTTCTGCATCAATAGTATGAATGGTACCTTCCATACCTTTAAATGGTCCATCCACAATAGTTACTTTATCGCCGACAGCAAGCTCTGATTCAACATCAACACGACTCATACCCATATTAATTAAGATATGATCAATTTCTTGTGGAGGTAGCGGAGTTGGTTTAGCCCCTTTTCCACTTGAACCAATAAATCCTGTAACGCCTGGTGTATTACGAACAATATACCATGCTTCATCGCTCATAATCATTTCTACTAAAACGTAACCAGGAAACATTTTTTTCTTTTTTTCTTTTTTGACACCGTCTTTTACTTCAACTTCAGTTATTTCTGGAATAATAATTCTAAAAATGTGATCTTGCATTCCCATGGATTCGGTACGCATTTCAAGTTTTTCTTTAACAGCTTCTTCATGACCTACATAAGTGTTTACAACATACCATAACTTTTCCATTAAAATGCCCCCTTAACCCAAGATAATAATGCTGTTAGTAATAAGAAGAAAGCTATTAGAAGTGCCACGATAACAATAGTAGCTATTGCATATGTCGTTACTTCTTTAGCACTTGGAAAAGATACCTTTTTCATTTCGTCTTTTACTTCTTTTAAATAACTTGGTTTTTTTGATTTTTCAGCCTTAACTTTTTTAGTTTTTGCCATTTTTTCACCTCAATATTTTTCCAAAATAAAAACACTCGCGTGCTTCTTATATATAAATTATCACAAGAAACGAGTGTTTGCAAGTTTTTTAATTCTTTTTAGTTGTAAAATCTTCAATAAGCCATTCATCATTAATTTGTATCAAATCAAAATGATATAGTTCGTCTCGAACACAAGCGTTATCATCTTCACAATACTTAATGTTAATGTAAGCATTTATCTCTTTATCCGTAGCTTTTCTTAAAACTATTTTTTCTTCTGTAACATCATTGATTGCAATGGCACTTTCATAATATATATCATCAAAAATGCCTTTTTTTGTAACATACAAATCTTCTTTAACAAGAATATCACTACGTTTATTCACTTTAGCAAATTGATTCCAATAATGATCATAAATAGTTTCTGTTACCATTGTTTTAAAACTATCAAAAAAATTAGTATCTAAAACAATATAATTATCATCATCTTCACTTGTAAAATCTTTGGATACTTCACTTACTTTATAAAATTTAGTATCTTCAAAAAATTGTTTCAAATTTTCTCTTTTTTCTTCAATTAGCTTTCTTATTTCATTTTCTTCTAAAGAAGAGTTATTTTCAAAAGAAATTCCTTCGTCTTTCTTGGTATCATCAATAACAGGTGTATCAATTGTTACATCATCTTTTTGTCTTTCAAAAGATACAACTCTTATAATGACAATACTAAAAGCTACAAAAACAGCTAAGAAAGCAATAATTTTTAGCCATTCTTTTTTATTCATAGTTTTCTCCCTCCTTAAAGGTTGTTTTTATTTTCGTTTTAATTCTTTGAATGGTATTGTCAACTTGTTTAGGACTTTTATTTAATTTCTTAGAAATTTCTAAATAGTCAAGACCATCTAACATATAAGAAAAAACTTCGTATTCTTGATTAGATAATTTTTCTTTAATTGTATTTAAAACATTTTTATATTGTGTTTGAATCAATATTTGATGAGATGGGTCTGCGTTTTCATCTTTTAAGATTTCTTTCAAGGTAAGACCATCTTGATCATAATCATAATCTAAAGATAAACTTTCTTGTTCAATTTGATTTTTTTTAGTTCGTTGTTTATAAACGTAATTTAAAAGCCTTCTTTCAACACAAACACTGACAAATGTTTTTAAACTGGCATCTTTAGAAGCGTCATACCTATTTAATGCATCGGTAAAGCCAACATTTGCTTCTTGCATTAAATCATTTAAATCAATACCTAATTTTTTGGCACTTCTAACGTATTTTTTGACAATTCCTTTTATTACTGGTTCATATGTTTTATAAAGAGTGTTTCTTACTTCGTCATTTGATTCACAAATCATATCTAAAAGCATTAATTCCTCTTCTTCATAACTCATATGAGACCTCCCATTTTATATATCAAAAGGGCTCCTGCCACAGAAGCATTTAAACTATTAACGTTACCTTTCATGGCAATTTTAATCATTTCATCACAGTTTTTTTCGATGATAGGACTAATACCTTTTCCTTCGTTACCAATCACAAGAACTTTTTTATCTGCGAATGACACTTCACGACAGTCGGTTCCATCCATATCACTGCCATAGACAAAGAAATTATTTTTTTGTAATTTTTTAATAGCGTCTGTTAAATTGGATACTTTAATGATAGGAACATTTTCGGTAGTTCCAACACTTGTTTTAATTACAACATCTGTCACAGAGACACTTCTATCTTTGGGAATAATAATTCCATCTACTCCAGCTGCTTCACAAGTTCTTATAATAGCTCCAAAATTATGAGGATCTTCTAAATGGTCTAACAAAACAACAAAATTTTTATTGTATAAGCTTTCTAAAGATTGATATTGAAATTCATCTCTTTCAAAAACAATTCCTTGATGATTTTCTTTTGTCATTTTGTTTAACATTTGGTTATCCACATTAACATAATGAATTTGATTATTTTTTAAATATTCAAAAACCTCTGGATCTTTCTTTGATTTACTTAAATATACTTTTCGAATTTCTTTTGGATTAGTATTTAGTAAAACATTTTTCCCATATGATAACATATTGACCTCCTAACTGCTTTTACTAGCAACCTAAAAAAGTTGTATTTATTATAGCACATTTTTTATTAACAAGTAAAAACTACCATCTAAATTTTGGTAGCATTTGGTGTATTATATTTAGTTTTTACTCGTTTTCTAACCATTTCTTTTCCAACAAGAGTTGGATTATGCCAAGCCAAACAATCATCAGAAGAATCTAGTGATTTTTCTACATTTGGTACACGACATGTAGCATTTGCACAATTGGCGCATGTTTTTTCAAGTTCGTTTTTGATATTTGTTTTTTCTTCAAAAGAAAGTGAAGTCTCACATTCCTGATAATACTTCCTTAAAGATTGCTCAATTAAAAGCATTAATTCAGATGTTGATTCTTCAGTTAAATGATTTAATTTTAAATAATACTTTATTATTTGTTCTTTATCTAATACGCAAAATGGCCGAGCATTATTAAAACAATACTTTTTTTGTAAAGGAATTATTTCTGAATGACCTTCTAGACAAATTAAACAACCAGTTAAAGCTTCTGATAATGATAATTCTTCCTCTTTTCTATGACAAATTAATTTTTTATCATTAATACTTACAACTACTAAATTTTTTAAATTATATAGTTTCATAATATTTTAGCTATAATTTATAGCTTCCTCGCTTTCATGCCAATATTCTAGCAAAACATAAATTAAATGTCTATATTAACATTTTGTTTATCGTATTTAAATTTTGTGATTAAAATATAAAATTCCATTTTAATTTTATCTATGCCTTTTTATGTGTTCATTCAAATCATGATTATTTGGTTCGTTTTCGTTAACCATCTTTAGTTTTTCTTCTTTTTCTTTTAATTTTTCAAATCGATATCTTTTTTCAAATGTTTGATATAAAGGTGTCGCGATGGAATATTTAATATTAGGATCCTTTTCATCATAAATAAAGTCAGCATCTAAGATAACCAAATCGCCCTGTTTTAAAATTGATACTCCTCTTTTAGATTCTAATTCTAAAGCGTCTTCAGATGGTTCTAAATTTTCATGCCAATATATTATATTGTCACTTTTTAAACGTCCCACATTATCATCTTTCACATCAATCCAAACGAGACCTAAATTACGTAAATTCTTAAATAATTGATACAATTCTTCGTTACTAACTTTCGAAGTAGTATTTACTCGTTCAGTAACTTCAACAAAACACGTTTCTTCATCATTTTTTAATTCTCTGCGTAGTAAAGGAGCTATTATATAGGGATTATTTGGAAATTTTTTAGTAAGTCGACTTCCTAATTTAATCACTTTATTTCCTACTAATAATACATTTGAGAAACCACCACTATCAAAGGTAATATCAGAAAATTTTACATTTTCATTTTTCATAACATCTAATATTATTAATCTGATTATTTCTTTTAAAGTTAAATCCTTTATTTTCGCAAGGTAATCATTTTCAAAAAATATAGAATTTAGTGCCATTTCTTCATTGTTATCAATATAGGATTTTACTTTTAAAAAAGCAACTTGATTATCTTTCAAGGTGTTTAGTAAATTATATAAATTCTTGGAATTTTCAATAAATAAAGTTATATTATCATATATTATTTGTTTGGCGTCTTCCTTATAGTCAATAGATGAGTATGGAATATTATATTTATTTATAATCAATAATTTCAAAAATATTTTTTGTTTTTCAGTATTAAGCTTATTTAATATATCTATAGAAAACATTTTATTTAAATCCAAACTTGCCAATACTTCTAAAATATCATTAGTAATAAAATTATTAAATTTATTTAAATCACTCCCTAAAGAAACCCAAATACTATAAAATAGAATGCCTATTTCATTTTGATAAGGATAATTCTTTAATCCTGCTACAAATTTTTCTTTAAAATTAGTTTGCTTTATTAACAAATCGCCATTTATCATAAATGTTGCTACATTTGACCTAACCATATATGGAAGAATTTCATCAAAATGATTTACAATAATTTTAGCATTTCTATTTTTAAAAAACGTACTACTTAATTTATTGGAAATAAAATTACTTAAATTATAAAATCTATCGTTATAATAATTTGCAGAATCAGTTTCAAGGTCCTTTTTACGTATTTCTTGAGCCTCTTTAATTAAACTTTCCAGTTTTTCTTCTAACACTCTATATCACCAACTAACTTATTAGCATAATATCATATTTTTTAAATTTATTTTATTAATATTTATACATTTTGGACTCAAATGAAAAAAATAGTAAAACAATTATTTAATTGAGTAAATTTTAAGAACATATATACAATTTAAAATGCTTAGAAATACTACACGTTAAAATTTAAATATATACTTTAGATACAGAATATTTAGTGTATAATAAAGATAAATATGGAGGCAAATTTGATAAATAATATAGAAGAAAAATTATTTCATGGAATAAATTTAGAATATTATAAAGATAAAATTAGTGAATTGAAAATATATAGCCAAATATTAAAATCAGAAAAAATAAAAACAAGAGAAGAATTACTTGAAGAAAAATATTTGTACTATGATAAATTGCCTAGAATATATGAGCAAGCAACAGATGAAGTATGTGTAGCAATACATCCTAAGAATGAAACTTTCAGATACGTTTACGATTTTGATATAGATTATGGAACTGCATTTTATCATTATATAAGAACTCATATATCGTTTGTATTATCCGAAGATTTATTAAATTCAGTAGATTATACACTTCAGTATGGCGATGCAGGTGAAATACGAATAAAGAGTGGAATAAATTTGAGAAAATATTTAATTGCAATAGGCATATATAATTTTGCTGATTCTATTGCAAAATGTGATTTGATTAGTAATAATTATTATTTATATCGATTATTTCTAGAAGATAAAAAAAGATATCTTTTTGTAAATAGATTATTAAATGAATATGGATATAATATTCCTATTATAAATTCCATAAATGGAAAAGTTATAGAAAACAATTATGATATAAAAATTCTAAAATATTGTGATAGAGTTATTAGAAATAAAAGTCTTTAATATTTAAAATATATACTTTTAAAGTATAGCAACTCCTTTAATACTAAGTTGTAATCTCAGTAAATATTGAAATTTTCTAAAATCTTATTACATTCGTGTATTAAATCCAAATTCTTATTTTCAAATTTGATTTCAAACTCTAATTTATTTTTAATATCTACATAATTTCAGTAAAAAAAGATGTCAGCAAAATATTTGTTGGCATCCTTTAATTACAGTAGATTTTACTCACATAATTACGATATGTGGACAAATTGTCATCTGTGGACAATTTTATAATTTTTTTATTTTTAACAATTTCTTGTTTTATAAGGGTTTGTGAGGCTATTTACCACAACAATTTTTGTATTTTTTACCGCTGCCGCAAATGCAAGGATCGTTACGTCCAACTTTTTTAGTATTTTTTACCGTATGATGTTCGCCTTCTTTAGAATCATTAGCTTGACCCTTTATAACTTGTTTTCTTTCCGTATTTTGTTCAATATTTGCTTTTAATAAAAATTGAGCAATGGTATCATCAATACGATTTAAAAGTTGTTCAAACATATCATAACCTTCCATTGTGTAAGCTTGTAATGGATTTGTTTGAGCATATTGTCTTAAGAAAATTCCTTCTTTTAGACTTTCCATGGCATTTAAATGTTCTACCCATAAAGAATCAATAATACGAAGAGAAATAGAACGTTCAAATTCATCAAAATGAGGAGCATCTTTAATTTTGAATTCATAATCTTCATTTATCATGTTAGTGATATATTCAATTTTTTCACTCTCATCTAAGTCTTTAATTTCATTTCCTTTTAAAACTTGAGTTTTTAAGAAATTAGTATTGATATAAGAAACAATTTCTTGTAAATCCTCATCAGAAGTTTTACCTTCATGAGTATGCGCTGTTACAACATCTTCTACAACATTTCTGAATGTTTCTTTAATCGTGTCATGAATACTTTCATTATCTATGATGTTATTTCTTTGTTCATAAATCATTCTTCTTTGTTCGTTAACAACGTTGTCATAATCAAGTAAGTTTTTACGCATATCGAAGTTATTACCCTCTACTTTTTTCTGAGCAGATTCAATTGACTTAGTAAGTGATTTAGAACGAATGGCTTGATCTCCAACAAGACCTAAAGCCATAACCATATTTTTAACTTTATCAGTACCAAAACGACGCATTAAATCATCTTCGAAAGAAACAAAGAATTGACTCATACCCGGATCTCCTTGACGACCAGCACGTCCTCTTAACTGATTATCAATACGACGAGATTCATGGCGTTCTGTACCAATAACACATAGACCACCAAGTTCTTTTACACCTTCACCAAGTTTAATATCGGTACCACGACCTGCCATATTAGTTGCAATAGTAATTGCACCTTTTTCACCAGCATGAGCAATAATTTCAGCTTCACGAGCATGATTTTTAGCATTTAAAACTTCATGTTTTAAGCCTTCTTTTTTCAACATATTAGAAAGACGTTCGTTATTTTCAACAGAAATTGTACCTACTAAGATAGGTTGTCCTGTTTCATGAATTTTTTTAATCGTTTTAACAATCGCTTCATATTTTCCAGCTTCTGTTGAATAAACTAAATCCGCTAAATCTTCACGAATAACTGGCTTATTAGTTGGAATTTGAATAACATACATGTTGTAAATATTTCTAAATTCTTCTTCTTCTGTTTTAGCCGTACCGGTCATACCAGATAATTTATTGTACATTCTAAATAAATTTTGGAATGTAATCGTTGCCATCGTTTGCGTTTCTTCATTAATGGTCACATTTTCTTTGGCTTCAATAGCTTGATGAAGTCCCTCACTAAATTGACGTCCTTGCATTAAACGTCCCGTAAATGGATCGACAATGATGACTTCGCCAGCGTCCACAACATAGTCAACATCTTTTTTAAAACCATAATTTGCTTTTAAAGCATTGTTGATATGGTGAACTAATGCTGAATTACCCACATCATATAAGTTTGATAAATGAAAGAATTTTTCAAGTCTTTCAGCACCTGATTCTGTAATGGATACATTCTTAGTTTTAGGATCCACTGTATAATCTTCTTCTTTTAAAGATTTTACAGCTTTATCAGCGTCCATATAAAGGTTTTTAGCATTTTGCTTTCCACCTGAAATAATAAGTGGTGTTCTTGCTTCATCTATTAAAATAGAGTCCACTTCATCGACAATACAAAAGTTAAGTGGTCTTTGAACACGATCTTCTTTTCTAACAACCATATTGTCTCTTAAGTAGTCAAAACCGATTTCATTATTTGTAGAGTATAAAATATCACATTTATAAGCTTCTTGTTTTTCTTTAGGAGTCATTTCCCGCATATTAAGACCAACCGTTAACCCTAAAAAGCGATAAATATTTCCCATCCATTCTGAGTCACGTTTTGCTAAGAACTCATTGGCAGTGATAATATGAACCCCTTTACCGTCTAAAGCGTTCAAATAAGCTGGCATAGTTTCTGTTAAAGTTTTTCCTTCACCAGTTTTCATTTCAGCAATATTACCATAATGAATAGCTAAAGCACCTAAAATTTGAACAAAATAAGGCTTTTCACCTAAAACACGATAATCAGCTTCTCTTACAACAGCAAATGCATCTACTACCAAATCATTTAATGATTCGCCATTTTCTAATCTTTCTTTAAATTCTTTGGTTTTATTTTTTAATTCATCATCGCTAAGTTTTACTAAAGAATCTTCTTTAGCCATAATTTCGTTAGCAATTTTTTCAAATCTTTTTAATTCTTTATATTCTGAGTCTATTAGTTTTCTAAATATTCCCATAGTTATCTAACCTCCATAGTTACAATTCTATCATATGTTTTAAAAAATAAGCAAACTTTTGCTTATTTTTTAAGGATTTTTTTAAGGTTTCAATCATTATTCTACACATTTCGTGTATTTTTGACTTTTTATTTGTATACCTAAAAAAGAGTAACCTATTAAAGGCTACCTTCATTATTTTATTCTTGTTCTTCAATGATTCCGTAAGAACCGTCTCTACGTCGATATAAAACAGATACGGTACCACTTTTTACATTTTTGAAAATGTAAAAATCATGTCCTAATAATTCCATTTGTAAAATGGCTTCTTCTTCATCCATTGGTTTTAACTCAATGGTCTTTCTTTTTACAATGTCGGAAGTATTTTCTGGTTCTTCTTCTTGCATTAGAAGTTCATATTGCATAATATCTTTAAATTTTTTACGCATTTTCGTTTTATTCTTACGAATTTGCCCTTCTAATTTTGCAACTGTTAAATCAATAGCTGCATACAAATCTTCATGAGATGTTTCTGCTCTTAAAGAAAATTTTGGGGTTGGAATAGTTACTTCAATAATATCACTTTTATTTCTTACGCGGATAACGACATAGGCTTTTAATTCCGCTGGTCTTTCAAAATATTGATCTAACTTACCAAGCTTTTCTTCAACATAAGCTTTAATAGAATCAGTAATTTTTACTTTATCTCCTCTAATTTCAATTCTCATGCTATCACCTTCCTATTTATATTTTAACAAAATTTAAAGAAAAAAACTACCCTATAATGGTAGCTTAATTCAAAACCTCTGATACATTTTCAACATTCACAGCTTGCAATCCTTTTGCTGTTTCAATTAATTTAAACTCTACAATATTTCCCTCTTTCAAAGTTTTATACCCTTCCATACGAATAGCTGAATAGTGAACAAAAATATCTTCTAAATCACCATATTGAATGAAACCATATCCTTTCGTATTGTTAAACCATTTGACTGTTCCTCTTAACATATTTTTCCTCTTTCCTTACGCATTTATAGTTTGCTCAACTTCAACATTAATAGCTTGTAGCCCCTTAGCGGTTTCAATTAATTTAAAGTCGACTAGATTTCCTTGTTTCAATGTTTTATATCCATCCATTGTGATTTGTGAATAATGAACGAATATATCTTTTAGATCACCAAATTGTATAAAGCCATAACCCTTTTCATTGTTAAACCACTTTACTGTTCCAGTTAACAAAACACTCACTTCCTTCCCACTCATATACTACACTACTAAACTATCATGTTTATGTGTGGACTGCAATTTAATTCGTGCGACAAATTCCGACAAATAAATAACACATAACTCACGACGAGAACATTATAGCACACTTATTTTTTTCTCCTTTAGATAGAATTTTCTTTTGTATATTTTCGCGTCTAACATTTATTCAAAAAAGAAATTTTTACTCAAAATATGTTTTTTAAGCATTTTGCCCTGTCTTTGAGACATTTTTTGGGTTAGTAAGCTTTTAAATTGCTAAAATTTTTCTTGTAAGGAGAAGTGATGTAGTGAAAAAAAAGTTTATTGAATCTTCTTTAACGTTTATTAAAAAAGGCAGAGAAGTCAGTGAACTTGAGGAAAAAAGATTAAGATATGGATTGGAAGCATTTTATAACCTTATAACCAAAACAATTGTCATTGTAATATTAGCCATATGGTTAAACATTTTACCAGAAGTTTTATTACTTGCTTTGGGAGTTTGGGCTTTAAGATTATTTGGATTTGGTATTCATATGAAAACAAGCACGGAATGCTGGTTTACAACTCTTCCTTTATACATAGGAGGAAGCTTATTTATCAAATATTGTTCTTTTCCAAATTTAATCGCCTACCTCATTATGATAATAGGTATCGTTGTCTTTCTTTTATTTGCTCCAGCAGATACACCTGCGAGGCCACTTATTAGAAAGAAAAAAAGAATACGCGCTAAAATATTTTCCAATTTAATTCTTTTAATATTTATAATATTATATTTCATCACAACAAACATAATTTATAAAAACGTTATTATCTATGCAATTATTTTAGAATCAATTTCGATAAACCCTATCACATATAAACTATTATCTACTCCTTTTAATAATTATAAACGCTTTGAAGAGCGCTAATGATGGTTTAAATTTATAATATAGATTTGAACAATGGATAAGGAAGGGAGTGTTATTATGTTTTTAGCCAATATGTTAGCAGGAATCGCAAATTTATTTGCTAAATCTGCTTCATCTGCTTGTCTTCTTATGTGGTTCGATGAACCAGTAGCAGACATGGACATTTTATAATAATACTTTAAAAAAAATCGGGTATCACTTACTCGATTTTTTTGTCTACTTTAATTTCACTTCTAAAAAAATTGTTTTTAATAGAAGTTGTAATATAAAGTGTGTTTTTATTAAATAAAGAATATAATCCTAAGCCATGACCGTTTAATTTATTAGAAGTATACTCAATCGTACCTAATTTTTCTGTATCTATTATTCCTTTAAAAGTATTCATGACCTTAATATTAACTGTTTTTTCAGTTTCAGTAAATTCCAAAAAAATTATTTTATCTTTTGTCTGTGATGCTGATTCTAAAGCATTATCTAAAGTAACACCTAAAGCTTCACATAATAAATTATAATTTTTAGGACCTAATATATTCAAAATTTTTCCTTTAACATTGTTATCAATTTGAATTTTCAAATTTTTATCAGCATAAGCATAGAACTTTTCTAGAATAAAACCGTTTAAACCACTAGGCATAAAAGGAATCTCAGATTTTAAATACTTATTAGAATCATATTCTTTTAAAATTTCATTAATCATTGTTCTAGTATCTTTATTACCTACAGATTTAATTCCTAGTAACTTATTATTGATATTATGCTTCATAATACGATACTCATTCAAAGTTTTTAAAAGAGTTTCATTATTTTGTCCTATAATATCATTTGTTGATTTTAAAACCACAATTTCGTAGTTTAAATAAATAAGATAAAGCAATACAAGAATGGAAATCACAGAAACTAAAAGAACAATAACTAAATAGACAACATCATTCTCATTATTCATATGTCTGTAACATAATGTTCCTAAAGCAAAATATAAAACAATGGCTAAAACAACTCCAGCTTTTTGAACAGTTATTCTATTTAATTCTTTGAAAAGTTTACTTAGCCCTTTAATAATAAAAGGAAATTTAGCAACTAAAATTAGTAAAATAGACATTGTTATAGACGATAATCCTTTAAAGATTTGTACTACTAAAGGATCAAAATTATATAACTCAATACTATTCATATGAAACATAGTCAAAACATCTATTAAAAATAAAATGACCCATATCATGATGAAACAAATTATTGTTTCACGCCAAGAAGTTTGAAAAAGTTTTTTACCAAAGATAATTAACCACCCAAAAGTAAAGAGTGGAGCGGCAATAGCTAAACCTTTCATTTGTAATAGTGCCTGAAGTAAAAAACACAAAATACTTAAGTATATATACGATTTTTTTATAACTGGTTTTCTTTGAACTATCTGACTATATAAATATATTGAAGAGATATAACCAGCCATAATAGATATGAAATATAATACAAAAATGATAATTTTCATCCTTCCACCTCATCTTTGAAGTTTCTAGATAAACAAAATAACCTTAATCCTGTAGATAAGTCTACATAACCCTTAGAATAGTTTTTAGAGACAATAAAATCTTTATTGATAATACAACTTTTATGAGTTTGTACAAATCGACTATCTAATTGTTCCTTAATCTCTGCTAAAGTAGAATTAACTCTAAATTCAACATCATTATTAGTATGAATAACGACTTTTCTATCTTCTTTTTCTCTCATAATGTAAGTTATGTTTTTCATATAAAGTTCTACATTTACTTTTTTACCAAGGACTTTTAAAATTTTTTTATCAGCCTTTTTGTTATAAATAATTTTCAAGTCTCTTTTTAATCTCTTTTCAAAGTCTTGAAATTTCTCAATAAATTCAAAGACTTCTAATAAATTTCTATGAACTTGTTCAAACATACCATCATGACTTGTAATGAAAATAATCTCACTATCCCAATCAACACTTCTAATCCGTTTGGCAATATCAATACCACTAATACTGTTTTTTAGTTCAATATCAGTTATGTATATTTTAGGATATTGAACACTTAAAATTTCATCTTTTAAATTTTTGTCTTATTTGTTAAAGAATAATGTATCTACATCACATTCATTTTCAAAAGAAAACTCTTTAATGATTTTATCAATCTGTTTTTGAATTCTTTCTTCGTCTTCAATTACAACAATTCTCATACCCTCACCCCACTAAAAACAAGTTTACTAAAAGCGATTATAACACAGATTTTTAAGAAAAAAAACATCTTTTTTTGGGGATACAAAAACCTAAAAAAGTGTGCTATAGTATATAAGGTTAAGGCTCAAAAAAGCCTTGTGCATGCACAAGACTATTATAATATTATTTTAAATCGTTAATATTTTTTTCATAAAATTCTAGTGGGTTCATTAAAGTACCATTATAATAAACTTCAAAAAGTAAGGTTTGTGGTTTAGCAGTTTGAAGTTTGGTAGTTCCTGATGTAGCAATTACAGTTCCTTTAGTAACATTATCACCGACACTTACTTTTATTTCACCAAACGTATAGTAAACTGTAGTTAGTTTATCATTATGAAAAATGGTTAAAACAGAACCTAATATTTCATCTGTTTTAATATCTTTAACGGTACCATCTAACACTGCGACTACTTCAAAAGATTCATCTGCTTCATACAAAACACCCGTGTTAGGCATATAAGTGTTTTCATAATAAATTAAAGCTTTTTCTTGATTTTCGGCCGTTTCACTTACCTGATAAAATGACTTAGAAATATCTACAGCTTCACTATTAAAAGGTTTAATAGGTTTTTCTTCAGTTAAAGTAGTATTACTTTCATTTTCTTCTTGACCAGTAGATTCTTCTTTCTCATCAAAGACACTCATCGAATAATTATAGTGATCGTCATTTGTAATATTTTTGGTAAGTAAATTTTTGGTCAGGAAAGTCACACTAGCAACCATGATACCTAATATTAAAAGATAACAAGTTGGTAAAACATATCTACGCAATTTTCTTTTCTTCATTTTTCTTCCTCCTAAAAATAGTGTGGAAGAAATGATTAAAATTATGCATAAATATTTTTGAGTTCTGTATTTTGATAATAATGCGCTAATATCTCTTGATAGGAATAACCATCTTTAGCCATCCCATTTGCACCATATTGACTCATGCCAACACCGTGACCATAACCTTTCGTGGTAATCGTAACATTTTCATTTTCTAGGTTTATTTCAAAATCAGTAGACCGAAGACCTAACTTACTTCTAAATTCTGTTCCTTTGAAAGTTTTATCATTAATTGTTATTTGTAAAACACGATGCGTATCACTACGAGTAATGTCTCCTATTTTTAAAATTTCACAAGAAATATTTAAAGAGTTACAAAAATCATTTTTAGAAAAAGTGATTGTATAAGCAAAATTTTGTAAATTTTCGTTATCCCAAAGGGAAGTGACACTACTTAAATAAGGTAGTTTTTCTTGAAAAACAAGTTCTGAATTTTCCGTATAGCCATTACTCATGGAAAAATAAAAAGCATTTATAATATTATTTTGGTAAGTTAAAACTTGCCCTTTTGTTTCTTTGACAGCTTCTCTTATCTTTAAATAGTTAGGAAAAAAATTAGCTCCCCAGTTTTTAAGTAACATTTCATTATTTTTATAAGCCTGATCTTTAACACCGATAATTAAATCATAATCTAAATTTCTTGTTTTCTTTTTATACATAGCGTATGTTCTCGCGGCTACTGCTTGGGCTTTTAAGGCTTCCATATTAAAAACGGAGGGCATTTCTGCTGAAACTACCCCCACGATATAATCCTCTAAATTTTCCTCGGTAATCGTATTTGTTTGTTCATCTAAAAGTCTAACAAATATTTGTGATTCCTTAACATCTTCTTTTTCTTCTGATACTGATACTTTTTTTATCTCTTTTGGCAAAAAAATAATAGTTAAAATAAGAATGAAAACAACTCCAAGTAAAATTTTATTTTTCATAGGTCCTCCTAAAAAAATTCACATACAAAATTTGTTAAAAGATACCCTAAGACCATACTTAAAATGATAGCTAAAATACGAGCTTCAAAATAACGGTCTTTTTTTAAGAATTTATTAAAATTAACACCTGACAAAGCAAAGGCACTTAGCATGGTAAAAAACACATAAAGATATACCTTATAATTCATTATATTCTCCATTTTCATAATTTATGATTTTTTGAATTCTTTTTAAATGTCTTTCTTCGTTGACAGCAGGTGTCATAATAAATTTATGAACTATTTTCATGGCTTCTTCTAATGACAAACCACCAAAAGCAATAACATTAGCGCCATTGTGATTTCTTGCTTTATAAGCATCATCTTCATTTAATACTCTTGCACATCTTATTCCTTTTACTTTATTAGCAGCAATAGAAATACCTATGCCATTACCACAAAGTAAAATTCCTAAATTTTCGGGTGATTTTACAACATGTTTTGAAACATCAAAAGCAAAATCAGGATAGTCATCATTTTCTGTGTTAGCAACTTTTGAATAAAATATTTCATAATTTTCTTTTTTTAGTTCTTCATAAATTTGATGTGCCATGACATATCCACGATGATCAGCACCAATAAATATTTTCATTATTTTCATCTCCATCATTATTATAAATGATTTCAAGCGAAAAAAAAACCGCTTAGGCAGCTTTTTCATCTTTGTTCAAATTATATTTACGGTTGAACTTTTCAATATTTCCAGCTTTGCTTGCTTTTCCTTGTTTACCTGTATAAAAAGGATGACATTCTGAACAAACTTCAACTTCAATATTGTCTTTTGTAGACATTGTTTTAAAAGTTGCTCCACAAGCACATTTTACAGTTACTTCTTTCATTTCTGGATGAATATTTCTCATGATATACACTCCTTTCGCCATGTCAAATTCATGACATAGATATATGTCTAATGTATTATAACATATATTTTGAAACTTGCAAGAAGAGAAATACACATTTTTAGTCGAAAACGGCCTTTACAATCTCATCTTTTATATAACGATGGCCTTTATAATTAGGATAAGGTGTGTCTTTGTTAAAAAAATAAGCATTGTTATTAACAATATCCGTGATATCAACAAAATATATATTTTTTTCTGTACATAAATTTTTTAAAGATTCATTAATTTCTTTAACTTCTTCTGTTTCCAGATAATGAAAAGGATATAAACTTAACAAAACAATCGTTTTATCATTATAAACTCGCAAGAGAGAAATTATTTTGTTCATATTTTTTAAATAGTTATTTATTTCTTTTGTTGTCATTTTAGGGTGATTTAACTCATATGTTCCTATAGCTATGGTTATGAAAGAGGCCTCATGAAGAGCTTGCTGAATTTTCGTATCTGTGCTTTCTAAAACATAATTATTAAGAAGTTTCATTTTTAATGTTTCTGATGTTTCTTTTTTGTCAGCAAATTCTTTGATATATTCATCTATTTGTTTTGTTTCTTCAAAATAGTCTCTTAAATAATCATTAAAACTATATCCTGTGACATCGTAATAAGTTTCACCAGTGGCTATCCCGTCGCCCAAAGCAACTATTTGAACGCGTTCGTGATAGAAGCATTGATATATGCTAAAGGATAGAAAAACGGCCCCGATGATTGTTAAAATTATTATTTTTTTCACAAAAAATCACCTAGTAAATTTTATATTCTAGGTGATTAATTTATTCTTCAATTAAACTAATTTCTGCTCCAACAGAAGTAAGCTTATCAACGATATGTTCATAGCCTCTTAAAATATGTTCAATATTAGATATTTTTGTTTGTCCTTGAGCAATTAATGCAGCAATAACTAAACTTGCTCCTGCTCTTAAGTCACTTGCGGTGACATCATTTCCATATAAATAAGTTTTTCCTTTTATATAGGCTGTTTGGTTATTCACCGTAATATCGGCCCCCATTTTATTTAAGTAAGGTACTTGTCCCATACGATTAGTATAGATAGTTTCTTCTAAAATACTTGTACCATTACATTGAGTCATTAAAACACTGATAGGTTGAGCAAGGTCCGTTGGAAATCCTGGATAAGTCAAAGTCGTTATATTTAAAGGTTTTAAGTTAGAAGTTTGATTTAAAGTAATTGTATTTCCTTTTATTTCAAAATCAACACCTATTTCTTGTAATTTAGATAATACTGATGTTAAATGCTCTGGAATAAGATTTGTAATTTTTAAATTTTGGCCTAAAAGAGCACCAATAATGATATAAGTTCCGGCTTCAATACGATCAGGTATAACTTCAATCATTGCCTTATGAAGATAGGTTACACCTTCAATAGTTATTTTACTCGTTCCAGCACCTTTTATCTTGGCTCCCATATTATTTAAAAAGGAAGCGACATTAGCTATTTCTGGTTCTTTAGCGGCATTGTTGATAACCGTTATTCCTTTAGCTTTCACGGCAGCAAGCATAATATTAATCGTCGCACCTACACTTGCAAAATCTAAATATATTTTAGCCCCTTTTAACTCTGAAGCGTCAATAATATATTTCATTTTATCTTCAGTAATGGTAGCGCCCATGGCTTGAAAGCCCTTTAAATGATAATCAATTTTTCTTTGGCCAATCTGACATCCTCCTGGAAAATAAATTTCCACATGTTTAAATCTTCCTAATAAAGCCCCCATAAAGTAATAACTAGCGCGTAAACGAGTCGTTAATTCTTCTTTTATTTCTTTATTTTGAACATGTGAAGAATTAATAGTCATTTTTTCGCCATGAGAATTTATCTCTGCTCCTAAAAGAGTCATAATTTCTATTAAATCATCCCGATCAGATATCTCAGGAATGTTTAGAATATTTGTTTCTTCGTCACATAAAATAGCAGCAGGGATTAAAGCAACAGCACTATTTTTAGCACCTGAAATAGGAATTTCGCCCGTTAATTTTTTACCACCTACAATTTTTAATTTTTGCATATTATCACATTCCTTTGTTTTTACCAAAAATATGATATCAAATTTTAAAAGGTTTTTAAACCGTATTTATGAACAAAGATGTAAAATAGCCAGAATAAATAAAAGAATTAAGCCAAAAACAGTGGCTTTTTTGCCCAGAAAGGAAGAAGCATATCTTCCTATCCACAAACCTATTAAGGTAAATGAGAAACTGACAGCCGCAAATATTGACATAGCAAACGTTTGGTTCGTTGTAATCGCGTTTAATCCTAAACCAGTAGAAAAGGCATCAATAGAAACACCAAAAGAAAATAATAAAATACCTAAAAAGGATAAATCAAATGATACTTTTTCTTCTTGTTTTAAAAATTCGTATAATAAATTAAAGGCTAAAAAAAGTAAAATACAACCTAAAAAGATATGACTGTTAATACTAAAAAATGTAATTATTTTTTCACCTAAGAAATCACCAAACAAAGGCATTAGAAAATGCATTAAGCCTACTGTAAAAGCAATTTGAAAAATTTTTTTATAAGAAATATTATACGTTCCTAAACTTAAAGAAAGTGAAAATGTATCCATGCTTAATGCGATAGCAATACTTAAAATATTTAAAAATTCTTTCATAGTTTCTCCCCCTAATTTTTATGAAAGAATTTATCATTTTATGAAAAATATTTATTTAATACTTCTTGAACATAAAATTTATATTCTACTTGTTCCTTATCTTGATTTGTTTTATCAAGTAAACATAAAGGAGGAAACATTACACACCACCAATTTTCACCAGCCCCACGGCCAAGAGTAATAACTAATGATTCATACTCACCACTCGGATAATGAACCCCTTTATAGGTTTTATCAGGAAAGTAATTTTGTCCAAAGGAAATGGTTGCGTTAGGAGAATACTTATCTACTATCTTTGTAATTTCATTTAAATTAGCATTAATTAATTCTTTAGCTTCTGTACTGTTTTTAGCTTCTTGCATTAAAGAGTCTAGTTTATTTTCTACTTCATCTTTAACTTTTATTTTAGTAGATTGATCTAGAAAAGAGTCTGAATTGGCAATAACACGAAAACGGATAGCATAATCAGGTATAATAATTTCTTCTTTGTGGGTAACTCCGTAAATTATAAAAAAAAGAAATAAAATAGGAATAATTTTTTTCATTTCATCACCTAATTTATTTCTGGTTTAAGATTTATTTTTTTATTCAATTTTTGTAAAAAAAGCAAAACGGTCACGACCTGTTAAATCTTTTTCGATAACTAATTCGTAATCTTTTAAATAAATATCTTTTAGATTCTGTATTTTTTCACCTTGAAATGCGCCAATTTCAAAAATAATATTTTTAGGTTTTTTATTAGTTCTAGAAACCTTTTCAATAATTTTTTCATAAAATTCCATACCGTCATTTTTAGCATATAAAGCAAGACTTGGTTCGTATTTAGTATTTGGACTAACATACTCATCTATCGATACATAAGGGGGATTACTTATTAAAATATCATAACCTTCATATGAAACATCAAACATGGATTTATGAATAAAGTTAATATCAACCTTATTGGCTATTGCGTTTTCTTTAGCTAACTCTAAAGCTAACTTAGAAATATCTACCGTCGTTACTTGACAAGATAAATTTTTCTTTAAAGCAATTGCTATACAACCACTGCCAGTACCTAGTTCTATTATCTTTAAATTTTGTTCCTTTTTAAACTTATCTATTATTTTTGATACTAAATATTCAGTTTCAAAACGAGGAATTAAAGCTCGATTATCTACTTTTATTTCGGCATTCAAAAAAGGCACAGTTCCAATTAAATACTGAACAGGATAATCCTCATTCAGTTTTTTTAAAACTTCATCCATATGATTTGAATATTTTTCTTTTAGTAATTGCCAGTCTGTATCTGTAATATAATCTGGTTTCATAAAGACCTTTTCTCCTCTTGTAAATAATCTCGATTCCAAACTTTTCGAGGAACTAAGACCATTTTTAAATGGGCAGTTTGTTTTTCAGAGTCAACTTGAACATCAATTATCTTAGAAAAACTTCCGCAGTTTAAAAGATATTCAGTTTCATAATCATAATACGAAGATGGCACAAAAATACCATCAGTGCTATCTTTTAAAATTAAGTATTCAATAAAAATATTATTGTTATTATATTCAGGAATGTTTTCTTTAAAGAAACATTTTTCTTGCAATAAAGAGGTACTTATAAACGCATTGTCATAAATATAAGTGCCTTTTAGCTCTGAAAGTTCTTCTAAAGAATGAATGCCAAAACGCCAAAAGTATTTTAAATCACAACCTCGATAAGTTACCATATTTGTTGGCAACGGTTCTACTTTACTAATTATTTTTTCTAAATTCTTACCTGCTTCTTCGTATTCTTGTTTTATTTCTTTGGTTTGCATACCAAGTTTATCATAGTCCCAGACACCTCTTTTTAAACTATTAATTTTCCCATAAGAAAAGCCTGTATAATATTTAATTTCCATAAGTTCATCGTAAGTAAGGTGTTGAGTAACATTTTGAGAATATTTTAAAATATCATTTTTATTCGAAAAAGCAAGAGGCTTCTCTTTAATAGCCAAATCAAGATATTTATCAATATTACTAATTTCATCACCGAGTTCAAGTAAAACCAAATAAGTAAGAGTATCTTTTGTTTTTCTCATGTTTTCTCCTATTTAAAAAGGAAAGATAAATACTATTCTTCCCCTTGTAATTTTCTTTTTAAATCTTCTGTAATTAAAGCATCAATAATAGGTTCTAAATCACCATCCATAACTCTGTCTAAAGCCATGATGGAAAAACCGATACGATGATCTGTTACCCTATTTTGAGGATAGTTATAAGTTCTTATTTTTTCAGAACGATCACCTGTACCAATTTTACTTTTTCTTTCCGTTCCTAAGGATGCTTCTTTTTCTTGCTGCATTTGGTCATACAACTTAATTTTTAATAGTTGCATGGCTTTATCTTTATTGCGAAGTTGACTTCTTTCATTTTGACACGTTACAACTGTATTTGTTGGTAAATGGGTAATACGAACCGCTGAATTCGCCGTATTGACACTTTGTCCTCCCGCCCCACTTGAATGATAAACATCTATTTTTAAATCACTTTCTTTAATATCAATATCGATATCATCAAGTTCTGGCATAACTAAAACCGTTGCCGTAGAGGTATGTACACGACCTTGTGTTTCCGTAACAGGTACTCTTTGAACACGATGTGCACCACTTTCATATTTTAATTTAGAATATACATTTTCACCTTTAATAATACATTCTACTTGAGAAAATCCTCCCGAAGAGCCTTCAATTTGATGGTTAATTTCTATTTTCCAACCATTTTTTTCAGCATAATAAGTATACATTCTTAAAAGGTCACCGGCAAAAATATTAGCTTCATCGCCACCAGCAGCTCCTCTTATTTCCATGATAACATTTTTGGTATCATTTTCATCTTTAGGAATTAATAAAATTTCTAATTCATTATTTAAATTAGCTATTTTTTGATTATTTTCAGCCATTTCTAATTCGGCCATTTCGCGAAAATCTGGATCATTTACTAATGATTTTGCTTCTTCAATATTTTTCTCGCATTCTAATAATTCATCGTATTTCAAAACAATTTCTTTTAAATCACTTTGCTCTTTTGAAAGCGTTTTTAATTTTTTAAAATCGCTCATAATATCTGGTTGCATTAATTGTTCATTTACTTCTTTATAACGTGCTTTGATACTTTCTAATTTTTCTTTCATAAAGACTCCTATTCTGACATATTGTCTTCGTCATCGATAACAACTAAATCTTTTAAGTCATTATCACTGTCATCCTCTACTTCGTCTTCGTCATAGTAATTATCATCTACATCTGTTTCTTCTTCTTCTTCATCAGGTTCTTCATTTTCTTCTTCAAAATCATCATCTTCTTCAACGACTAATTTTTCACTATGACGAGATTTTAAATCCCAAAAACCATTTTCTAACATAATGAATTTTTTATCTGTTGTTAAAATTTCAAAAAAATCACCTATTAAATTTTCATAGTCAGCTTCACTTAAACCTTTTAAATCACAAACTTGACGAAATAAATCCGTGATTTTCATTTTTTTATTAGTTTCTTCTAAGATTTTGTATGCTAATTCATCATATCCTAAATTTTCAATTTCTTCTTCTGTTAACTCGTTTAATTTTTTCATTATTTACATCCTTTCTGGTATCTTAATACTTAATATATTTAATAAATCTTTAATAATACTATTCGTTAAATTAAGTATACAAAGCCAATTTTGCTTTTTTTCTTCTTCTTTTAAATTATTTATATGATTATTTTCATAAAATGCGTTCATATTTACACATAAATCATAAATATAATTAGCAATGACAGATGGCATTTTATCTTCAACGGCTAAGTTGATAACTTGTTCTAATTCAACTAATTTAAGTCTTAAGTCTCTATCTTCTTTATTATAGATAGTATTATTTAATTTTATATCATTTAAATTAAATTGTTTTAATATATTTTGCACGCGCAAATAAGTATATAAAATATAAGGTCCTGTTTTGCCTGTTGTTTGAGAAAATTTAGCAATATCAAAGATATAATCTTTTTCACGGTTATTTTGTAAATCAGCAAATTTAATAATAGCGTTTACTAAAATATCTAAATCTTCTTCTGACATGTTTTGGTTTTTTTCACTTGATGTTGTAAATATTTCTTTCGTTTCTTTAAATAAATCATCTAATTTAGGAGTATGACCAGATCTTGTTTTAAATGGTTTGCCATCTTTGCCATTAACAGTTCCAAAACCTAAAAATTCAAATTTTTGTCTCAAGCCTAATTTTTCACAAACTCTAAAAACAGATTCAAAATGAAGGTTTTGTCTTCGATCAGCCACATACAAAATTTCGTCAGGATTAAAATCTAAAACTCTTTCTTTGATTGTTCCTAAATCGGTAGTGCCATATAAATAGGCTCCGTTGCTCTTTTGATAAATAAGTGGTGGCAATTCTTTCGTGTCGGTTTCTTTTTTGACTTCAATAATCTTGGCACCTTCACTTTCCTCTAATAAGTTTTTAGCTTCTAAATCTTTAGTTAACATTTCGATATAAGGATAAGAATCACTTTCACCGTACCAATAATCAAAGGAAACATCTAAATAATCATAAATACGTTTAATATCATCCCCAGATAATTTACGAATCACCTTGAAATATTTTTGATAAGTTTCATTTCCATCTTGTAATTCTTTAGTTATTAAAGCACATTTGGTTTTCACTTCTTCATTTTCCTTGCATAGCTGACTCATTTGAGGATAAATTTCTTCCAACATAGAAAGGGTAATTTCATGAGGAGCGATATTTTTTTCTTGTAAACCATAAATAACTTGACCAATTTGTAAGCCATAATCTCCTAAATGGACATCTGATATGACGGTGTGCCCCATAAATTTTAACATTCTTTTTATAGATTCACCAACCACAGCACTTCTTAAATGTCCTACGTGAAGAGGCTTCGCAATATTAGGTCCTCCATAATCAATTACAATGGTTTTTTTCTCTGGTTTCTTTATATTGTAAAGAGGTTTCGTTAAGATGTCATTTAATGTTTCATTTATAAAAGTATCGCTTAAAGTAAAATTAACAAATCCAGGTGCCACAAAATCTACTTGACTAAAGTAATTATGCCCTTTCATTTTTTCTACCATAAGTGAAGCAATATCTAAAGGACTTTTATGATATAGTTTAGCAAGTTTAAAGGCTCCATCAAATTGATAATCACATAAGTCTTTACGATTAGAGATAATTACTTCCGGATTATCTAAAGGCATTTCTAATTCTTCTAAAATTTGTTTTAAAAGACTTTCTATTTTATTCGTTATCATTTTTGGTCACCTTCTAATTCGATACAAACTTCTGTTTCTTCGTCATCCGTTTCTATGAAATATTTCAAAGTTATCATATTTTTCACTTTCATAAGATTAGCATACTCTACTTGAACTTGCAAGTAATAACTCTCCTTTTTCAAACGAATTTCACTGGTTTGTTCTTTTATATTTAAGAAAAAAGAATAATCATCATTTTCTCTTGTAAATTCCATATTTTCTAAATCTAAGCAATGCTTCATGTCTTCCCATTCAAATGTTAAAATATTATCTTCCAGTTCATAAGGAACACGTTTAGCATTAGCAATGATTTTACCTCTTTTTTTTATATCACAATTTAATTGCATGGGAATCATTCCTTTTTTCCGGTACATTATAACATGCTTTTTATAGAAAAAGAAGAACTTTTTTTAAGACTTATATTTTGCTAAGAAATTTCCATAATAAAATTAGGTGAAAATGAATGAAACTAGTTAAATTTAGTATGAAATTTTGCTTATTCACATTTTTGAGTGCTATCGTGGTTCTTATTGGTATTTATGTATATGCTTTTTTTTCGCCAAAGCTAGAACTTAAAAATATGGGTAAAATTTTTCTTTATGATAGTGCTGAAAATCTTATTTATCAAGGCTCTGGTTCCAATGATTGGATAAGTTTAGATGATATATCTAGTGATTTAAAAAATGCTGTTATAAGTGTGGAAGATAAAAGTTTTTATCATCATTTAGGTTTTGATATTCCAAGGATAGGAAAAGCCCTTATCACTAATTTTTTAAATAATACAAGACAAGGAGCTTCCACAATATCACAACAATATATAAAAAATATGTTTTTAACTTTTGACCAAACATGGTCAAGAAAAATTGAAGAAGCTTTTTTAACGATTGAACTAGAAGTACATTATAGTAAGGATAATATCTTAGAGGGTTATTTAAATACCATCAATTATGGTGAAGGAAACTACGGCATTGAAGACGCAAGTAAATATTATTTTAATAAAAGTAGTAAAGATTTAACGCTAGAAGAAGCCATTATGTTAGCTGGTATCCCTAAAAATCCTAGTAATTATAATCCAGTAAGTGATTATGATGCTTGTATTAAAAGAGCTTGGGTTGTCGCAGATGCGATGAAAAAAAATGGATTATTAAATGAAGAAGAATATAACAATCTCTTCCAAAGTGAAATTCCAATTTATGGAAAAAGAGATGAAAATAACTCCCAAATGATAATGTATTATCAAGATGCGGTTTTAACAGAGTTAAATAACATAAAATCTGTTCCAAATTCATTATTAGATTCTGGTGGATTAAAAATTTATACAACTTTAGATAAAGAAGTTGAAGCCACTTTAGAAAGTACTATTTTAAGTTATATGGGTAATCAAACAGAGTTACAAGTAGCAAGTATTATTGTAGAACCTACGACGGGCAAAATAAAAGCCTTATCAGGTGGCCTTAATTATGCCAAAAGTCAATATAATCGTGCGACAAAAGCAAAAAGACAAGTTGGAAGTACGATGAAACCTTTTTTGTATTATGCAGCTTTGGAAAACGGGCTTGTTTCCTCTTCTACCTTTAAAAGTGAACAAACCTCTTTCCATTTTGCCAATAATCAGATTTATTCTCCTAATAATTATAATCAAATTTATGCCAATAAAGATATTACCATGGCAGCAGCGATAGCCTACTCTGACAATATTTATGCCGTAAAAACACATTTATTTTTAGGAACAGATGTTCTTGTAGAAACCGCTAAAAAAGTTGGTATTAAAGAAAAACTAACAGGAAACCCTTCTCTTGCTTTAGGAACTAGTGAGTTAAATATGCTTGATTTTGCACATGGCTATACAACTCTTGCCAATGGTGGCGATGAAATAGAACCTTACTTTATTGAAAAAGTAGAAGATTTAGAAGGAAATATTTTATATGAACATAAAGAAAAACATAATATCGTTTTAAATAGTAATTATGTCTATATTTTAAATGAAATGATGACCAATACCACTAACAAAAGTTTTTCTAGTTATACGACTCCAACTGCCTTATCATTGTCTGATAGAATGACGAGAAAATATGCCCTTAAAACCGGGACCACAAATACCGATTCTTGGAGTGTTGGTTATACACCAGATTTAATGATGATGGTTTGGACAGGAAATGATGAAGCTCATGAGATAGATGCAAAAGCTAGTTACTATTCAAAAAATATATGGTTAGACACGATGGAAAAAGTTTTAAAAACGGATAATTGGTATGAAAAACCCCAAAACGTGATTGGTATGGTTAAAAATGGAGTGACAGGTGAAGAAAATTCTAAAGAAAATAGTACTATTTTTTATTATGTTAAGGGTTCTGAAATAGAAACTGTCAGCAAAGAAGAAAAAAATAATGACTAGAAAACTCTAATCATTATTTTTAATATTAATTGTCATTTGATAATTTCCAGCTAAATCAAGTTCATCTAAACTAATTTTGAACCCTCTTTCTTCTAAGGAAGAAACTAAATTTCTAATTTCCCCAATAGCTGTTTTTAAGTCAAGTCCTTTTTCTTCTTTAACAATAGAAGAATAATTAGGATCAAGTTTGATAACAGAGTCCATTGGGTCAACAATTTCTTCTTCAGGATCATTTTTGATTTCTTCTATTTGATTTACATTTTTATTATTATCTTGTTTATCAAAGAAAAATGGCATAATAGTATCTTCTTCTTTAGGAGTAGAAAAATCATCTAAAACTTCAATAGAACTTGGTTGTACTACTGGTTTGGTATCATTATTTATAGCCGTATTAATATTTACCGCTTCATCTTCTAAGAAATTAAAGAATTTATTAGATGTTGGTGCTGGATTATTATTTGGCAATTCTATTTCTTTATTGTTAGTATCTATTTTAATATCTTGACTATTATTCATGATGGTATTAATATCTGGTGTTTTATTTACGACAGGAATGTCATCATTAGTACCTTTTGCTTTTTTAATAGCTGCGTCTAAATCTTTTACATTCCATCTATTAGAAATAATCTTCTTTAGCCATTCAGCTTGTTCTTCTTTTGGAAGAGCAAGAAGACTTCTGGCGTGACGTTCTCCTATCTTATTTTGAAGTAAGGCGTCTTGAACTTCTGGCACTAAATTTAAAAGTCGTAGTTTATTAGCAATGGTACTTTGACTGACACCCATTTTTTTAGCTAATTGTTCTTGAGTCATATAACCACGATCTAATAAATTTTTATATGATTTTGCTTCCTCTATCGCGGTTAAATTTCTTCTTTGGATATTTTCAACTAAAGCAATTTCTGCACTTTTGTTATCATCGATGTCTGAGATAATTGCTGGAACGGTTCTTAGTCCTGCCATAGTAGATGCTTTATATCTCCTTTCGCCTGCGATAATCTCATATTTATCGCCTAGTCTTCTTAAAACTAAAGGTTGTATAATACCATGTTGTTTAATAGATTCTGATAATTCTTTTAATCCTTCTTCATCAAACGCAAGTCGTGGTTGAAAACGATTTGGTATGATGTCTTCTATAGGTACTTGTATTACTTTTTGATCTGTATTCACTTAAAATCAGCCCCTTACCGCTTATTGTACTATATTACTAATTCTATCAGTAAATGAAAAAATAAGCAATAGCTTTTTATATTTAAATCATTTAGAAAAAGAAGCAATTTTATAATTTTTGCTTCTTTATTTTTTCATATAAACGAGGATATTTTTTATTTGTTTCTTTATCTTTAGATATTAAAAGTAAGGTTCTTTTACCAGCATTAAATGGTAATTCAAAAGAGATTTCTTTATCTAAATGACAATCCAAAACTTTTAAAGCTGACAAAGCATTTTCTAATTCTTCTTCGACATTACTTTTCATAACTAGAAATTTACCATTTACTTTTAAGTAAGGGATATTAAGTTCTAGTAAAATGCGTAACTCCGCAACTGCTCTTGATGTCACTAAGTCAAATTTTTCGCGATTATTTTTAATATAATTTTCTGCTCTATCATGAACAGTAGTAACATTTTTTAAATTTAGTTTTTCAATAAGTTCATCTAAAAATTTTATTTTTTTATTATTAGAGTCTAATAAAGTAACTTTTAAACCTGGATAAACAATGGCAAGTACCACACCAGGAAAACCTGCCCCTGTACCAACATCTAAAAGAGTTTCTTCTTGAAAATCATAAATTTTAGCAAGAGTCAAAGAGTCATAAAAATGTTTTAAATAAATATCATCACGTTCTTTTATAGCTGTTAAATTGGTATGTTCATTATAGGTTATTAAAAATTCACAATAAGTATTTAACTTTTCTTTTTGTTCTTCGTTTAATGCAATATTTAACTTGGCTAATTCCTCATAAAATACTTCTTTATTCATCTTTGCCATACTCTTTCTTTAAATAAATACTTAAAATACTTAAATCACTTGGATTAACACCACTTATACGAGCAGCTTGACCTAAAGAAATGGGTCTTACTTTTTCTAATTTTTGACGAGCTTCTGAAGCTAAGTTTTTAACATCATTATAATTAATGTCTTTTGGAATTTGTTTTTCTTCTAATTTCACCATTTTCTCGACTTCTTTATAAGCTTTTTTTATGTATCCATCGTATTTTATCATAATTTCTAGTTCTTCTGTAATTTCTTCATCAAAAGGAATATTGACGAATTGATTTAAAAAGGAAATCTTAATTTCAGGACGTTTTAATAAATCATAAAAACTTTCTGTCGCGATAGGAACAATAAAATTATTTTCTACAAAAATTTTTCTTATTTCAGGAGTAATTTTTAATTTAGTTTCTTTTAAAAATTCTTCACATTTAGTCAAATTTTCTTTTTTATTTAAATAATTTTGATATTGAATATCTGTGATAGTTTGTTTTTCATGAGCATATTCTCTTAATCTTAAATCAGCATTGTCATGACGGAGCAAAAGTCTAAATTCTGCTCTTGATGTTAACATTCTATATGGTTCATGTGTTCCTTTGGTAACTAAATCATCAATTAAAACCCCAATATAGGCGTCATTTCTTTTTAAAATAAGGGGCTCTTTATTTTCAAGTTTTAAAGCTGCATTAATACCAGCCATAAGCCCTTGACCAGCGGCTTCTTCATAACCACTTGTACCATTTATTTGACCAGCTGTGTATAAATTTTCTATGACTTTATTTTCTAAAGTGGGTTTGATTTGTAAAGGGTCAATCGCATCATATTCAATAGCATAAGCATATTTTGAAATGACAGCATTTTCAAGTCCAGGTAAAGTATGAACCATTTTTTCTTGGATATCACGTGGCATAGAAGTAGAAAAACCTTGTAAATACCATTCGTCATAGTATAAACTTTCTGGTTCTAAGAATAATTGATGTCTTTCTTTATCTTTAAATCGAACTAATTTATCTTCAATGCTTGGACAATAACGTGGACCAATACCTGTAACATAACCTCCATACATTGCAGATTTATCTAAATTATCTAAAATGATTTTATGAGTGTTTTGATTCGTGTAAATAAGGTAACAACATTGTTGTTCATTTGGCTTATAAGTTGCTTTTTCATCATGAGAAAACGTCCAAAGACAGTCATCGCCACATTCTTTTTGCATTTTTGAAAAATCGATAGAAGAAGACTTAATTCTTTGAGGAGTACCTGTTTTAAGTCTTTGAATTTCCAAACCATATTTTTTTAAATTATCACTTAAATGATTGCTTCTTCTCTCTCCGTGTGGTCCTCCTTCAGTGTTTTCACTTCCCACTAAAATATTGGCTTTTAAATAAGTCCCGGTTGTTAAGATAACACTGGTAGATAAGATTTTCTCACCAGTTTCTAAAACAATGCCTTTGACTTTATTATCTTCGACGATTAAATCTTCAACCATGCCCTCAATAATATCCAAATTAGGAGTATCTTTAAGAGCTTGTCTCATATTTTTAGGATATGTAACCTTGTCTGCTTGCGCTCTTAAACTACGAACAGCGGGTCCCTTTGAATTATTAAGCATTTTTATTTGAAAATGAGAACGGTCGGCGATTCTTCCCATTAAACCACCTAAAGCATCTATTTCACGAACAATGATTCCTTTCGCCGTGCCACCAATTGAAGGATTACATGGCATATCTCCAATATTATTTATATTCATTGTAATTAATGCTGTTTTGTGTCCTTTAAAGGCAGCGATGTGACTTGCTTCAATACCAGCGTGACCACCACCAACAACAATAATATCATATTTCATATTTCCACCTACTTTCCTAAACAAAATCTTTGAAAGATGTTATCCACAAGTTCTTCTTCGTAATATTCTCCAATGATTTTTCCTAAATCTTCCCAGGCACTTTTAATATCAATAGCAAGCATATCAACTGGTACATCTTCTTCGTTAGCTTTAATAACATTTTCAATTTTTTGCATAGCTTGTTTTGCTAAGCTTATTTGCCTTGTGTTTGATAAATAAGTTAAATCTTTTTGACTTAAATCTTCTATGGCAAAATCTTCCAAAATCGTGTCTTTTAATTCTTCGATACCTTTTTTCGAAACAGTACTTCCATAAATAATTTTTTTATTTGTTGTAATATTACCTAATTTATTTTCAAGATCAATTTTATTTACAAATACAAGACTTGGAATATCCGCTATTTGTTTTAATAAACCTTTCTCTTCTTCATTTAAGGTTTCATTATAATTCAAAACTAAAATAGTATAATCTGCTTTCTCAATCATACTTTTACTTTTTTCTACCCCTATTTTTTCAACGACATCATAAGTTTCCCTTATTCCAGCCGTATCAATAAAGTTAAATAAAATTCCTTTGTAATTAATAGAGCCCTCGACAATATCTCTTGTCGTTCCAGATATATCCGTTACAATTGCTTTATCTTCTTCTAAAAGCGTATTTAATAAAGATGATTTACCTACGTTTGGTCGGCCAATAATGGCAATGTTCAAACCATTTTTGATAATTTCACCATTTTTAGATTCATTTATGATTTTTTTTAAAGATGTTTTTATTTCTTTCAAATTAGGTTCAATATTTTCTTTGGTAATTACTAGTTCATCGGTGTATTCTGGATAATCAATGTTTACTTCGATATTAGCTAAAAGTGAAACCATTTTTTCTCTTAAATTAACAATTAATTCTTTCGTTTTTCCGGTTAAACCTTGCATAGCCATTTTGGCTTGTTTTTCTGTTTTAGCCTCTAATAAATCACTAATGCTTTCTGATTCCATCAAACTAATTCGACCATTTAAGAATGCTCTTTTAGTAAATTCACCAGGTTCTGCTAAAACGGCTCCATTTGTTAATAATAATTCTAAAATTTTATTTGTTGTAACATAGCCACCATGACAATTTATCTCGACAATATCTTCTCTTGTATATGTCTTAGGTGCTCTCATAAGCATTACTAAAACCTCATCTATTTTTTCTGTACCATTTTTAATAAAACCATAATGAATGGTATGGCTTTCCGCTTCAAAAAATTTTTTATTAGAAAAAATTTTAGATACTATTTTAATAGCTTCTGGTCCACTTACCCGAATAATATTAATAGCCGAATTTCCAATATTATTAGTCGAAATGGCTGCAATCGTTGAGTTCATTTAATACACCTTCTTTTTTTTCGCTTTATTATAACACTTATTCTTCAAAAAAGCAGAAATTAATTATTCTGCTTTTATGACAATATGACGATTTGGTTCTTCTCCTACACTCACAGTAGAAACACCTTTAAAATTAACAAGTTTATTATGAATAATTCTTCTTTCAAAAGAATTCATATTTTCTAGTTCAACGTCTACTTTGGTATTTCGAACTTCTCTAGCAACTTTGATAGCTAATCTTTCTAGTGCCTGAATTCTTTTTTCTCGATAATTTTCTACATTTAAAATTATTTTTAATGAATTATTCCAATTATTAGAAACGTATGCCCTTACTAATTGTTCCAGAGCCTTTAAATTTTTACCGTCTTTTCCTATTAATAGTGAATTGTTTGATGAAGACATAACTATTTCATAATTATCTTCATTTTCTAAAATTTCAAAACTTACTTCTATATCTAATTTTTCTAAAATAACTTTTAAGTAAGTCTCTATGTCATTTAAAAGTTCTTCATAAGAAATCGCTGAGACTTTATAAGTAGTTGTTTTAAATAAGCCACTTGTTATCTCTTCAATATTGTATAAAATCTTTTCCGTATGTAGTTTGTTTTTGGCTTCTTCAAGAGCCGCTATTTTACTTTTTGACTCTGTCACTACTGGCATATTCTCACTTCTTTCTATTTTTTTCTTTATGTTTCACATCGATGACTTTTTTACTTTTTTTAGAAGTATCGTCTTTATCTAATATTTTCTTTATTAGATAATTTTGGAATACTGCAAAGCCATTAGTTACAATCCAGTAAAAAGCTATGGCAGTTGGTAATGAGAATGACGCAATGGAAATACTTACAATCATAAACATAAACATCATGTTCATTTGTTTCATCATTTCATCATTCTGAGTTGTTTTCATAGAATTTTTAAATGAAATATACGTTGTAAATATAATTAAGAAAATTAAGATTATGTAAATATATTGTCCTTCACTTAAACCTTTCCAAGGTGTCATTCCTAAATTCATTCCAAATAATTCGCCTTCGAAAATAGCAGGCACTTTATTAATTGCAGATAAAAAGGCAAAGAATAATGGTATTTGAATTAGAGCAATTAAACATCCAGAAACAGGATTAATTTTATACTTTTGATAAACCATCATGGTTTCTTGACTTTTTGCCATCATAGCTTCATTGTCTGTACGTCCGGCATATTTTTTTTCAATTCGGGCAATTTCTGGTTGCATTTGTTGCATTACTTTAGATTGGCGCATACTTTTTAGGGACAATGGTAGCATGATTAAACGAATCAATAATCCTAATAAAATAACAGATATACCAAAGTTGTTAAATAAATAACCTACTTTTAATAGAAGAAATGCTAATGGCTTTACTAATAGAGCTTGCCATAATCCTGAATATGCATTTGAAGTTGGTGTAAATTCCTCACAGGTAGGAAGTTCACTGACTTTAACAGAAAGTTGGCTTTCATTTTCTTCATATATTTTATAAAGTTCTGAATCTTTTTCTGGTTGGCATAAAATATCTTTTTGAACACTTTGTCCTGTTGTTTCATTAACAATGAGTTTACCATTTTCATCTTTTAAATAATTATCATTGCCACAACCACCGGCTAAACTAATCGTTAATACCAAAATGATAGCCAAAAATTTATTTTTTATTTTCATATCTTTCTCCCTTTATTTTAATCAAATCTTTAAAACTTTCATTTAATTCTTTAAAGCTTAAATTTTTTGAGTTCTCTTTCATTATTATAATATAATCTTTATTATTCAGCAACGAATTTTTATTTTCATCCAATATGACCCTCATGCGACGTTTTATTTTATTTCTCTCGACAGCATTTCCTAATTTTTTAGATACCGCAATTCCAAAATGTGGATATTCATATTCACTATTCCTTATATATAAGGTAAAATTTCTATTTTTAACGTAGCGTGAGTTTTTGATGATATCTGTAAACTCTTGATGTTTTTTTATCATTTCATTTTTTTTCATAAAAAACTCCTTCAAAAAAAAATTCCACATAAAAATTGTGGATTATTTGCATAGTTCTTTGCGTCCTTTTCTTCTTCTTCTTTTTAAAATATTTGTTTTCTTTCTTGCAAAGAAGCCATGTTTTTTAGCTCTTTTTCTTTTATTAGGTTGATAAGTTCCAATTTGCATAATTCTCCCCTCCTTCGTTATAAAATGCTCCCTTATTATAATATCAATATTAAAAGAAAGTCAATCATTTATTTAAAAACCCTAAATATATAGTTTTTCAATCAATAAATAATCATTATTTTAAAAGTTATTCACATTAATAACATTAATTTTACCATCTATGTGGATAACTTTTAGTTTATCCACATAGATTTACCATGTTATCCACAGCAATTGTGAATAACTTTGTGGATAACTTTAGGCTTTTAACGCCGATAAAATCTATATTCTTCAAAGTTATCCACATTATCCACATTTAGTAGAGTTAACATTATCCACTTTTTTATGAATTTTGTGGATAGTGTGAATTAACCGAATGTTGATAGTGTGGATAAGTCCATAAAACTCAATATTTATAAGGGTTTGTAGACCTATTAAAATGTTGATAATTTGTGAATAATATGTTAGTATGAATTTTGTTCTTTCAAAACTTGAGAAAAAAGTGTAGAATATGGATAGCAAAAAACGAGTGGGGTGGTGAAATGGAGCAAAACAAATTGTGGGAATCAATACTTAATGAAATATATCCTGAAGTCAACTCAGCTTCATTTCATGCCTGGTTTCATGATTTAAAGTTAATAAAAATTCAAGATAATAAGGTATACATACAAGTACCAATGGAAATTCATAAAAGAATTCTTACAACAAACTATTACAATTTAATTGATGACGCTTTCTATAAGATAACAAACCATAATTATGATTTTGAATTTTTATTAAAAGAAGAGATAGAAGAGAATCATTTAGCACCGGACACAAGCCAAATTAACAGCGAGAGTGAAAAAGAAAAAAAAGAGAATGTTACAGAAGTTAATTCCGAAGAATCTTTTGAAAAATGGGAAACAAACCTTATTCCCGAATTAAATTTTGACAATTATGTTGTTGGTGATTCTAACAGATTAGCTAAAACTGCTGGAATGATAGTTGCAGAACAGCCAGGAAAAGTTCATAATCCCTTATTTATTTATGGAAAAAGTGGTCTTGGAAAAACACATTTAATGCACGCCATAGGAAATTATATTGTTGCCCATTCAAAAAAGAAAGTGTTATATACGACAAGTGAAATGTTTAAAGATGATTATATCAATATATCTAATTCAGAAAATAAAGCTAACAATATTCAAGTAGCAGCTAATTTTAAAAGGAAATACCGTGATGTAGATGTGTTAATCATTGATGACATTCAATATTTAGTTGGAGCTGAAAAAACACAGCAAGAATTCTTTCACACATTTAATGCACTTCATCAAGCAAATAAACAAATTATTATTAGTTCTGATAGAAGTCCTGATGATTTAAAACTCTTAGAAGAACGACTTCGAAGTCGCTTTATGTGGGGATTACCAGTAGACATTTATCCACCTGACTTCGAATTAAGGTGCAAAATAATTAAAGCTAAATTAAAAAATATGAGTATTTGTACTATTATAGATGAAGATGTTATCGAATACATCGCAAATAGTTGTCAAAATGACGTTAGGTTTTTGGAAGGAGCTCTTAATCGTCTAATGGCTTACACAGCCATGATAGTTCCTGAAAAAATAACTCTAAATTTTGCCATTGAAGCTTTAGCCGATTTTTCAAATGTTTATAAATCAAACAGTATTGAATCTATTCAAAAAGCTGTGGCAGATTATTACAAAATTAGTATTGATGATTTAAAAGGAAAAAAAAGAAGTAATGATATTGCTTATCCAAGACAAGTTGCTATGTATCTATGCCGTTCCTTAACAGAAGAAAACCTTAATAGAATAGGGCTTGAATTTGGAGGAAGAGATCATTCTACTGTCATTCATGCTTGTGATAAAATATCAGACGAGTTAAAAGAGAATAAAAACTTAGAAACTGTGATAAATAATATAAAAAATAAGATATAGATTTACCCAAATGTGGATAACTTTTGATTTATCCACATTAAATGTGAATAACTTTGTGGATAACTTTAGGCTTTTAACGCCGATAAAATCTAGGTTCTTCAAAGTTATCCACATTATCCACATCTATATTATTATTAATATATATTATATAATAAAAAAGAAAGAGGAGATTTTATGAAATTTGCAATTGAAAAAAGTTTATTATTAGAAAATTTAAACAATGTGGTAAAAGGAATATCCACAAAAAATGTTATTCCTGTGTTAAATGGAATTAAATTTGAATTAAAAAATGAAGGTTTAACATTAATGGCTAGTGATAGTGAACTTACTGTTGAAACATTTATAGAAAGTAAGTTGATTACTAACATCGAAAAAACAGGTACTATTATTATAAGTAGTAAATATATTTTGGATATTATTAGAAAAATGCCTAGTGATATCATTAACTTTGAAATGATGGACAGTTTAAAAATTAAAATTTATTCTGAATTTAATCAATATAATTTAAATTGTTTAGATCCAAGTGATTATCCAAGCATTAAGTTATTAACACAAAAAGATCCTATTATAATAAAGGCTTCAATTTTAAAGGAACTTATCAACCAAACAAGTTTTGCTATTTCAACACAAGAATTACGTCCAATCTTAACAGGATTAAATTTAAAAATAAATGGTGATTTATTAGAATGTATTGCAACCGATTCTTATAGGTTAGCAAAGAAAAATATAAAATTACCAAATCCAGTAGTAGGGGATGTTAACATTGTTATTCCAGGTAAGAATGTTACAGAACTAGAACATATTCTTGTTGATGATGAAGATGTTTATATCCATGTATTTAATAACAGAGTATTATTCCAATACAAAAATATTAAATTCCAAACTAATATTTTAAGTGGAAGTTATCCAAATACTACTAATTTAATTCCTACAGAATTTGAAATCATTGTTCAAAGTAAAAAAAGTGATTTTATGGGAGCTGTAGACCGTGCTGCTTTATTAACACAAGGTAAAGACAAAAATATTATCAAAATGAAAATTGAAAATAAGGAAATGATAATTCATTCTTTTGCCTCTGAAATAGGAAAAACAGAAGAAAAAATTAAAATTGATACAAGTGAGACATCAAATATCGATATTTCTTTCAGTGCTAAATATATGATGGAAGCATTAAAAACTATTAAAGATGAAGATATTTTAATCCTTCTAAATAATGATGTTAAACCATTAGTTATTAAATCATTAACTGATGAATCACTTATTCAATTAATTTTACCAATTAAAACATATTAATTAATAACATAAAAAGAAAAACAACTTTTAATAGACACATAACCTAAAAGTTGTTTTTTTGTTCTTATTTTTAAAGGCAGTTGGTTTATTTTGCTTTTTTCTTGAAAGAAAAGTAGTAAAAATAGCGTTTATTTATATAAAAAATACTATTTTTGTGGATAAATTTTTAAATTCCTCTTTTTTCGACAAATTATTTTAATATAAAGTGTTAGTCTAGAAACAATTTTTCAATTGAAGGGGGAATTTAAATGAAAAATTATGAAATTAATGCGGATACGTTGGCGCTTATACCAATAAATAATAACACAGTTAAAGTCTATGAAGAGGATGAAGAATTTTTAGTTAATAAAAATGTGAATCAAATAATGGAAGATAGTTGTAAATATTTTGGAAGTTCTTTAGAAGGAAGAAAAAAAGGGACAGAAGCAATGATCGGTTTAAATTACAAAGCTCCTATCATTGTTGAGGAAACGAATGAATTAATCTTTTTTCCAATGAATTCTTCACGTTATCACGATACGCCGTGGATAAGTTTAAAACATATAAAAAAATATTATAAATCAGAAGAGGGAATCGTTATAGAATTCCTTAATGATAAAAAAATAATTTTAAATATCTCGTTTGGTGTTTTAGATAATCAAGTTTTGCGTGCTACACGTTTAGAAAGTGCTTTAAGAGGGCGGAAAATAAGAAAAAACCGTTTAAAAAAACCAGAAGATATGTTATAATTTTCTCAGGTATCGGAGTATTATGTTACCTATTATTTTTCTTAAAATCAAATTTAGGGGGCATTTATGAGAATTAATAGTTTAACTTTACTAAATTTTCGTAATTATGAACATCTTCATGTGAAATTTGATGATAAATTAAATTTGATTTATGGAAAAAATGGTTCAGGTAAAACAAATTTGATTGAAGCTATCTATGTGCTTTTTTTAACTCGAAGTTTTCGAATTAGTAACGAGAAAAATCTTATTACTTTTTCTAAAGATATTGCACGTGTCGAAGGAGATATCGAGAAAAGAGGTGCCTATAATTATCGTGTTTACCTAACTAAGGAAGGTAAAACGGTCAAAATAAATGGTGAGAAAATCAAAAAAATAAGTGATTACATTACTAATATAGCTTTAGTTTTGTTTCATCCTGATGATTTAAAATTTATCAAAGATGCTCCAAGTACCCGCAGAAAAACTTTAAATATTTCTATTTCTTTAATTGATATTTCTTATTTAAGAGCGCTTAATCAATATCAAACACTTTTGAAACAGAGAAATGCTTACCTAAGGCAAATGGCAATTGATTCTACTCAGCCGTCAGACTATTTAAATATTTTGACCACGAAACTTATTGAATTTGGCTATGAAATTTATCAAAAAAGATTAGATTTTATCACAAATATGCAAAAGTATATTGCCGATGTTTACAAAAAAATAACAGATTTAGATAATTTAGAACTTTTATATCATTCTCAATATGATAAATTATCTAAAGAACAAATTTTAGAGTTGTACAACAAAAATTTTGAAAAAGATTTAAAATTTGGTAAAACAAATGTTGGAATTCACATGGATGATTTATGTTTTTTATTAGACGGTAAGGATTTAAAAGATTATGGTAGTGAAGGTCAACAAAAAAATGCGATTATTGCTTATAAATTTAGTGAATTAGAAATATTTAAAGAGAAAACAGGAAATTATCCACTATTGATTTTAGATGATTTGTTTAGTGAACTTGATGTCGAGAAAATAGAACATATTTTGGAATTGTTAAAGCCAGATGTTCAGACTTTTATTACGACAACAGAACTTAATACATTAGATTTTTTGAAAAAATTTTCCTATAAGGAACTAGAAATTAATAATGGACAAGTTGTAAAGGAGAGTAACCATGGAAAATGAAAAAGTTGAACACTATAGTGACAGTGATATTCAAGTTTTAGAAGGTCTTGAAGCAGTTAGAAAAAGACCTGGTATGTACATTGGTAATACAAATGAAGCTGGATTACACCATCTTGTTTGGGAAATTGTAGATAATGCTGTAGATGAAGCTTTAGCGGGATATTGTGATGATATCGAAGTTGAAATTGGTAAAGGCAATGTTATTACTGTTAAAGATGATGGACGTGGTATGCCAACTGGTATGAATAGTAAAACTGGGTTATCCACGATTGAAACTATTTTTACTGTTTTACACGCTGGAGGAAAATTTGGCGGTGGTGGATACAAAGTGTCAGGTGGACTTCACGGTGTAGGTGCCAGTGTTGTAAATGCTTTATCTGACTGGTTAGAAGTAAGAGTTTATCGTGATGGTAATGTATATTTTATGCGTTTTGAAAACGGTGGTCATCCTGTAGAACCATTAAAAATTGTGGATAAGTGTAGTGAGGATAGAACTGGTACAACCGTTACCTTCCACGCTGATCCAACATGTTTTGATACAACGGTTTATAACTGGGATATCTTACATAAACGTTTACAAGAAATGGCTTTTTTGAATAAAGGCATTCGCATTACATTAATTGACCATCGAGAAGATGAGAAAAAAGAAATCTTCCACTATAATGGTGGTATTATTGAATACGTTAATATGCTTAACAAGAATAAAGAACCATTATTTGACGATGTTATATATGTCGAAGGAAGAGAAGATGACGTTTTAATCGAAGTTGCTTTACAATATAACGATTCCTATAATTCTCAAATTTATTCTTTTACTAATAATATTCATACTACAGAAGGTGGAACGCATGAAGATGGTGTAAAACAAGCTTTATCTCGAGTTATCAACAATTATGCTAAGAGCAACAAAATTTTAAAAGATAACGACGACAGTATTACAGGAGAAGATACAAGAGAAGGTCTTGTGATGATTGTATCTTGTAAACATCCTAACCCTCAATTTGAAGGTCAAACAAAAACAAAACTTGGTAACAGTGAAGTTAGAAAAATAGCAAGCGATATTTTCTCTAATGGTTTTGAACGTTTCTTGATGGAAAATCCGGATGCTGCTCGTGCTATTGTGGATAAGTGTATGACAGCCTCAAGAGCTCGTTTAGCAGCAAAAAAAGCGCGTGAATTAACACGCCGTAAAACAGCCTTAGACGGCTTTAATACCATTGGTAAATTATCTGACTGTACAAGTAAAGATGCTTCTATTTCAGAAATATTTTTAGTCGAAGGAGATAGTGCCGGTGGTTCTGCTAAAGATGCTAGAATCCCTAAAACTCAGGCAATTCTACCTTTAAGAGGTAAAATATTAAATGTTGAAAAAGCTCGTCTTGATAGAGCTCTTGCAAACGAAGAAATTAGAACTATTATTACCGCGTTTGGTACAGGAATAGGCGATGATTTTGATTTATCAAAATTACGTTATCATAAGATTATTATTATGACCGATGCTGATGTTGATGGTGATCATATCAGAATATTGTTATTAACTTTATTTTATCGTTTCTTTAGACCTATTGTTGAAGCTGGTCATGTTTACGCTGCTCAACCACCTTTATATAAAGTGGTATATGGTAAAACAATAAAATATGTTCAAACTGATGAAGAATTAGCAGAATATCGTGCTTCATTGCCACCAAATGCCAAACCTATTGTTAATCGTTTCAAAGGTTTAGGTGAAATGGACGCAATTGACTTAAGAAATACAACTATGCACATTGAAAATCGTGTGTTAAAAAGAATTACTGTAGAAGATACGATGGCTGCAGATCAAGTTTTCTCTGATTTAATGGGAGATGACGTTTCTCCAAGAAAAACATTTATTGAAGAAAATGCAAGATTTGCTGAAAATCTAGATATTTAGGAGGTTTAGTATGGATAGAATAGTTGAAAATAATGTTGTAAAAGAAGTCCAAGATTCCTTTCTTAGATATTCTATGAGTGTAATAGCTTCTCGTGCTTTACCTGATTTAAGAGATGGTTTAAAACCAGTACATAGAAGGATTTTATATTCTATGTATGAATCTAATTACACCCCAGACAAACCACACCGTAAAAGTGCGCGTATTGTTGGTGATGTAATGGGAAAATATCATCCACACGGCGACTCATCAATTTATGATGCGATGGTTCGTATGGCTCAACCATTTAGTTTTAGACATATGCTTGTTGATGGACATGGTAACTTTGGTAATATGGATGGCGACGGAGCTGCCGCTATGCGTTACACCGAAGCTCGTTTGTCTAAACTTTCTCTAGAAATGGTTAGAGATATCAACAAAGATACTGTTGATTTTGTCCCTAACTTTGATGAAACGGAAAAAGAACCAGAAATTTTACCAAGTAGATTTCCAAATATTTTAGTAAATGGTACTATGGGTATTGCCGTTGGTATGGCTACTAACATTCCTCCTCATAATTTAGGGGAAGTTATTGATGGTTGTGTAGCTTATATCGACAATCATGATATTGATACTTTAGGCTTAATGCAATATATTAAAGGTCCAGATTTTCCAACAGGAGGCACTATTTTAGGTAATAGTGGTATTAAAAAGGCCTATGAAACGGGTCGTGGTAGTATTACAATTCGTGGTAAGGTAGAAATAGATGAAAATAATGGTAAAAATCGTATTATTGTTACTGAGCTACCTTATCAAGTTAATAAAGCCGAATTTCAATCACGTATAGGAGAACTTGTTCGAGAAAAAATACTTGATGGCATTAGTGATTTACATGAGGAATCAAACTTAGAAAACCCTGTTAGAGTAGTTATCTACTTAAAAAGAGATGCAAATGCAAATGTTGTTTTAAACAATTTATATAAACATACACAATTACAAACAACATATGGTATTAATTTCTTAATGTTAGATCAAAAAAGTCCAGTAGTATTGCCTTTAAAAGATATAATTTCTAAATATATCGATTATCAACGTGAAATTATCATTCGACGTACGAAATTTGATTTGAAAAAAGCTGAAGCTAGAGTTCATATTTTAGAGGGTTTAAAGATTGCTTTAGATCATTTAGATGAGGTAATTAAAGTAATTCGTGAATCAAATACAGACGAAGTTGCAAAAAGTGAACTTATTCGTCGCTTTGGTTTAGATGAGATTCAAGCAGACGCAATCTTAGAAATGAAGTTAAGACGTTTAACAGGCATTGAAAGAGATAAGATTGAAGCAGAATTACAGTCATTATTAGAAGCTATAAAAGAATATAAAGCAATATTAGCTAGTGATGAAAAAGTTTTAGGAATTATTAAGGATGAATTACTTGAAATAAAAGCAAAATATGCTGATGAAAGACGTACAAATATTGATATGACTGCTATTGAGTATATTGAAGATGAATCTTTAATTCCAGAAGAAAATATTATGATTGCCTTAACAAACAAAGGTTATATTAAAAGAACAACAACAGATACCTTTAAATCACAAAATCGTGGTGGTGTTGGGGTAAAAGGCATGGGAACTAACGAAGAAGACTTTGTAGAGCATTTATTGAGCTTATCAACACATGATTACGTATTATTCTTCACAAATAAAGGTAAGGTATATCGTTTAAAAGGATATGAAATACCTGAATTTAGTCGTCAATCTAAAGGAATTCCTATTATCAACTTACTTCAAATAGATAAAGATGAATCTATTAATTCGATGATAAAGATTTCTAAAGATGAAAGTTCAAAATATTTACTATTTGCAACTAAGAAAGGTGTTGTTAAGAAAACTGCTATAGAAGAATTCGATAATATCCGTACAAATGGTAAAATATGTATTTCTTTAAGAGAGACTGATGAATTAATAGGTGTACGTAAAACAACTGGTAATGATATGGTTTTATTAGGCTCTTCATCTGGTCGAATGGTTAAATTTAACGAGGAAAGTATTCGTGTCATGGGTAGAACAGCAAGCGGTGTACGTGGTATTAATCTTGAAGATGCAGAATGTATTGGCGTTGAAATTGCTACAGAGGACGATAAAATCTTAATTGTTACAGTTAAAGGATACGGAAAGCAAACAAATGTTCGAGAATTTAGACAAACAAGTAGAGGAAGCAAAGGTGTAAAAGCTTTAAACATAACTGAAAAGAACGGTATTATTGCTTCATTTAAACTTGTTGAAGATGATTCAGATGTTATTGTTATTACAAACACAGGCATGCTAATAAGATTACCTTTAGATCAAGTTTCTACTTTAGGTAGAGCAACGCAGGGAGTCAGATTAATTAATTTAAAAAATAATCAAATTGTTTCTACTATAAGTATTGTAGAACATGAAAATAAAGATGAAGAAATAGCTGAAGATAAAAGAGAAGATTAATTTCTTCTTTTTTTTATTTTAATTAAAATGTTTCACGTGAAACATATGAATAAAGAATAAAAAATAATGTTTCACGTGAAACATAAAAATAAAGAATAAAGAAAACAATGTTTCACGTGAAACATAAAAATAAAGAATAAAGAAAACAATGTTTCACGTGA
>CAJLEF010000002.1 GCA_905205665.1 uncultured Bacillota bacterium | reverse complement strand
ATGAAGACCCAGAATTTTTTAGTTATATGACCAAAGAAGAAGATGAAGAAAAGTGTCATAACACCGAACTTAAAGAAGCCACTGAAGCTGGTTTAGTAGCTGGTATTGACATTGGACGAGATGAAGGTAAAAAAGAAGAAAAAATAGCCACCGCCAAAAATATGCTTCTTGAAAATATTTGCTTAGAAATTATTCAAAAAGTTACTGAATTATCAAAAGAAGAAATTTTAAACATAAAAAATAATATGTAAACTTACCAAAATAAGCCTTAAATGTGCTTATTTTTTATTTATTAAAATTTTTTTGACAAATTACACATAAAAAAAAGGAAATCAAAGATTTTTCTTGTATATATAAGTAGAAGGATAATTTAAAGCTAGCAAAGTTAAAAGGACACTAGACATGATAAGAGAATTAGAAGAAACAAAAAAATTTTACAGTTGTCGTTACGACAGAACATTTAAAGAAGTATTTTTAAAAGAAGAAAACGAGGATTTATTAGTAGCTTTACTAGAGCTTACTTTAAATCTTAAAGTCTATGAGATTCAAAGACTTAATGTGGAAACTCTTCAAGGTAATATTAATACTCGTAAAAAGTATTGTGATTTACTTTTAAAAACGAGTGAAGGTTATATTGGTATTGAGATTAACTCAGAACCTAAAGATTATCTTCATACCAGAAACTTAGCCTTCTTATGTAATGTTTACAGTAGATACACTTTAAAAGGTGATAGCTACAGTGAAGATACTTTAATCATCCAATTAAATCTTACTTATGGTATGAATAAGAAAGACAATAAAATATGTCGGATTTATACTTTGAATGATGGTGAGAAAAACTTTGTTCGTAACTTTAAAATTGTCGAATGGAATATGGACAAAGTCTTAAATTATTGGTATGCTAAAGACGAAGTAAACATTCAGAAATTCAAGTATTTAATTATGCTTGATTTAAATGAAGAAGACTTGGCAAAATTGTCAAATGATAGAAAGGTAATGAAATTTATGAATGAAGTTAAGAAAGTAAATGAAGACCCAGAATTCTTTAGTTATATGACTAAGGAAGAAGATGAAGAAAAGTGCCATAATACTGAGCTTAAAGAAGCCACTGAAGCTGGTTTAACTGCTGGTATTGATATTGGTAAAAGTGAAGGTAAAAAAGAACGAAATATTGAAATTGCAAAAAATATGTTACTTGAAAATATCTCCTTAGAAATTATTCAAAAAGTTACTGAATTATCTGAAGAAGAAATTAAAAAGATAACTGCATGAGTAGCTTGATTAGGAATAAATAATATAAAAGTTTATTCCTTTTTTATTTTCCTTGTAAAAAGAGAAGGGGTTTGTTAAAATCAATTTAAGAAGGAATGTGGTAAGATGTATTTAGAAGATAAAGAAGTATTAAAAAATATTAAAAAAGGGGCTACTACGAATTTAATTGCTCCTCTTTTACTTATTGTTTTTGCTCTTGTATTGTTTCAAAATCCTGATAATTTTATATCCGTTGCCGTTAGTATTTTTGGCTATGGAGCTATCTTTGTAGGTGTTATTAATTCTTTATTATATTTTAGATTAAAAGGTGAAGAGAAAGTTTACTCAAAAAAGCTTACTAATGCTTTAATAATGATTTCTTTTGGCATAACAAGTTTCTTTCAAAATGCTTTATTTAGCCAGATTATTTGTGTTTTATTAGGAGCTTATATTATTTATCAAAATGCAAGTCAATTAACAATATCTTTAATTATAAAAGATTATCAAAGTAAAGTATGGTCTTATTTATTTGTAATGGCTCTTGTTGATATTATTTTAGGAATTGTAATTGTTATTAATCCTTTTCCAAGTAGTGAGTTAAATCTTTATTTGGCCAGTTTAATTGTCATTAGTGAGTTTCTTGTTTTTATGCAAAATATTTTAGTTTTGTTTGGAGTTAAAAATGACCAAAAAGATAAGTAAAGTAATTATATTTCCATTTAAATTACTATTTAGCAGGGCAACTCTTGCCTTTATCTCTGTTCTTGTACAGTTAGGAATTATTTTTCTTGTTTATCTTTTCTTTAAAGATTACTTTGTTTTGTTGGTTGGTGGAATGACTGCGTTTTCGCTTATTTTAGTTGTTTTTATCATCAACTCTCGTATGGCAAGTGAATTTAAAACATCATGGATTATTTTAGTTTTAGCTTTACCTGGTATTGGGGCTTTTTTCTATTTGTTTTGTAAATCAGAAGTGACTGTAAAATCTTTAAAAAGACGTCTTGATTTTTTTAAGATGGAAAACTATAAGTACTTAAGTCAAAATGAAACAGTTATGAGTAATCTTGAAAAGAAGAATAAATCTTTATATTTGCATATGAATTATCTTTATAAAGAAGGACATAATCCTACTTATTATAATGAAGAAGCTACCTATTTTCCTTGTGGAGAAGAGTTTTATCCTGATTTATTAAAAGAACTTCAAAAAGCCCAAAAATTTATTTTTTTAGAGTTCTTTATTATTGCTAATGATGAGATGTGGCAAGGTATTTTAGATATTTTAAAAAAGAAAGCAAAAGAAGGTGTAGAAGTAAGAGTTTTATATGACGGCACTTGTAGCTTTATGCTTCTTCCTAAAAATTATCCAGAAATATTAAAAGATTATGGCATTAAATGTGAAATATTTTCACCTGTTGTTCCATTAGTTTCTACTCACTACAATAATCGCGACCATCGTAAAATTATCGTGATTGATGGCGACATCGCTTATACTGGTGGTATTAATCTAGCGAGTGAATACATTAATAAAATCAAACGTTTTGGCTACTGGAAAGATAATATGTTGAAAGTAAAGGGTTCTGTTGTTAACAGTTTGACAGTTTTATTTTTAGAATCTTGGAACTTAATGAACTTTACCAAAAGAGAAGACTATACTCCTTATATCAAAAGACATATGGTAAAAAAACAGGATGGTTTTATTAATTTCTATGGAGTATCGCCAACAAATGTAGTGAGTACGGGTAAAATGAGTTATCTTTATTTAATTCAAACAGCTACAAAAACATTAGATATTGCCATGCCTTATTTTATTGTAGATAATGAGATTATTGGCTCACTTATTTATGCTTCTAAAAAGGGTGTAAAAGTAAGAATTGTTTTACCAGGGATTCCTGATAAGAAATTAATAAATTATGTAGCTAAAACTTATTACAAAGAACTCATTAAAGAAAATATTGAAATTTACGAATATAAAGATGGTTTTACGCATTTAAAAATGATGTTAAAAGATGGTACAGAAGCGATTGTAGGTACCGTGAATTTAGATTATCGTAGTTTATATCTTCATTTTGAAGATGCTATTTTAATGTATAAGACAAAAGCTATTATTAAAATGAACGAAGATTATCATGATATGATAGAAAAATCTCATTTAGTTTCTTTAGAAGAATGTAAAAATTATTCCAAAGTGAAGTTATTAATTGGCCAAATTTTAAGGATTTTCGGTCCACTTTTGTGATAAGATAGAAGAAAGAAAAGAAAGGGGTACATTCATGTTACCAAAAAAGAAAAATAATGGTGGTTTTATTGCGACTTCTTTAATTTATTCCTTTTTTTTAGTATTTGCTCTTTTGATGGCCGCTATTTTAGCCACGGCTTCCGAAAATAGAATTTTAGTTAATGCAATAAAAAAAGATATTTACGATAATTTAGAAGCAAAGAGTGCTTATTTGGTTTCAAGCCTGCAAAATAAAACATATACGGTGGGGGAAAGTGTAAGTTTTGCTAGAGAAGATTGGCTAGTAGTAAAAGATAATGGTTCTACTGTCACTTTGATTATGACGCGTGGTCTTACTGTTCAAGAAATGGTAAATACGGTCGGAAGAATGGGAACTACCAAAAATGAATATTATGGAACTTGTGATGCCACTCAAGATGGAAAAATGCAAAGTAAGTGCTTAGTAAGAACGTGTCGAAGTGTAAATTCAAATAGTACATTTGGGCAAGAATATTGCTATTTTTATAACAATAATATTTATCGTATGCCTTCTTTTTTACCAACTACAGCAGAAATAAATAATCAAAACTATGGTCAAACGATTACTTCTAAAGCTTTGTTAGATTGGTTTTCAAATCATACGGGTTTACAAACCGTTTTAAAAAAAGAAAAATTAGTAGCTCAGACCTTTACTACGAATAACGGTAGTATTCGTTATCCTAAGACTTATACCAATAGTAGTAATGAAAGAATTACTCAAGAAATTTATGTGCGTTTTTTAAAACAAGATGAAATAGGCTCTTTTGTTAGTAAACTTCCAAGACCTTTTCATTTACTTAATATTATTGATGGCAAAAATTCTTCGGTTTGTAATGTATCGAATGCTTATCAAAGTGTGTCTGTCACGACACCTGCATACATCTTGCCAGTTATCGAAGTCAAAAAAGGTTAATTTTTAAAGAAGGTGAAAAAATGCAAAGAAAAATAAGGAAGTTTAGTTTCATTATTTTGTTACTTATACTACCATTAAATGTTTATGCCTTAGAAAGATTGGACGTTTCTAATTTTTTAGTAGATGTCACTTTAAGAGAAGATGGCAGCATGCATGTTAAAGAATTAATTGAAGTAACGGGTAGCTTTTCTAGTTTTTCTAGACGGCTAACTTATAAAAATGCTTCTTTAGAAACACATGAACCTCCTCTTTTAACAAAAGATGCCATTTATAATGGCACGGGTCTTGAAAATATTTCTTTAGGTTATTTGTCACTTGATGATGAAATTACTTTTGATACTTTTAATAAAGATTTTACTAAATTTACAAAAGCTTATTATAAAGAAGATGCGAAAGAAAAAGATTATGTGGAATCGAGTATTCAAGATGGCAAAGATTTAACTCTTTATTATACAAAAGAAGAAGGGGATGTTGCTTTTTTAATCGAGTATGATATTTACGATGTGGTAGTAAAACACTTAGATTGTGAAGAATTTTATTGGTCCTTTTTAAGAAATAATTTTGATAAAGATATTCCTAGCTTTTCACTTCGATTTCATTTTCCTAACCGCTTAAATACCGAGACTTTTAAAAGCTTTTTACATGGAGATATTACAAGTAAAACAATTATCTTAGATACGAAAACCATTCAAACTAACTTTAATAAACTTAAGAGAAATACAGAAGTATCTGTTCGTTTCCTTTTTGATGAAGATGTTGTTTTAGCAGTATCCAGTGACAAACAAAGTGGTTTAAATGCCTATCAAGATATTATTTTATTAGAAGATGAACAATTACAAATAGATAAACAAAAAGAAGAACAAACCAAATTAATTACCAATGTTATTATGAATTTTTGCAAAGTTTTCCTTGTGGTATTATTCAGTTTTTGGGGCTTATTTTTACTTAGATTTCGCCGTAAAAATGCGAAGAGTGAAAAAAAAGAAGGACTTTCTTATCCCATCGCAATTTTAAGTGATTTTTATTTTGATGGCAATCATAAAAGTGTTTTTTGCCTTTCTGTATTAGAACTTTTCCAAAAAGAAAAAATCACTTATAGTAGAGATACTTTAACTTTGAAAAATAAAGAAAATTTAAATTATACCGAAGAAATGATTCTTGATTTTCTTTTTGAAAAAGTAGGAAAAGATAATAAACTTTCGTTAAAAGAATGGCACAAATATTTGACCAATAATGAGACAGCCTATCGTTTTAAGAAATTTTATAATTCGTGGCGTTTATGCGTTATCAAAGAAACCGAAAAATGTGGCTTTTACGAAAAGAATGGCCTAGAAATTATTACAAGTATTTTTGCCTTACTTATTATTTTATTTGTTTTGTTTGCAAGTATTTATTTTAAAGTAACTCTTGTTTTACCTTGGATATCTTTTTTATTAACAATTTGTTTTGTTTTTTATGCTTTTACCATTCGTCATAAAAGTGTGGAAGGTAAAAGAGTCATGAAAGAAATTCAAAAGATAAGAAATAACTTGGAGAGTGATTTAGAAAATATAGATAAATCATCTTATCCTTATATTTACTTATATAGTCATTTTTGGAATGAAAATGAAGAAATTTTTGAAAAAATGTCATCTTTTTTAAATGATAAAAAAATATTAAAAAAAACAGAATTAGAAACTTTAAAAAAGATGTATCAACTTGGTAAAAAACTGCAATATGATTTTTTACTTAATAGTGAAATTACGGAGTGAAACATAACATGAAAATAGTAATAGATAATAAGGAAATTGAACTTGTGATTCATTATAAAAATAATAAAAATTTATATATCAGAGCTCGTGATGAAAAAACTTTAGAGGTTACTTGTAATCCTTTTATGACAACTAAAAAAATCATGAAAGTTATTAAAGAAAATGAACCTAAAATCATAAGTATGTTGAAGCAAAAAGAAAAAGAAGCTTTGAAAGATAAAGATTTTTGGTATTTAGGCAAGCCTTATCAAATTATTTATGAAAGTGTTTCTCATCCTTATTTTGAAGCTGAAAAAATTCATGTAAAAAGCGAACAAGCTTTGCAAAAGTTTTATAATGTTGAAACCGAAAGAGTTTTTAAAAGTGAAGTAGAACGTATTTTACCTTTCTTTAAAAACATTCCTTTTTTTACTTTAAAGATTAGAAAAATGAAAACCAGATGGGGTGTGAATAACTTAACCCAAAAAACAATTACTTTAAATAGTGAACTATTAAAAAAAGATTTAGATTTACTAGATTATGTCATTATCCATGAGCTTTGTCATTTTTATGAAGCCAATCATAGTGCTAATTTCTGGCGGCATGTGGAAGAATATTATCCTCATTATAAAGAGGCAAGAAGGAGGCTAAAAGAATGAATATTACATCTTTACAAAATGAAAAAGTAAAATATTGGTTAAAATTAAAAGACAAAAAATTTCGTGATGCTGAGGGAGTTTATCTTGTTGAAGGAGCCCATTTAGTCGAGGAAGCATTAAAAAATAATCTTGTTAGAGAAATTATATCTTCTAAAGAAAGCGCTTTTAGTCCTCATTACGTCGTGACAAAAGAGATTTTAAAAAAATTATCTTCGCAAGTAACACCAGATGAAATTTTCGCGGTCGTTTATAAAAATAAAGAATACGAAGTAAATGGACCTTTAATTATCTTAGATGGGTTACAAGACCCAGGTAACTTAGGTACGATTATAAGAAGTGCTTCGGCTTTTTCCTTTGATACCATTTGTCTTAGCCTAGACACGGTGGATTTATATAACGAGAAAGTAATAAGAAGTACGGAAGGTATGCATTTTACTAAAAATATTATTAGAAAAGATTTACAAGAATTTATTCCTTATTTAAAGAAATGTGGTTATCGTATTTATACAACGGATGTTACGAAAGGAAAAGAATTAAAAGAAATGATCTTTCCTTTAAAAAGTGCTTTTATTATCGGTAACGAAGGACGTGGTGTAAAGGAAAGTATTGCCAAAGAAGCTACAGATTACCTACATATTAAAATGAATGAAAATTGTGAATCATTAAATGCTGGGGTATGTGCTTCTATTATTATGTATGAATTTAGGAGGTAAAAAAATGATTTATCTAGGATATACGACCATGACTCATGGGGTAAAAGGGGAGTTAAAATTTTACAGTGATTTTTCTTTAAAAGACCAAATTTTAAAAAAAGGTCAAATAGTTTACATAAATGGTGAAAAACACGAAATAAGTGGAGTCCGTCTTTTTAAACACTTTTATTTAATAGAATTAGATAATCTTAAAGATATTAACTTAGTAGAAGATTTTCGCAATAAGAAAGTTTACTTTCAAAAAGAAGAAAGTGCCTTATCAAGTAAAGATATTATCCCAGAAGAAATGGTAGGTTTTTCTATCTTAGAAAATGGGAAAGTACTTGGCAAGGTAGAAGAGATTATGTATAATAAGGTTGGTATTTTGCTAAGGGTAAAAGGGGTTAAAACTTTTTATATTCCTTATCAAAAAGAATTTATTAAAGAAATTTCTCTAGAAGATAAAACGATTTATACCCAAAATGGGGAGGACTTGATAATATGAAAATAGATATTCTCACTCTTTTTCCAAAGATGTTTGAAGGCTTTTTAGAAGAATCTATTATAAAAAGAGCACGAGAAAAAGGGCTTGTTAAAATTAATGTGATTGATTTTCGTGAGTTTTCTACACTACCTCATAACCAAGTAGATGATACGCCTTATGGGGGAGGCGGAGGAATGGTCTTACGTTGTGAACCTTTAATTGAAGCTATTTTGCATTATAAGACACCAGATAGCAAAGTCATTTTGATGTGCCCTCAAGGGGTGCCTTTTAAAGAACAAAAAGCCATTTCTTTATCTAAAGAAAAACATTTAATTTTAGTGTGTGGTCATTATGAAGGCTTTGACGAACGAATTCGTTCTTTTGTCGATGAGGAAATATCTATTGGCGATTATGTCTTAACGGGTGGAGAGTTAGCTAGCATGGTAGTAACCGATGCGGTAACAAGGCTTTTAAAAGGTGTGATTAAAGAATCATCTCATGAAAAAGATTCTTTTACCCAAAACTTGCTAGATTATCCTACATACACAAAGCCATATGAATACAAAGGAATGAAAGTCCCTGATATTCTTTTATCCGGTGATCATAAAAAAATTGACGCCTGGCGAGAAGAGATGGCTTTAGAAAACACCAAAAAAAGACGTAGTGACTTACTTGATTAGGAGGGGTTAAAATGGTTTCATATGAGTTAAATAAAACAAGAAAAAAAAGAAGAACAAATCGTAAATTTAAATGGGGAGGAATGAAGTTTTCTTTTAATCTTCGTCCTCGACCTAATTTTATTGATGTGAAAGAAATATATATTTACGAACCAGAACTTAAGAAAAATGTTTTGAATGCTCAATTTAATCATGTTTTTAAACGCCTTTTTCAAATGGTTATGTATTTAGATGAAAATGCCACCGATGGCGAATTTGAACTAGCCATGAATGAACTATCTAAAACAAAACAAATATTAAAAGATAAGTATCTTCATGAGCTTGGTAATAAAGCTTATCGTAATTACTTAAAAAAAATTACTCTTTTGGAAGATGAAATTAGACAAAAAATAGTTTTACAACAAGAAGTCCAAGCAAGAATTTATGAAGAAGAATTAATGGAAAGGAAAGGGAAAAGTCGTTAGTGAAAGTTTTTGATTTTGATAATACCATTTATAATGGCGAAAGTTCTTTTGATTTTGCCCTTTTTATGGTGAAAAAGAAAAAAAGTCTCATAAAATATTTACCTAACTTTTTATATCTTTTAGTTTTATATAAGTTGTGTCTTTTATCACCTGAGGATTTTGTTAAACGTCTAGAAAAATTTATGGGTGTTTTTATGGAAAATAAGGAGTTTACTTTGAAATGTATCAAAGAATTTTGGCTTTTAAATATCGAAAAACTTTATCCTCATATGTTAAAAAAAATTACGCCTAATGATGTTATTTCCACAGCTTGTCCATCCTTTTTAATTGAAGAAATAAAAGATGTTTTAAATACAGATCACATTTTGGATACGAAAATAGACATTGAAACTGGTAAGATTACCATGCTTAATTTTCAAAAAAATAAAGTTGAAACTTTTAAAGAAGTTTTTCCTAAAGCAAAAGTAAAGTCTTTTTATACCGATTCTTATAATGACAAACCTTTCATGGAAATCTCAGAAAATGTGTATCTTGTCAAAAAAGGTAAGTGTAAAAAAATAAAATAATGACTATCTTTATCATCTTGAAATAAAAAGCTAGTTCAAACTCATAAGTTTGATGACTGGCTTTTTTTGTTTTTTTAAAACATTACTATTTTGTTTAAAGATTATTCCATGTTAAAATATCTTTGTGATGGATTATGTATATAAACGTTTTAACAGAAATAAAAAATAAAAAATTAGATAAAACTTTTACTTATAAAGTGCCTTTTTCTTTAGAAAATAAAATAGCGATTGGTAAAAGAGTACTGATTCCTTTTAATCATTTAACTTTGGAAGGTTATATTGTGTCTTTAACAGATGAAGCTCCTCTTAATCCCAAAGAGATTTTAGAAGTTTTAGATGAAGAACCGGTTTTAACAGAAGAAATGCTTATCTTAGGCAAATTTCTTCACGAAAAAACATTATCAAGTCTTACTAGCTGTTATGATGCGATGTTACCTAAAGCTTTAAAAGCTAAAAAAGGGACAAATATTAATATTAAAAAACAGAGTTATTTATCTCTTAAAATGCCTTATGAAGAGGCATTAAAGATAGCTCAAAATGAAAAACAAAAAGAAATTATTTTAGCTTTTAAAGAACAAGAAGAAATCCTAAAAAAAGAAATTAGTTTTATTAGTTCTTCGGCTATGAATACTTTACTTAAAAAAGATGTTTTACAAGAAACTTATAAAGAAAAATATCGTTATGAAATAAAAAATTCTAAAGCTACCGAAAAAACACTTAACGAAGAACAACAAAGGGTATATGAGAAAATAAAACAAGCATTTCATACCAATAAAACCTATCTTCTTCATGGTGTTACTGGTTCTGGTAAAACAGAGGTTTATATCAATCTTATTAAAGATGTCTTAAAAGAAGGTAAAACAGCTTTAGTTTTAGTTCCAGAAATCAGTTTGACACCGCAACTTATTGAAAGGTTTACAGGAGTATTTCAAACAAATATTGCGGTTTTACATTCGGGACTTTCTGATGCTGAGAAATATGATGAATGGCGAAAGATATTAAAAGAAGAAGTTTCCATTGTTATTGGAGCGAGAAGTGCTTCTTTTGCGCCTTTAAAAAATATTGGTATTTTTATTTTAGACGAAGAACATTCAGAATCTTATAAACAAGAAAATAATCCTCGTTATCATGCGTTAGACGTCATTTTAAAAAGAAGTGAAATTCATCATGCTCCAGTTGTTCTTGGAAGTGCAACACCTTCTTTAAGTACGATGGCAAGAGCTCATAAAAAAGTTTTTGAATATACTTATTTAAGTAAAAGAGCTAAAGATAGCGTTTTACCAGAGGTTTATTTAGTCGATATGGCGGAAGAAAACAAAAAAAGTCATCCGATTATTAGTCGGTTATTAGAAAATAAAATAACTGAAAAAATAGAAAAGAAAGAACAAGTTATGATTTTACTTAATCGTCGGGGGTATAGTACCACTTTAACTTGTTCTAATTGTGGTTTTACTTATCGCTGCCCTAATTGCCAGATTACATTGACCTATCACAAAAAAATTAATCAACTTCGTTGTCACTACTGTGGCTATACAAAGTATTATAGTTCTCTTTGTCCTAACTGCCATGAAGAAGGCTTAAACGATTATGGTATGGGAACGGAAAAATTAGAAGAGTATTTAGAAAAAAAATTTCCTATGGCCAAAATTATTAGGATGGATAGAGATACCACCGCTAAAAAAGGTACGCATGAACAAATTATTGAAGATTTTCAAAACCAAAAATATGATATTTTACTAGGCACTCAAATGATAAGTAAGGGTCTTGATTTTCCTAACGTGACTTTAGTAGGCATTTTAAATGCGGATGCTACTTTGAATATTCCAGATTATAGAAGTAACGAGAAAACTTTCGCCCTTTTATCCCAGACATGTGGAAGAGCTGGTAGAAATACTAAAAAAGGTGAAGTCGTTTTACAAACCTTTAATCCTGATAATTATATTATGAAATGTGTTTCTAAAAATGATTATTTTTCTTTCTATAAGTATGAGATGAATATTCGTAAAACCTTGAAATACCCACCTTTTTATTATTTAGCTAATTTAATTTTTAAGAGCAAAGACTACGAGAAAGTAGCAGAAGAAGCTAAGAAAGCTAAAAATTATTTAGAACAAAATTTAGATAGTGGTTATATTATTTTAGGACCAACCGCTGCCAATGTGTTTATGATGAATAAAATTTATCATTTTGAGATAAGTATCAAATATAAAAAGGCAGATTTATTAGTACCCGTTTTAAAAGATTTATTTACCTATACTAAAGTAGATTTAGATATTGATTTTAATTTTTAAAAAACGATACGTAACTTGCTTTTTCAAGGAAAGTGCCGTAATATATTATCAGTGAAACGAGGGGATATTAATGAAAAATTATAAATTAATAAAAAGAATGGGTGCTTATACTTTAATAGGTACTCTTATGTTAACAAATCCATTAGTTGTTGAAGCTAGTGATAAAAATTATGAAGAAAAGAAAATAGAATGGTTAAATAAAGCCAAGAGTTTAGGCAAAAAAGCTGTAGAATACTCATCTAAAGCTGAAGATAAAGTGTTTGACACAATGCGGGGTATAGAGTTATATGATAGTGATAAAATATGGTTAATTACAGATACTCCAAATGAAGACCCTAAAGAAAGCCGTGATTATTACTTTGTAAATGGTAGTTTTGCAAAAGTTAAAAAGACTACCTACTATGATAAATATGATCATAAAGTAAAAGCAGATTCTCCTAAAAAAGCCTATAGTACTATCCAAAGCTTATATTTTATTGGAGCTGATACCGATAAAAGCTTTATGGCAACCGATACCATTAATTATCAAAATAACACAGTTTCTCAAAACTATGTTGATTTTAATAAAGACTATACTTATGATACCAGTTTAGATGTTACTTATGGGCGTATTTTAGATTGGCAAGATTGGCTACCAGAAAACGAAGTCAAAGATAGTTATAGCTTAACAGAGCTAAGAGATCTTTTAGATGAATATTTTAACAATTTAGATTACAGTTTAGATAATAATTCTTTAAATCTTAGAAAGTAGGGCATATGAAAGAAAAAAGAGTTGTGTTTATGGGAACACCTACTTTTGCGGTTCCTGTATTAGAAAAATTGATAGAAAATACCAAGGTAGTTTTAGTCGTTAGTCAACCAGATAAAGAGGTAGGAAGAAAAAAAGTAAAACAAATGACACCCGTGAAAGAAATCGCTGTAAAACACAATATTCCTGTTTTTCAACCTGAAAAAATAAGAAAAGACTATGAACCTATCATGGCATCTAAGCCTGATTTAATTATTACTTGTGCTTATGGGCAAATTATTCCTGAGGTTCTACTAAACTTACCTAAGTTAGGTGCTTTTAATGTTCATGCATCTTTACTTCCCAAATATCGTGGGGGAGCACCCATCCATTGGGCTTTAATTAATGGAGAAAAACAAACAGGTGTTACCATTATGTATATGGATAAAGGTATGGATACGGGAGATATGATTTCTAAAGTTATCTATGATATCAAACCAGAAGATAATGTAGGTACCCTTCATGAAGTATTATCGTCTTTAGGAGCTAATCTTTTAATAGAAACTTTACCAAGCATTATCAATCACACGAACGAAAGAGAAAAACAGGACGAAGAAAAGGCAAGTTATGCTTACAATATTAAAAGAGAAGATGAAAGACTTGATTTAAATAAAAGTGGTGAAGAAGTCATTAATAAAATAAGAGGTTTAAATCCTTTTCCTACAGCTAACATTTTAGTAAATGGTGAGGAATTTAAAATTTTAGAAGCCTCATTTGTCCCTCATTCAAATACCACTCCAGGTAAAGTAAGAGAAGTAACCAAAAATAGTATTGGTATTGATGTGTTAGATGGAACGATTTATGTAACGCATTTAAAACCTTTTGGTAAAAAAGCTATGAATACCAAAGATTATTTAAATGGTGTTCAAAAAGAAACAATTTTAAATTGGCAAATAAACGCGTAGATTTCTACGCTTTTTTAGAAACGGAGATGATCATGATGAATTTATATGGTCTTACGAGAACAGAGTTAGAAAATTATTTTGAAAGTATTGGTGAAAAGAAGTTCAAAGCTTTACAAGTTTTTGAATGGCTTTATCAAAAAAGATGTGAAAATATTGAAGAATTTTCTAATATAAAAAAAGAAATCAGAGAAAAATTGAAAAATGATTTTACTCTTTATCTTCCTAAACTCATAAAAAGAGAAATTGATACCGATACGGAAAAGTTTTTATTTGAACTTCAAGATGGCGAAAAGATAGAAGCTGTTTTGATGAAACATAACTATGGGAATTCTGTTTGTGTGTCTTCCCAAGTGGGTTGCAATATGGGTTGTCGTTTTTGTGAATCAGGACGTCTTAAAAAAGTTCGTAATTTAGAGACATCAGAAATGGTAGGGCAAATCTTAGCTATTGAAAAAATAAGTGGCATAAAGATTAATTCTGTGGTTATTATGGGAATCGGGGAACCTTTAGATAACTATGATAATGTGATGAAATTTATTTTAATTATTAATGACGCGAAAGGTATTCAAATTGGGGCCCGTCATATTACTTTATCTACTTGTGGTTTAGTTCCAAAAATTAAAGAGCTAAGTGACTTTCCTTTACAAATTAATTTAGCTATATCATTACATGCCCCAAATGATCATTTAAGAAATCTTTTAATGCCAATTAGTAAAGCCTATAAAATGGATGAGTTAATGTCTTCTATTAAAGCGTATATTCTTAAAACTAATAGACGTGTTACGATCGAGTACATTATGCTTGATAATGTTAATGATAAAGTGAGTCACGCGAAAGAACTAGCCAATCTTTTAAGAGGGATGAATGTCTATGTTAATTTAATTCCTTATAATGAAACGAATCATATCGAGTTCAAAAAAAGTCCGAAAGAAAATATCAATGCTTTCTATGATACTTTATATAAAGAGAAAATAAATGTTACCGTAAGAAGAGAATTTGGTGGTAAAATATCAGCTGCCTGTGGTCAACTTCGTAGTAAGGAAATCTAATGAACATTACTTATAAACTGATATTGCCAAATGAAAATCTTGTGAAACAATTAGAATACCTGCGATTTGAATGTTTTGATATGGATGTTGATTATTTAAATGCTAATCAAACTTTTTATGAACAAAATATCTTAAATGGTAAAGTTTTAGTCTTTGGAGCTTTTAAAGAAGTTGAACTTATAGGGGCTTGTTATGTCAGTGTTAATTTAAAATCCTTATATATTGATCAACTTTTTATAAAAAAGGATTATCAAAAAGAACAAATAGGCAAAGAACTTCTAGAGTATGTTTTAAGAAAGAAAAATGTTATTGGAGAATATTATGAAACTTTCTTAACTAGTTGCTTTTTAGATGCATGCAACCAAAGTCAGGCTTTTTATGAAAAAATAGGTTTTAAAGAAAGCAATGGGCACATGCATAAGTTACTTTAAAATATTATTTCTTGACACTACTTTTTTTAAATGATAGTATGAAATCATTGAACGAAGTGGAGTTTTTAATGAGAATAGATAAACAGACTCTACTTAGCGTCTGTTTTTTGTTTTAGGAGTGTGACAAAATATGGAACGTATGTTACTTAATGGATTAGAAAGATTTAGTGAAGAAGAACAAAAAGATATTTTAAAATCTTATCAGTTTGCTGTGAATGCTCATAACGGGGTGTATCGTAAAAGTGGAGAAGAATATGTAACACATCCTATTGCGGTTGCTCAGATTCTTCTTGATAGTCAAAAAGACTGTACGACCGTTTGTGCAGGACTTTTACATGACGTTATTGAAGATACTGACTACACAGCTGAAGATATTTTAAGTCTTTTTCAAAATGAACGTGGTCAAGATGTGGTGAAACTTGTCGAAGGTGTTACGAAAGTAGGAAGACGGGTGGATATGTCTAAACAGGCTATTACCTATGCTTCTTTAAGAAAATTAATGACTTCATGTGCTAGTGATATAAGAGTAGTGGAAGTAAAACTTGCTGATCGTCTTCATAATATGAGGACTGCTAAGTACTGGAGTGAAGAAACGAGAAAAAGAAAAATACTAGAAACAACTCAAGTTTACATCCCTTTAGCGGAACGAACGGGGGCTTATCGTATTAAAAATGAGTTAGAAGATATTTGTTTTCAATATACCTATCCTGATAAATATCAAGCTGTCGCAGAAGAAGAAAGAATATTAGCTTTAAAGTCAGAAAATGAAATGAAAGACATTATGACCAGCGTTCAAGATGGTTTGACACGTGAAAAAATAGCTAGTCAAGTGACGTATCGTATTAAAAATTTATATGGTCTATATCTTGATTTTGAACGTTATAAAAAAAATCAAAAAGCTTCAGAAGATATGATATCTTTAAAAATTATTTTACAAAATCTTAAAGATTGTTATGTGGCTTTAGGAATAGTTAATGGTTTATATCCTTCAAAATCGGTTGTGGACTTTATTAGTAATCCAAAGCCAAATGATTATCGTTCTATACATGATATTATTACCTCACCAAGTGGAGAAAACTATCTAGTTAAAATTAGAGATAAAAAAATGGAAACAACCGCAGCCTATGGAATGAGTTATGATAGTTTCCTTCATCGTGGTGGCTTTCAAATGTTTCAATCTGTTTTTACTTTTGATGATGAATCTTCTAATGATAAGGCTTTCTTTCAGAAGATAGAAAAAGATATTTTTAAGAAAACAGTCGATTTTTTTGATCGTGATGGTCATCGTCGTAGTTTGCCTCAAGGCGCTACTGCCCTGGATTTTGCTTACTCCATTCATACCACTATTGGACTACATATGGGTTTAGCCATTGTAAATGGTAATAGTGTTGAAAAAAACTATCGTATTAAGGATGGCGATCAAATCAATATTATAACAGGAAATTATGAATTGCCAACAGAAGAGGATATTAAAATTGCCAAAACAGTTTATGCCAAAGAAACGATGAAAAAAGAATTAAAAAGAGTTTTAAGGGGTATTTAATGAATGGTGTATTATTTATAAATAAAGAGTCAGGGGTAACAAGTCGTGATGTCGTTAATAAAATATGCAAAATTTATCATACTAAAAAAGTAGGACATACTGGTACACTTGATCCACTTGCTACTGGTGTTTTGGTGGTCTGTTTGGGTTCTTACACTAAGTTGGTTTCAAAAATTACCGCTTATGAAAAAGAATATATTGCTACGATGAAACTAGGCATTTTAACAGATACGGGGGATGTTACCGGTAAAATTATAAAAAGGGATGATAAATACCCTTCTGAAGAAAAAATTAAGGAATGTTTTGCCAAATTTCCCAAAGAGTACTTACAAACGGTTCCTAAATATTCTGCTGTGAAAGTAAATGGGAAAAAATTGTATGAATATGCAAGGGAAAATATTGAAATTTCCTTACCTAAAAGACAAGTACAAATTAAAGAACTAGAGGTTTTAGATATATCAAAAGATGAAATTACTTTTCGGGTATTAGTTTCTAAAGGTACTTATATTAGAAGCTTGATTGAAGACTTGGCAAGTGAAATGGAAATGGTGGCAACCATGACCTCTTTAAAAAGGACAAAACAAGGTAACATTTCTTTAGAAGAATGTGTTAACGTAAATGATTTAAACGAAACTTATCCTTTAAAAACTTTAGAAAATTTATTTCTTTATCCTAAAGTAGAACTAGATGAAGTCAATTTTGGACGTGTTAAAAATGGTAATAAGCTTGCTTTAGAAGCCAAAGATGACCTTATTTTTGTGACCCATAACGACCAAATAGTCGGTATTTACGAAAAAGATGACGATATTTATCGGTTTGTTTTCAAAACAATTTAGTCATCAAGTATTTACCTAAATATTTTCAAGTGGTATAATAATAACTCGAAAGAAGGAATAAAAAATGTCAAGAATTATAGATATACATGCTAGAGAAGTACTTGACTCAAGAGGTAATCCAACCGTTGAAGTTGAGGTTTATACGGAATGCGGTGAGATGGGACGTGCGAGTGTTCCAAGTGGAGCTTCTACTGGTGAACGTGAAGCCTTAGAGCTTCGTGATGGTGATAAATCACGTTTCATGGGAAAAGGAGTTTTAACTGCTGTTCATAATGTTAATGATATCCTTGCTCCAGAAATTATTGGTATGGATGTTACTGATCAAGTAGGTATCGATAAAAAATTAATCGAATTAGACGGCACTAAAGATAAATCTAAATATGGTGCGAATGCGATTTTAGGTATTAGTATGGCAGTTGCCCGTTGTGCTGCTAATCATTATGGAATGTCTTTATATCGTTATTTAGGCGGAACTAATGCTAAGAAATTACCAGTTCCAATGATGAATGTATTAAATGGTGGTTCTCATGCGGATTCTTCCGTCGATTTCCAAGAATTTATGATTATGCCAGTTGGAGCTAAAAGTATTCATGAAGCCATTCGTATGGGTAGTGAAGTCTTCCATAACTTAAAAAGTGTTTTAAAAGCAGCTGGTCAAGTTACTGCTGTTGGCGATGAAGGTGGTTTTGCGCCAAATCTTAAAGACAATGAAGAACCATTAAAATGCATTATGGAAGCTATCGAAAAAGCTGGCTACAAACCAGGTGAAGATATTTGTATCGCCATGGATGTGGCAGCCAGTGAATTTTACAATCCAGAAACTAAAATGTATGATTTAGTAAAGAGTCATGGAGGATCTAAAACCACAGATGAAATGATTGATTGGTTTGAAGAACTTGTTAACAAATATCCTATTATTTCGATTGAAGATGGTTTAGGTGAAAATGACTGGGAAGGTTGGAAAAAACTTACCGATCGTTTAGGTAAAAAAGTTCAATTAGTTGGTGATGATTTATTCGTAACGAATACAAGTATTTTACAAGAAGGTATTAATAAAGACATTGCAAATGCCATCTTGATTAAAGTAAACCAAATTGGAACTTTAACAGAAACATTTGACGCCATGGAACTTGCTAGAAGCCATGGTTATACAGCAGTTGTTTCTCACCGTTCAGGAGAAACAGAAGACACGACCATTGCTGATATTGCTGTTGCCTTTAATGCTGGTCAAATTAAAACAGGTTCTATGTCTCGTACTGATCGTATTGCTAAATATAATCAACTTATGAGAATTGAAGAAGAACTTGGTGATGAGGCTATCTATCCAGGTAGACATGCATTTTATAACATTTATAAAAACTAAAAAAATGATTGACAAAGACGTATAACTTTGGTAGTATTGAATACGTTATAGAAAAAGAACGAAGAAACAGTTATCCATCTGTTCACCTTAGTATCATAGTACTGGGTTAAAACAATAAAAGAAAAAATCTTTATAAAATTGTTTAAATGAATAGGTGGATAGGGTTTCTATCCATCTTTTTCATTGTATGGAGGTGCATTGATATAGCAAAGAAGACGGATGAATTACCAATTAACAATAATATTCGCGTAAGTGAATTAATGGTAATCGGACCTAATGGAGAACAAATGGGTGTTAAATCTTTAGAAGATGCCAAAACAATTGCCAATTTTGCTGGTCTTGATTTGGTACTTATGAGTGGTAATGCCACTCCAGCTGTTGGGAAAATCATGGATTATAACAAGTATCGTTATGAGAAACAAAAGAAGCAAAAAGATGCTTTGAAAAAACAAAGAGAAACGAATAAAGAACTTAAAGAATATCGTTTATCAGTCAACATTGACATTCATGATTTTGAAACAAGAGTTAAAAATGCAGGAGATTATTTAACACGTGGGCACAAAGTAAAAGCCTCTATTCGTTTTAGAGGAAGAGAAATGGCTCATCCAGAATTAGGTCGTGAAGTATTAAATAAATTTGCTGAAAAATTAAATGAGATGAGTACTATAGAAACGCCAGTAAAACAAGAAGGACGTAATATGTATATCATCTTAGCACCTAAAAAATAGAAAGAAGGAAGTTAAAATGGCTAAAGGACCAAAAATGAAAACTCATAAAGCAAGTAGCAAAGTTTTTAAAAAGAAAAAAAATGGTGAACTTTCTTACAAATTAAGTAACAGTAACCATAAAACAAGTAAAGATAGTGCAAAACAAATTCGTCAAAGACGTAACAAAGGAACATTAAGCAAAGGAGAAGCTAGCAGAATTAAATCTGTTATCTAGTAAGGTGGTGTAAATATGGCAAGAGTTAAAGGCGGAACTGTTTCTAAAAACAGAAGAAGAAAAGTATTAAAACAAGCAAAAGGATATTTTGGTAGCAAACATCGTTTATATAAAACGGCTCAAGAACAAGTTTTCCATAGTGGAGCTTATGCTTATAGAGATCGTCGTCAAAAGAAAAGAGATTTCAGAAAACTTTGGATTACACGTATCAATGCAGCATGCCGTATGAATGATATTAGTTATTCTAAATTCATGAACGGTTTATCAATTGCTGGTATTGAAATCAACCGTAAAATGTTAAGTGAATTAGCTATCGATAATCCTAAGGCTTTCACTGAGTTAGTTGAAGTTTCTAAAAAAGCTTTAAATGGCGGAGTTAAAGAGACAAAAGCTGTTAAAGAAGAAGTAAAAGAAGAAAAAACTTCAAAAAAAGTAGAAAAGAAAGAAGAAGTTAAAGAAGAAGCTTCTACAAAAGATTATAGTAAAATGACTTTAGCTGAATTAAAAGCAGTTGCTAAAGAACAAGGCTTAAAAGGTTATTCTACTATGAAAAAAGACGAATTAATTAGCAATTTAAAATAATAAAAAAAGACATTTATCTTGATTTTTGATAGATGTCTTTTTTGATAAATTTATTTTCTGTTCGACCTGTTAACCAATCTAAAGAATAGTTATATTTGCTGGCAAGCTCTAAAGCAAAAGCAGTTAAGATAAGCGTTTGACCGGTTTTATACTTCCTGATATTTGACTCGGTTGTATTAAGTATTTTCGCCATTTTTACATTCGTCCATTTTTGATCTAAACAAATTTGTTTAATTCTTTCACTAGTGATTTTTAAATCGACAGGCTTTTTTAAATCTTCATAACGTTTAATATCTGTTAAATTGAGAATATAATCTAAAGATAAATCAAAGTAATTGGATATTTTGACCAGATTTCGTAAAGGAACATCGCGGTCATTTTTTTCGTAATGTGAAATCGAAGATTTTGAAATGTTTAAAATATCGGCCAGTTCATTTCCTTTCACATCATAAGTTTCTCTTATATATCTAATTTTTTCACCAACATCAATCATACACATACTCCTTGTGTATTTATTTTTACATAGGAAAAAACATAACCTCTTTTAAGTTGCTAAAAAGTGCGAAAGAAAGAATCTTATCCTATTTTATGAAAGAAAATTTTAAAAAGTGACTTGACATAAATGAAAATGTCTTCTTTTATCTACCTATTAATTATGATATATTTGATAAAAGGTATGTGGTAAACTGTGGTGTCTCAAAGTAATAAAAAAGTGCTGAAAGTATTAGGTGTTGTTATAATTGTTCTCGTTATACTAAGTAGTTGTTATGCTTTCTTTTATTTTCAAATTGGTAGAAGAATAAATAAAGATGTTATTAAGGAATATGGCGAGAGTATTTCTTTAAGTGACTTAATTAATGATGAAAAACTAATGGCTAGTACGGATATAGATTTAAGTGCTTTAAAAGAGGTTGGAAATTATCAAGTTAAACTAAAGGTAAATATTTTTACTTATTCTATCCTTGTTAAAATTGTAGATACGACTGCTCCTTTAATAGAAGTACAGGATTTAGAAATTTATATTGATGAAGAACTTCCAACGGTTGAAGATTTTATTGTAAATGTCGAAGATTTATCAGAGTATTCGATGGAACCTATCGTGGTTGAAAAGAAATTAGGTGGTCAAGCCGTAAATATTATTGTCACGGATAAATATGGTAATCAAGCCAATATGGATGCAACCCTTAATATTATTGAAGATAAAGATCCTCCTGTTTTTGAAGGGTTATCTTCCCTTATTATTGAGGTGGGAGAAACGGTAGATTTATATGCAGGTGTCACGGCTGAAGACAAAAGATTTGGGACGGTTAGTTTTACAGTAGATGATAGTAAAGTAAATTATCAAGTGCCAGGAACGTATACTATTTACTATGAAGCATCAGACTCTTTAGGAAATACTGCAAAAGAAAAAAGGACAATTACTATTATTCCGAAAGAAGTTACTTATGAAATTTCTAATTTTCCAACTTTTTCTCAATATCCTAATTATCCTAATGGCTGTGAAAGTGTTGCCCTTTATAATTTACTGCGTTTTTATAACGTAAATGTTACCCTTAATGAAATCATCGAAGCTTTGCCAAAAGGAGATGCTCCTTACTTAGAAGATGGTACTTTATATGGAGGTAATCCTGAGATAGAATTTGTAGGAGATCCAAGAAATCCGGATGGCTATGGTGTTTATCAAAAGCCAATTCAAACGGTGGCTAACAAGTTTAAAACTGGTATGATTGATTACACAGGACATTCCTTAGATAGTGTTTTAAATTTTGTGCAAAATGGTATTCCTGTGCAAGTATGGATTTCCATTAATCTTATAGATACTGAAATTTATAACTCTTGGATTTATAAACCAACAGGTGAAAGAATCAACTGGCTTGGTGATTTACATAGTGTGGTTATTATGGGGTTTAGTAATCATAGTGTTTTAGTATCCGATTCTTTTACAGGCACTATTAAAAGATATGATAGAACCCAGTTTAATAAAATTTATAATTTATTTGGTCAAAGGGCCCTTTATTACCCTAATTAAGTTGTACTTTAAAACTGATCATGGTAGAATAGAAAAGCGCGAAGGGGGAATTACAATGGGATCACAGTTTATTATTGGTAAAAATTCTTATACAAAATTCCAACCATTAGCAAGTACTTTACCTTTTTTAGATAAACAATTAGAATTATCTGTGCCCCTTATTACGGGTGTTAAACTATGTCTAAAAAAAGGGGAATCCTTACAAATTTATGTGGGAAAACAAATTAATTTAAAAGACTACACCGAAGAAAAATATCTTCGTCATAAATTTGATATTCCTGTAGATACGATTGCTTCTTTAGCAGTTGAAGGCTATGATAGAGCGTGTCTTTTAAACTATAAAAAGTATGAACCTGTTTTAGTTGGGGTGAATGAAAGTGATTTAATTGTCCCAGATTATTATTCTTTAAGAGATAATATTAAAAGTTACTTGCAAATTTAAGTAAAAGTATTTGCAATCTTTCTTAAAATATATTATACTAATCCAGTAATGAAGTTTTTCTGAAGTTTTCTGACTTCCTCGTCAATTACTTTGGATAAACCGATTATATAAATGAAGGAGGAAAAGATTATGGCTATGACTAAAGAAAGAAAAGCTGAAATCATTAAAGAATTTCAAAAAGATAAGAATGATGTAGGAAGTGCTGAAGTTCAAGTTGCTTTATTAACTGAAGATATTAACAACTTAACAGAACATTTCAAAACTCATATTCATGACTATCATTCTAAACGTGGTTTACAAATGAAAGTCGGAAGAAGAAAAAAACTTTTAAATTATTTAAAAGAAAACGACGTTGTATCTTATCGTGAATTAATTAAAAAATTAAATTTAAGAAAATAGGCACTAATCTTTTTAGTGTCTCTTTTTCTTTATAAAGGAGAATGTATGAAAAAAGAATTTAAACTCGATTTTTTTGGTAAAGAAATTGTTATAGAAACAGGTTGGCTTGCCAAACAAGCCAATGGTGCTTGCCTAGTTCGTTACGGCGATACCGTTGTTTTAAGTGCTTCTGTTATGGGAACGAATGTTATCACCCAAGATTTTTTTCCTTTACAAGTTCTATATCAAGAAAAACTTTATTCCGTAGGTAAAATTCCAGGCGGATTTATTAAAAGAGAAGGACGTCCTAGTGACGAAGCAACTTTAGCGGCTCGTATTATCGACCGTCCTTTAAGACCAATGTTTGATGAAAACTTAAGAAATGAAATCCAAGTTATCAATACCGTTTTATCTGTAGACCAAGATAACTCACCCATAATGGCAGCTTTATTTGGCTCTTCTTTATCCTTAGGTATTTCTGAGATTCCTTTTGATGGTCCTGTTTCGGGTGTTGTTGTTGGCAAAATTGGTAAAGAATATATTATTAATCCAAGTGTTGAACAACTTGAAAAATCCAAAATGAATTTAACCGTTGCGGGAACTAGCGAAGCTATTTGTATGGTCGAGGCTGGCGCTGCTGAATGTAGTGAAAAAGAAATTCTAGAAGGTATTTTATTTGGACATGAAGCTATTAAAAAACTTTGTGCTTTCCAAAAAGAAATTATTAATGAAATTGGTAAAGAAAAAGTAGAACTTGACAAGGCAGAACTTGATAAAGATATTGAAAGTCAAGTAATTAGTTACGCTGAAGAAGAAATGTTTAAAAGAATTCAAATTAAAGATAAATTGGAATCTGTAAGACAAGTAGAAAGTTTAAAACAAGAAACGATTGGCTATTTTACTAATGTTTATTTAGAAGATGAAAATCTAAATGATAAAATTAAACAAGTCGGTAAAATCCTTCATAACTTAGAAGGTGATGTCGTAAGAAAATTAATTACTGAAAAACATATTCGTCCAGATGGTCGTAAAATGGACGAAATAAGACATTTAGATGCTTGCATTGATTTATTGCCAAGATGTCATGGTTCAGCTGTCTTTACAAGAGGGCAAACCCAAAGTTTAGCTACGACGACTTTAGGCGCTATTGGGGAACATCAAATTTTAGATGGCCTTGGTATTGAAGATACTAAAAGATTTATGCTTCATTATAATTTCCCTGCTTTTTCAGTTGGTGAAATAGGACGTTACGGTTCACCGGGAAGAAGAGAAATTGGCCATGGTGCGTTAGGAGAAAGAGCCTTATCTTATGTGATTCCTTCTGAAGAAGAATTCCCATATACGATTCGTGTTGTATCTGAAATCTTAGAAAGTAATGGTTCATCCAGCCAAGCTACCATTTGTGCAGGCTGTTTATCTTTAATGGCCGCTGGTGTACCAATCAAAGCTCCAGTCGCGGGCATTGCTATGGGCCTTATTACTTCTAAAGAAGATCCTAAAAAATACACGATTTTAACAGACATTCAAGGTCTTGAAGATCACATGGGAGATATGGACTTTAAAGTTGCCGGTACTAAAGATGGTATCACGGCTTTACAAATGGATATCAAAATTAAGGGCGTAACTAAAGAAATCTTAAAAGAAGCCTTAGCTCAAGCTAAAAAAGCTCGTTTAGAAATCTTAGATGTTATGACGGATTGTATTAAAGAACCAAGAAAAGAATTAAGTCCATACGCTCCTAAGATTGAAACATTCAAAATTAATCCAGACCGTATTAAAGACGTGATTGGTCGTGGGGGCGAAATGATTACGAAAATTATTTTAGAAGCAAGTCATGTTGCTACCGTAAATGATAAAGATGCCGTCAAAGTTGATTTAGAAGATGATGGCAGAGTTATTATTTACCATACAGACACAGATATCATTCAAAAAACAAAAGAAATGATTTTAGATGTGGTAAGAGAAGTAGAACCTGATAAAATTTATACCGGAGTTGTCACAAAAGTAGAAGATTTTGGCTGTTTTGTTTCTTTATGGCCTAACTGTGAAGGACTTGTTCATGTTTCAGAACTTGCTCATGAAAGAGTAAATAAGCCAAAAGATATTGTAAAAGTTGGCGATGAAATTACCGTTAAAAGTTTAGGTTATGATAATCGGGGACGACTTAATCTTTCTCGTAAGGCTACTCTTCCTAAACCAGAAAAAAAGATTGAGAAATAATTATGTTTTAAAAGAATAAACTTTACTAGGTGAAGCCTATGCAAAGTTTTTTTCTTTTTCTAAAAGGTATTATAATTGGTCTTGGCAAAGTAATACCAGGAGTATCAGGCGCTATTTTGGCTATTTTACTGGGTGTTTATGATGAAGCTATTTTAAAAATTAATTCTTTTTTTAAAAACAAAAAAGAGAGCTTTAAGTATTTATTTCCTTTAGGATGTGGTATCTTACTTTCTATTTTTTTAGGAAGCAAACTTGTCTTATTTTTGACGGAGAATTATTACCTTTATACGATGACTTTTTTTGGTGGTCTTATTTTAGGAACGGTGCCAACGGTGTACCAAAATACCAAGATAAAAAAGAAAGATTATTTTTTTCTTTTAATAATTTTACTTTTATTAATCTATTTTTATAATCATATTCGTTTTAATACTTTTCATTTTGACTCATCCTTTATATCTTATTTTTATGTGTTTTTCTTGGGAATTATTGATGCGTTATGTATGGTTTTACCTGGTATCAGTGCAACGGCTACTTATGTAAGTCTTGGTAGTTACACATATATTTTAAATTTGATGGCTTATCCTTTTATGCATTTACAAGAACTTTTCCTTTTTATTGTGGGAACGTTATTAGGTATTTTAATAATGGTTAAAATTATGGCTTGGTGTTTTAAGAAACATCAAGAAACGACTTGGCTTCTTATCTTTATTTTTCTTTTAAGTTCCATTTACTTTTTCTATTTAAAAATCTTTCCTTTTTTAAATTCTTCTAATTTGTTGACATTAAGCATTTTTACTTTCTTAGGTTATGAAATAGCCAGTGTATTTAAAAATAATGAATGATTATAAAATTAAAATAAATTGTGACTAGGGAAAATTTTAATACTTACTAACAGTCAAAAAAAAATAAAAGTCCCTTGACAGTCGGGGGGGGGGTATCTGTTATAATCATCATAGGAGACTATGGTGAAGATAATGGAATTAAAAAAATATAAAGACAATAATTATAAAAGAAAATCTTATGTCGTATTAGTCATAGGATTTCTTTTACTTTCCATAAGCAGTTATTTATTTTATAAATCCTATGCTTTATATGAAGAAAGGAAAGACTTTGATGTCATAAATGGAACCGTAGAAGATCCTGGTGATATATATTTTGCTTATTATATAGATGGCGTTATATCAAGAAATATGCCTCTTCAAAACACAGGCTACACTTTAGATGAAACAAAATCAAACTGTAATAATGGCGTTGTTCCAACTTGGGATAATGCTGGTTGGAAATTTATTGGTGATTATCATAATTATAGTGCGACCACAAATACAAGAACCAAATGTACTTTATATTTTAATAAAACAGCTAAAACAGTAAAAACGGCTTTAGGAAATATTGAAGTGAATAGTTATACTCCAGATTTTACAAAGTCTGCTTGTGATGATTCTTCATGTGAATCTCACGAAAAGGGTATTTATGAAACAACAGACAATGATGGAAAGCCTACTTATTATTACAGAGGTTCGGTAGAAAACAATTATGTTAAGTTTGCAGGATTCTATTGGCGAATTATTCGTATTAACGGTAATGGTTCGATTAGAATGATTTATGATGGAACGAGTGCTCACGCGAATGGCGAATTATCAGCGGTTAGACAATATGGCACAAGTCAATTTAATCCAAATAATAAGAACAACATGTATGTAGGCTATATGTACACATCGGGTGAGGCCCATGGTACAGGAACATCTTCAACAATTAAAACAAATGTGGATAAGTTCTATACCGCTAAACTTTCAAGTTACGCTTCAAAATTAGATACGAATGCTGGTTTCTGTGGGGACCGTTCTAATTTAAATAAACAAAGTGGAGTTGGAACAGGAACCGTTATTACCTACAATAAAGGATACTTAAGGGTAGAAGAAAGTGCACCAACCCTTGCCTGTGAAAATGCCAGTGATTATTATACAGTAACCAGCGCTTCAAGTGGTAACAAAAAATTAGACTACCCGATTGGTTTAATCACTGTTGATGAAACAATGCTTGCTGGTCATGCCGGTGGTGTCTTTGATGGCGAATATAGCCATCAAAAATCAAATAATGGAAGTTATTTGATTTCAGAAAATGTATTTTGGACTATGACACCTGCCGGGTTCTATAATCCGTTTGGATATCTTGATACAACTACGTTTGTGTTCACTATGAGCTTCACTGGTAAAATTGTCGACCGTAGCCCTGGTGTTGAGATTGGTCTGCGCCCAGTTATTAATTTAAAATCTAATGTCACCATTAATGGAACCGGCACTATGACAGACCCATATGTTGTTAATTGATGTCAAATAAGTGTCAAGATTGTAAGAAATTGCAATCTTTTTTCAATAGCATCATCTAAAACCTTTAAAATTTTATCTGTTTTTTGGTCAGAAAATAAACCCCATGCAACAACTTTTTTGGAAAAGTAGTCAAAGAAAGAAATCAGATAAAAAGTGCCTTCGTTGATAGTTTGAATATAAGTAATATCAGTAGTCCAAACTTGATTGATTTTGTTAATTTCTAAATCTTTAATTAAATTAATAATTAAGGATTTTTCTTTGTCTGTTAAATTACTTTTTCTATGAGGAAATTTCTTAGAAACAATACTTCTAATGCCCAATCTATGTATGATTTTGGAAACATTAGAAGTGGAACAAGTAATGCCTTTTGTCTTTAAAACAGCAGCTATTTTGGGTGCACCATAAACTCCATTTGAATCAGCATAAACAGAAACAATTTGCTGACAAAAAGTAGCTAACTTATTTAGATTATTTTTCCCTTTACATTTCCAATACAAATAAGAAGATTTATTAATATTTAAAGCATTATAGACTTCATTAAGCTTATAATTATATTTTGAAACTAATAGTTCAGCACTTTCAAACCTCTTTATTCCTTTTTTGCTAATAAAGTAATCGTTTTTTTTAGTATTTCATTATCTTTTTCTAATCTAGAAATTTGTTTTTTTAAATCATCGATAATTTGACTTTGAGTTTTATAATCGGAATCAAAACATCTATTATTTTTGTTGTAAGCAGTAATCCATTTTTCAACAGTCTTGAGAGGAATCTCAAATTGTTCAGCAGTTTTAATAGTAGAATGTTTTTCATTACAAATTAAATTAACAATCATAGATTTAAAATTATTATCATATTTTTTAGCCATAAAATTACTCCTTTCTAAAATTATTTATATTATATACCCTCTGTCAAAGTGGTATAAAGATATTATAAACTCTCCAAACCGTCTTGACAGTCGGGGGGGGGGGTATCTGTTATAATCATCATAGGAAACTATGGTGAAGATAATGGAATTAAAAAAATATAAAGAAAATAATTATAAAAGAAAATCTTATGTCATATTGGTCATAGGATTTCTTTTACTTTCTATAAGTAGTTATTTGTTTTATAAATCCTATGCTTTGTATGAAGAAAAAAAAGATTTTGATGTCATAAATGGAACCGTAGAAGATCCGGGAGATATCTATTTTGCTTATTATATAGATGGCGTTATATCAAGAAATATGCCTCTTCAAAACACAGGCTACACTTTAGATGAAACAAAATCAAACTGTAATAATGGAGTAGTTCCAACTTGGGATAATGCTGGTTGGAAATTCATTGGTGATTATCATAATTATAGTGCTACAACAAATACAAGAACAAAATGTACTTTATATTTTAATAAAACAGCTAAAACAGTAAAAACGGCTTTAGGAAATATTGAAGTTAACACATATACTCCAGATTTTACAAAGTCAGCCTGTGATGATTCATCATGTGAATCCCATGAAAAAGGTATTTATGAAACAACAGACACAGACGCTAAACCTACATATTACTACCGTGGTTCAGTGGAAAACAACTATGTCAAATTTGCAGGTTATTTTTGGCGTATTATACGAATCAACAGTAATGGTTCTATCAGAATGATTTATGATGGTACGAGTGCTCATCAAAATGGTGAGTCATCAACAGACAGACAATATGGGACAAGTCAATTTAATATAAACAATAATGACAATATGTATATGGGATATATGTATACATCTGGAGAAGATCATGGTACAAGCACTTCTTCGACAATTAAAACAGCCAATGATAAGTTCTATACGGATAAACTTTCAAGTTATGCTTCAAAATTAGATACGAATGCTGGTTTCTGTGGCGACCGTTCTAATTTAAACAATCAAAGCGGTGTTGGAACAGGAACAGTTACTACTTACAATAAAGGATATTTAAGAGTAGAAGCAAGTGCTCCGACATTAGCTTGTGAAAATGAAGGTGATTATTATACAGTATCTACCGCTTCAAGTGGCAATAAGTCTTTAACTTATCCGATTGGTTTAATAACAGTGGACGAAGTTCTGCTAGCAGGTTATGCAGGTGGCTTATTTGATGGCACTTATAGTCATATGAAAAAAAATAATAGAGTTTACTTGACGTCTGGTGATTATTTTTGGACAATGACATCAGTAGGAGGATATAATTATTTTGGCGGAGTCGATTGGATAGCTCTTGCTTTTGTTGTTACGCCTTCCTACTATAGTAGTGTTGAAGATGGTAATGTGAGTGTCGCTTATGGTCTTCGCCCTGTTATTAATGCCAGCTCTGATGTTAACATCAAAGGAAGCGGTACAAAAAATGACCCATATGAACTAAATTGAAAAAATTTACAATCCTCTAAATTCATGATAAAATAAATGCAGATTTGAGGTATTATTATGGCTAAAGATGAACAAAAATTTGCCAGTGGAATGTGTTTTTACAAAATGTTTTGGATCTTTTTAGTAGGTTGTGTTTTTGGTGCTTATTATGAAGAAATCTTAAATTTAGTTATACATTTTCACTATCATCATGAACTTGTTTGGCAACTAAGAAGAGGTGTTATATATGGACCTATTAGTCCTATTTACGGTATGGGCGCCGTTTTAATGATAGCAATTTTAGGCCGAAAAAAAAGACCAGATTATCAAACAATTTTTTATGGGGCTTTACTTGGAGGAGGTTTTGAGTACTTAATTTCCTTTTTACAAGAAACTTTTTTAGGAACTGTTAGTTGGGATTATACGAATGAATTTTTAAACATTAATGGGCGAACAACCATTCCTTATGCTTTTGTTTGGGGATTACTTGCTCTTTTACTTGTTAAAGTAGTTTATCCTTTAATATCTAACATTGTTGAGTCTTTTCCTATTAAATTTGGGACGATTCTTACCAAAACATTATTAGTTATTTTAATAGCTGATTTTACCGTGTCATGGGGGGCTCTTATAAGACAAACTTTAAGACATAATGGGATACAACCTATAAGTTTTGTAGGTAGATTTTTTGATACTTATTATCCAGATGAAAAACTAAAGGAAAGCTATACAAATATGGTAATTATTGAGGTGCAAAAATGACCGCTTGGGTTTCTTTGGCCTTTTTTTTATTAGGCTTATTTCTTTCTACTTCGGTTAGTATCCTTTTAAAGAAAGATGAACCTTTAAAGAAAAAAGTAAGGAAAGCGCCTGAAAGGATAGCCATCTTAATACCAGCTCGTAATGAATCTAAAGTTATTGAAAGTCTTCTTATCTCTATTGAAAATCAGTCATCTTCTATCTTGAAAGATGTCTATGTCATCGTGGAAGATGAACAAGATAAAACGGTTGCGATTACCAAAAAACATCACATGAACTATTTTGTAAGGCAAAACCTAGAGTTAAAAACTAAAGGATATGCTTTACAAGAAATAGTTGAGTATTTGTGCCATCAAAACAAAATATATGATATGTATTTTATTTTTGATGCCGATAACATCTTAGATAAAGATTATTTAAAATATATGATTGAAGATTATTGTGAAGGTTATGATATTTCTACAGGTTACCGAGCTTTAAAAAATAAGAAAAGTTATTTTCCTATCTGTGCTGGGCTTACCTTTACTTTTATAAATAGTTTTCGTAACCAAAAAGGAGCTAAGATTTTATCAGGAACAGGCTATTATATCAGTGGAGAATATATTCAAAAATGGCAAACATTTCCTTTTCATTCTTTGACAGAAGATTATGAAAGTTCTTTATATTACACTTTAGAAAATATTTCCGTTCATTATAATGAAAAGGCTAAATTTTATGATGAACAACCAGAAGATTATCAAAAAAGTATTAAACAAAGAAGTCGTTGGATAAAAGGCTATTTTCAAAATTATTTTTATTATCACAAATTATTAAAAGCTAAATTAAAAGAAAATCCTTCTAATAAAGGAGCAATTATGCAAATGTATTTAGGAATTATTCCTTATTTGTGTTATCTTTTTGGTCTTGTTTTCTGGGTAATGTATTTAACTGGTTTTAAAAGTATTATTTTTCTTCCTCTTTTATTTTACTTTATTTTTTTTCTTTGTACAATTTATTATTTATATTTATTTCAAAAAGAAACAAAATTAAGTAAAAAATTATATTTTCAAGTGTTATTTTATCATCCAATATTTATGTTTTCTTATTTGCATGCTTTTTTAAGGTGTTTAATTCATCCGAGCTTAGGTTGGGAAGAAATTAAACATGAAAAAAATAAAGAATAGAGCTCTTTATTTTTCTTCGAAACTTTCACAAGTGGTTTTAAAGTTATCTTGACCTATTAAAATAGAGCCTAGAATGCATCTTTGCTTTCCAGCGTTAAAATACTTGCAATTAGAAACAGTACATTTGATTTCTTGATTAAAATAATTCATTTATTTCACCCTTATTAAAATGTATAGAAAAGAATATTTTATACATAATAAAGTTAGGTGATCTTATGAAAAAGATAGATATTTGGGAAACAAGTAAAAGTAAGTTAGATAAAGAAACTTTATTAAATTCTTATGATGACTTTACAATGATTTTTGAAGATAGAGCAAAACTAACTCGAAATGTTGGCACAGGGCCAACTTGTTTATAAAGAGAGTTTTTCTCTTTTTTTAATGGTAAAAATGCCTGTTTTCTGATATATTATATATAGGAGTTGAAAAATTATGAAAATATTATCAGTAAATGCTGGTTCATCTTCATTAAAGTTTACAGCTTTTGAGATGCCAGAAGAAAAGGTTTTGATGAGTGGATACTTTGAAAGAATAGGTATTTCTGGAAGTTTTTATACTATCAAGTATAACGGTATGAAAGAAAAAAAAGAAGTCGAATTAAAAAGTCATACCGATGCTTTTTCCTTACTTATTGAAGAATTATTAAGTCATAAAATAGTTTTAAGTTTAGATGAAATTGAAGGAATTGGCCACCGGGTTGTTCAAGGAGCTGATCATTATAATAAGAGTGTCGTAGCTACTGATGAAGTTATCGAAGATATTGCTTCTTTAAGTTCTCTTGCTCCTTTACATAATCCTGCAGCTGTTTTAGGTATTAAAGCTGCAAAAGAAGTAGTTCCAAATGCGACAGAAGTTGTTGTTTTTGATACTGCTTTTCATCAAACCATGAAAGAAGAAAATTATTTATATGCTCTTCCAATGGAATGGTACCAAAAATATGGAGTTAGAAAATATGGGGCTCATGGTACAAGCCATCGTTATATTGCAGAATATATGGCTCAAAAATTAGGACGTGATGATTTAAAACTTATTATTTGTCACATTGGTTCTGGGGCAAGTATTACGGCTACTAAAAATGGTAAATGTGTTAATACTTCTATGGGATTTACGCCTAATGCGGGTCTTATCATGGGAACACGCTGTGGGGATATCGATGCCACAATTATTCCTTATATTATGGAAAAAACAGGCTTAAGTACCGAAGAAATTAATCATGTTTTAAATAAAGAAAGCGGCGTTTATGCTTTATCTAATGGTTATAGTGATATGCGTGATATTTATGATGGATGTAAACAAAATGATCCAACAGCCTTAAAAGTAATGGATATGTTTACAAGAAGAATTGTAGATTATATTGCTAAATACTATTTTGAACTTGAAGGATGCGATGCCATTATTTTAACGGCAGGTGTTGGTGAAAATGGGGCTTATGAACGTAAAGAAATTTTAAATAAATTAAAATTCATGGGTGTTAAATGTAATTATGAATTTAATGAACAAATTGCAAGTTACCATGATATTCATGAAGGTAAAATTACTACCGATGATTCTACCATTGATGTATACGTTGTACCAACTGATGAAGAAGTAATGATTGCTCGTGATGCTTTTTCATACGCGAAAGAAAATAAATAATAAAAGTAGAAGCGGGGGAACCAGATGAATACAAACATCATGAAAAAAATACTAAAAAAAATAAAACAATACGACACGATTGTTCTTGCTCGTCATATTGGACCTGACCCAGACGCTATTTGTAGTCAAATAGCCATGCGGGATGCCATTTTAGAAAAATATCCTAAAAAACATGTTTATGCAGTAGGTGCAGGTGTTTCAAAATTTAAAAAATATGGTCTTTTAGACAGAGTAGATACATCGAAACTTACAAACGCTTTATTAATTACTTTAGATGTTCCAAACTTCTACCGTGTCGATGGGATTGAAAACTTCAAATATAAAGAAGTGATTAAAATTGATCATCATCCTTTTGAGGAAGATTTTCATGGCTTGGAATGGGTAAATGATAAAGCTTCAAGTACTTGTCAAATGATTGCCGAACTTTTATTAACGAGTAATTATGAGATATCTTCTAAGGTGGCTGAAAATTTATTTTTAGGTATTGTTTCAGATAGTGACCGTTTCTTACTTTCTTATACTTCCATAGATACCTTTGATATTGTCACAAAACTTTTAAAAAGAACGCATCTTGACTTTACTAAATGTTATGAAAAATTATATGAAAGACCTTTAGAAGAAGTTAGGTTTAGAGGTTTTCTATCTTCTAATATGATTGTGACTGAAAATGGGTTTGGTTACTTAAATATTTCAGCGGAAGATGTTAAAAAGTATGGTGTTGATTCTTCGACAGCCTCTAATATGATTAACGATTTTAATTTTATTAAGGATATTTATGTTTGGACGTTTGTTACTTATGATGAAAAGCAAGAAATATACAAAGTAAATATTCGTAGTAAAGGACCTGTTATCAATGAAATCGCGGCTCGTTATCATGGAGGAGGTCATAAAATGGCTTCTGGTGTTCGAACGAAAAGTAAAGAAGACATTGATAATTTATTAAAAGATTTAGACGAAGTTTGTCAAACTTATAAAAAAGAAACTTTAAAAATAGATTAAGTTAAATTCTACAGATAAACGGTTTGTCTGTAGTTTTTCTTTTTAAGAAAATGCGCTTCTTCCTTGAAAAAAAGGGCGCTTTAATGATATACTGGACTAGGTTTAGAAACTTTAGAGAGGTGATAATATGGCATATGATGAACATTCTATTAAAATTTTAGAGGGACTTGAGGCCGTCAGAAAAAGACCAGGTATGTATATTGGTTCAACAGATAAAAGAGGTATGCACCATTTAGTTTGGGAAATTGTCGATAACTCCATTGATGAAATTATTAATGGTTATGGCGATACCATTAAAATTGTGATGCACAAAGACGGTTCTATCACCGTTTCTGATAATGGTCGTGGTGTACCTATTGGTATGCATGAAAGTGGTAAAAGTACGCCGGAAGTTATTTATACGGTTTTACATGCCGGTGGTAAATTTGAAAATGCCGGTTATAAAGTATCCGGAGGACTTCACGGAGTTGGTGGTTCTGTTGTAAATGCTTTATCTACTTACATGGAAGTCACTATTTGTCGAGAAGGAAAAATTAGCCAAATTGAATTTGAAAAGGGTGGACATGTTAAAACTCCTTTGCATCAAATTGGGGAAACAAAAAAAACAGGAACAACTGTTACTTTCTTACCCGATAAAGAAATATTTAAAAATTGTAATTTTTCTTTTACGACCATTTGTGAAAGAATGCAAGAAAGTGCTTTTTTACTTTCCAATGTAACCATTGAAATTATTGATGAAGAAGATAATTTAAGTAACAAATACCATTATGAAAACGGGATTATTTCATTCGTGGAATACATCAATGAAAATAAGGCTCCTTTAAGTAAAGTCATTCATTTTGATAATGTTAAAAGTAAGATTGAAGTTGATATTGCTATGCAATATACCGATTCTTATAATGAACAAATTTTATCGTTTGTTAACAACGTTAAAACGAGTGACGGTGGTACGCATGAAGTCGGGTTTAAAACAGGTATTACGAAAGCCTTTAATGATTATGTTAAAAATAATAATGTTTTAAAAGGTAAAGACGTTTCTTTAGATGGTAGTGATGTAAGAGAAGGTTTGACCGCGGTTATTTCAGTTAAAATTCCTGAAGAGCTTTTACAATTTGAAGGTCAAACAAAAGGAAAACTAGGTACCCCAGAAGCGAGAAGTGCTGTCGAAGGCGTTACCTATGAAAGTTTAAAATTCTTTTTAGAAGAAAATAAAGATACCGCTTTAAGTATTTTAGAAAAAGCTCAAAAAAGTAAAATGGCTCGTGAAGCCGCTCGTAAAGCTCGTGAGAGTGTTCGTAAAGGAACGACGAAGAGTAATAAAGAAAGAGTTCTTAGTGAGAAACTTGCCAAAGCAACGGGTAAAAACTTTATGAAAAATGAACTTTTCTTGGTCGAAGGAGATAGTGCCGGTGGTTCTGCTAAATCGCATCGTAACCGCGAAACCCAAGCCATTTTGCCTCTTCGTGGTAAAGTATTAAACTGTGAAAAAGCAAGTAGTAAAGACATTGAGGGAAATGCTGAATTAAGACAACTTGAGTATGCGATTGGTGCAGGTCTTGGGGCTGACTTTGATTATAAAGAAAGTAATTATGGCAAAATCATTATCATGACCGATGCCGATGTCGATGGCTCACATATCCAAATTTTATTAATCACTTTCTTTTACCGTTTTATGCGTCCTTTAATTGAACAAGGTATGCTTTATATCGCGACACCTCCTTTATACTCAATTGAAACAGGTAAGGGTAAAGAATATATTGCCACTGATGAAGAATTGGAAGAAAGGAAAAAGACTTTAAAAGGCAATTATAAAATTCAAAGATTTAAAGGTCTTGGTGAAATGGATGCGAGTGAACTTTATGAAACAACGATGGACCCACATAATAGAAGACTTTTAAGAGTGACTTTAACCGATGCGGCAATTGCGGAAAAAAGAATCCATGTTTTAATGGGTGATGAAGTAATGCCAAGAAAAGAATGGATTAATGAAAATGTCGACTTTACCTTAGAAGATGACTTTAGAAAGTAGGTGAAAAGATGTCAAAGAAAACAGAAGAAAAAACAATTATTGAAAAAATATATGAATATAGCCTAGAAGAAATCATGGAAACAGGCTTTGGTCGTTATGCAAAAGAAATCATCCAAGAAAGAGCTTTACCAGATGTACGTGATGGTTTAAAACCAGTCCAACGGCGTATTTTATATGCTATGTATATTTCAGGCTTTACCCATAATAAACCATATCGTAAGAGTGCCAAAGCAGTCGGAGATATTATGGGTAATTTCCATCCACATGGTGATTCATCTATTTATGATGCATTAATTAGAATGAGTCAAAATTGGAAAATGCGAGAAACTTTAATTGATATTCATGGTAATAATGGTTCGATTGATGGTGATGGTGCCGCCGCGATGCGTTACACCGAGGCAAGACTTTCTAAATTTGCGGAAGTCATGCTAGAAGGTATTAAGAAAAATACCGTGGAAATGACTTATAACTTTGATGATACCGAGTTAGAACCAACCGTTTTACCTGCTTATTTTCCTAATCTTTTGGTAAATGGTTCTACTGGTATTTCCGCGGGTTATGCGACTAATATTCCCACTCATAATTTAAGTGAAGTCATTGATGCGACGATTAAACGTATTGAATCTCCTAATTGTACTTTAGAAACGATTATGAATATTATGCCAGGTCCAGATTTTCCAACTGCTGGAGTAATAGAAGGCAAAGAAGGCTTAGTAGAAGCCTATAAAACAGGTAAAGGGAAAGTTATTTTAAAAGCTAAAACCGAAATCGTTGAAGAAAAAGGAAAAAAACAAATTATTGTTCATTCGATTCCTTATGATGTGATTAAAGAACAACTTATAAAGAAAATCATGGATATTAAAATTGATAAAAAAATTGAAGGTATCAATGATGTTATTGATGAATCAGACCATGAACATATGGCAAGAATTGTGATTGATTTAAAACAAGGTGCCAATGCCGAGCTTATTTTAAATTATCTTTTAAAAAATACAGATTTACAAATTAACTACAACTTTAACATGGTGGCAATTGTAAATAGAAGACCACGTCTTGTCGGTATCTTAGAAATCTTAGACGCTTTTATTGCTCATCAAAAGAGTGTTATTACAAGAAGAACTAAATTTGATTTAGATGCCGCCCGTCTTCGCTTTCATATTTTAGAAGGCTTAATGAAAGCCATTAGTATATTAGATGAAGTTATTGGGACGATTAGAAAAAGTAAAAATAAAGCCGATGCGAAAGAAAACTTAGTCAAAGAATATGCTTTTACTATGGAACAAGCGGAAGCTATCGTTACTTTACAACTTTATCGTTTAACCAATACCGATATTGTGGATATTCAAAATGAAATGGCTAAATTAGAAAAAGATATGTATGTTTGGGAACAAATTTTAAATAATGAAGAAGCTTTAAAACATGTTATGAAACAAGAACTTAAAGTTATCAAAAAAGAATACGGCGATGAAAGAAGAACCGAGATAAAAGCTGATGTTACCGAACTTAAAATTGATATGAAGAGTATGATTCCTAAAGAAAATGTTGTTGTTATGGTAACACATGAAGGATACGTCAAAAAAATGAGTGCCAAAGCCTATGCTGCGAGAAAAGAAGAAACGACTTTAAAACCAGGAGATTATATGACCCATTTATTTGATGTCACAACTCAAGATAATTTGTTATTCTTTACGAACTTAGGCAATTATATTTTCATGCCTGTTCATAAAATACCTGAAGCAAAGTGGAAAGATTTAGGCAAACACATTAACAATGTGGTAAGTTTAAGCCCTGAAGAAAAAGTAGTTTCGGCTATGATTTACCAAAGTGATGGCGAAGTTATCTCTGTGACAAAGATGGGAATGATTAAAAGAACGAAGATGAAAGATTTCGAAGTAAGTCGAACATCTAAAGCCATTGGAGCGATGAAATTAAAAGAAAACGATGAAGTTGTTACATCTATCTTAGCTGATAAAAATGTTTTGATGGTAACTAAGAATGGTTATTATTGCTATTTTGACCGTTTAGAAATTCCTTTAGTTGGTACAAGAGGTATCGGAGTCAAAGGTATTATTTTAAAAGATGACGAGGTCATGGATACCATTTCCTTAAATGAAGAAGAATACTTAACGCTTCTTACAAATCAAAATACGATGAAACGTATTAAAGTTTCAGATTTAGTATTAACGGGTAGAGCTAAAAGAGGAGCTACTTTACTTAAAAAAGTAAAAAGTGTCAATTATGAAATTGTATCTGTTTTGAAAACAACCGCAAAATCAGAGATTACCATCATTGGAGAAGATATTCAAGGAAATGTAAAAAATACAGAAATTCCCATCATGGATATTAATAGTACAGGTTCTTTAGTATCAAAGAAAAAAGTTTTAATGACCCTTTTAAAAGTGGAATTAGAACAACCAAAAGAAATTCCTTTAGAAAGTGAAAAAGAAGAAGAACCATCACCAACTCAAGTAAGTTTTGATTTAGACGATTTTAAATTATAAAAATAATCACCTACTGCATACAATGTAGTAGGTGATTTTTTATGAATAAAAAAGAATTATTTAAAAACTTTGCCAGAATGCATCCTGAACTTGTTTCTTATGTCAAAGATGGTAAAATGACTTGGCAATCTTTTTATGAACTTTATGATATTTATGGGGAAGATAATAAAGCTTGGAGTCCTTATTTAAATTCTTCTAGTGAGGTCTTAAGTGAAAACATTACGGATAAATTAAAAAATATTGATGTGAATTCCATCCAAGAACATATTAAAACGGCACAAAAAGCTTTGAATTTAGTAAGTGAGTTAACAGGTAAGGCAGAGACTACCACACCTTTAACTGCCGCTATTCCTAAAGTGCCAAGACCAATCAATCACTTTTTCGAGGATTAAAAATGGATTTATTTTTGCAAAAACAATTAAAAGATAACCCTAAAATGTATCAATATTTAAAAGAAAACTCACAATGGTTTAAATATTTAAATCGAAACCCTATGCTTTACAAAGAATTTGAAAATAACATGAAAGAACTTTATCATGAAAGAGCTACTGATAAAATAAGTGAAGCTATTGATAATATTGATTTAATTAGTAGTGTTTTAAGTTCTTTAAAATAAGTTTAGCTTCGTTTCTATCTTTTTCTCTTTTTAAACATTCAAAATAGTAAAAACTTTTTTCTAAGTCACTTTTAGCCATTCTTTCTAAGTAAGAATGAATAATGTAGGAATAAAGGTAAGTAGCTTCTTCCTCTAAATTGACATTTTTAATTGTTAAATAATACTGATTATTTAAAGTATGATCATTTCCATTAACATAGTTATAACCATGCATAAATTTGGTAAACATTTCTTTAATGCTCCAGGAATTGTTATTTTCTATTTTTGTTTCATCATTTAAAGTTAGGATTTTGTTCTCTTTTAGAAAAACAAAAGTAAGATATTCAAAAAAGTAACCTTCTAGTTCAGATATAAAAGACTGTTCCATATATGTATAGAAATTTTGCCAATAAAATCCATGAGCATATTCATGATTTAAGACCATCAAATCTTCTAAGGTATGATTGTAGTAAAGTTTAAAGTAAGGTTTTCCAAATAAATCTCTTTCTGTGAGGCCACGATATTTTGAACTATCTTGTTGTCTTATAAAAGATGTTCTTTTTTCAAAAGTTTTAAGTTTTTCTTGTTTTTCTTTTAAAAAAGGAAAATAGGTAAAAAAATCTTGGCACATGGCAAATAATTCTTTTTCGCTTTCAAAATAAGGAGTGAGTTCTTGGTATTGAAGCCGAGGTAAATTTTTTGCTTTTTCATATTCTTTTAGAATACGTTTGATAACTCCTTGAGGAATTTGCTGATATTGCCCATTTAACTGACTTTCTTTAAAATTCTGATTCATAAAGCCTCCTTTCTAAAATACATTTATTATAAAGTTTAATATTATAGACGTCAAGAAGTTATAAAATAAAGTTATTTGCACAAGTTAGTATATATGTTATAATGCTTTTGAAAGTAGGTTTTAAAATGTACGATACAATCATTATTGGAGGAGGACCAGCAGGTCTTACGGCAGCGATTTATTTAAAACGAGCTTGTAAGAATGTTTTAGTTTTAGAAAAAGAAACTTTTGGCGGACAAATTACCAAAGCAAGTTATGTGGAAAATTACCCTGGTTTTACAAAGGTAAGGGGAATGGCTTTAGGTCAAGCTTTTTATGAACAAGCATCCTCACTGGGCGTTTTATTACGCTACGAAAATGCTTTAGAGATCAGAAAAGATCAAGGTGTATTTTTTGTTAAGACCGAGGATAATGAATATGTGAGTAAAACGGTTATTTTAGCTTCTGGAACCCATCCTCGTAAATTAGAAATTGATGAAGAAAAATATTTAGGAAAAGGTCTCTCTTATTGTGCCACTTGTGATGGAGCTTTCTTTAAAGATAAAATTGTTTCTATTATTGGGGGAGGTAATACCGCGATTGATGATGCCTTTTATCTTTCTGATATTTGTAAACATGTTTACATTATTCACCGTCGTGATATTTTACGAGCAGAACCTATTAAAGTGGCTAATTTAAAAAATAAAGAAAATGTTTCTTTTATTTATAATGCTATTTTAAAAGAAATAAAAGGAAAAGATACGATTGAAGAAATTTTGCTAGAGCAAAATAAAAGAGAAATGCTTCTAAAAACAGATGGTGTTTTCATAGCGATAGGAAGTGTACCTAATACCGATATTTTAAAGGATTTAGTGAAACTAGATGAAAGTGGTTATCCTTTAGTAAATCATGATTTAGAAACACCCGTTCCAGGTTTATTTTTAGCCGGAGATGTTTTAAAAAAAGATGTCAAGCAACTTACGACGGCAACAAGTGATGGAACTATTTGTGCAACACGAGTTATTGATTATTTAAATGGGTTATAATAATCCATTTTTTTCATACTTTTTATTAAGGTGATGTTTGTGAATTTATCTGATTTACAAAAGAAAGATGTTGTCAATTTAGATGATGGTAAAAAGATTGGGAGAATTATTGATGCGGAAGTATCTTATGATGGCAAAATTAATTATTTCGTTGTATTAAATTATAGTTTTTGGAAGTTTTGGCGCAAGAATGAAGAAGTGCATGTATCTTTTTCTCAAATCAAAAAAATAGGTGAAGATGTAATTTTAGTTGAATTTTAGTGTAAAGTTATTGTATACTTAAAAAGTAGAAAGAGTGTAAGGTATGAACGTCAAGATTATTCTCACAAGTTACTTTTTAAAATTCATGTATGGCGACAGGGCTTATGATGATCCTCTTCTTTTATCGCGTGAAATAATGAAAAAAGCTTATAATGAAGGGCTTTATTATATTTCAAGTAATAAAAATATTGACGCTGTTTTAAAAAGTAATTCTAAACGAACCCTTTACTTATTTGCGGGTATTCCATCTTTTCAAGATGTTTGCATGAATTTATTTCCAAGTGAAGAACTTTACGCTTTAAAAATTACTATTCCTTATGAAGCTATGGTGAATTTAAAATATGATGATGAAGAAAAAGTAATGGTGGGAAAGAACGTTGATGTCAGTCATAGTGAGAAAATAACTCTTGGTCTTATTTATGATAAAGAAGCCCTACATTATGCTTTAAAAGATGAAAACTATCATTATGAACCTGATAAAAATCAAATTATTAAAGAATTTATTCAAGAATTAGAAAGCTATCAATATACGATTAAGAGTAGTGTGGAATATTTACAGAAAAGATTAAATGATTTTTTAGCAAGTGAAGCTTGCAAAAGTGCTTTAGACGATGAAAATTCTTTAAATGACATTAAAGAATGTTATGAGATTTTACAATTATCTTCTTAAATCATATCTTTTTTAAGAATGAAAAAAGAAGATTTTTTTAATCTTCCTAAAATGAAGTAGAAATTTCTAATTTTTTTAACTCTTCTTTAGAAAGTCCTGTGGCAATCGTAATCTTTTCTAAAGGAATACCAATTTTTAAAAGTTCTTTAGCTATTAGGATACGTTCTTCTTTTTTTCCTTCATTTTTGCCAATATCAATTCCTTCTTCACGACCGTAGTCACGAGCTTTTTTAAACATACTTCTTTCTTCGTTCATAACTTCATCACTTAAAAGGGCATTCATATACTCATCCATTGTCATAATTGTTCTCCATTTCTCTTTTAGTTTTTGTCTTTCTTCTTCACCTTTTGCTTTTAAATATCTTAAAATATCTAAAAACTCTTCATCACTTATGCCTACATTATAATTAAGTTTATCTAGTAAATCAAGTCGTATGTAATAAATTTGAATGTCATCTGTTAAAGGATATCCTTGTTCTTCTAAAAAATATCTTTGAACTAACTTGTCTTGTAAAACACCTCTTTTAACATGATCTACTAAATTAATTTGAATGAATTTTTTCATCTTACGATATGGCATGCTCTTCTTTAATTGACTACTATAACCACGACATAGATAAACATTTGACTTTCGTAAATTTTCTTCATTGAAAGTTTTATAAGCTTCTAAATTTAGAATGACATCTTTTCCTAGAAAAGCAAATACATCTGCCCTGATATTTTTTTCTTTATAAGTTGCTTTTTTAATAGGATATTCATGACTTTTAATCTCGATTTGCTTTTCTAAAATTCCTTTAGGTAATCTTAAAACATTTTCGGTAATAATTTCGAGTGGTCTTGTGTACTCTTCATTTCCAAGAATATTTTTTATCCAGTAATCTTCCATTAAATCAATATACATATTTTTTCTCCTTTCTAAGTAGGTAGATAAATTACCTTCTACTTATATATACAAGAAAAATCTTCGATTTCCTTTTTTTTCATTGAACAAACATCAAAAAAATATGAAAAAGATCAAAAAGTTGACATAAAATTTACAATTGTTATGTCAATTAAAAGAATAAAAAGTATTAGAATTAATTCTTTAAAAGATTATGTGTTTTGGTGAGAAATTAAAATGTTAGTCTACTTCCGTCGACAAACATTTTAATAATATCTATAATAAAAATTACTTTTTATGCATGATATAGGGATTAAAATAATTGAGATGTTGAACCAATATGTTACATTGAATGAAATCACATTATTTGTTCTTCAACGTAGCGTTGGTTTTATGCTAGTTATTGGAGCTAGTATTGCAACAGAAAGAATTTTAAGAAATATAATTCTTGATAAACAAATAAGAAATTTAAATAAAGTATTAGAAATGAGTTTAGGAATAAAGAAACAAAATAAATTTTTTAGTAGAATGAAGGGATTAAATTTATTTCATAAATCTAAAAGCTATACCCAACAAAATACAACTTCTTTTCAAAATGATAAAGACTGGCATTTTAAATCAGATAATGTTTCCAAAACATTAGAAGAAAAAGATAAACTTTTTGATTTTACTAAAACAGTAAGTGTAGAAATGAATTTTATAAAAGTTAATACTTATCCTGACTGTGAAAAAGACTTAATTTCATTACATGCTCTAGCCATTGAATATATAGAGAATATTTCTAAAAAAGGTGCTACTCATCAATCTTTTGATGAATCTATCTATTGGACAAGATTAAATGATTTAAAAAAACAAATTGCCGAAAAGATAAAAGCAAATGATATTGTAAAGAGTAATATTGATTTTATTAATAAAAATGTAAATAGTCAACAAGGTCACTTTGAAACTATGTCAAATGCTCATTTTTCGACAGTTACAGAAGATTCTTCTATGACAATATCAAATACTAATCTTGAAGATAAGGGAATAAGCCGTAGTCTTAAACCTAAAAATAATTGATGTAAGAAAGTTATTAATGACTTTCTTATTTTTTTGCTTAAATATATAAATTACAACGATGTAAAGTTTACAATTCATAAACACCATCTTATTATTTTTCTTTCTTGTTTGTCATAAAGTCACATGTTATAATATGACTTGTGAAGAGGAAACTATGAAAAAAAAGAAGATACAAAAGTTAATTGGTTTTACTTTATTATTAATTTTAGATCATGTAAGTAAAGCCTTTATGAGAATTATTTTGAAAAGCAAAAGTATTACAGTTATTCCCAATTTTTTTAAATTGGAATTAGCTTTTAATACGGGCGGAGCTTGGAGTATTTTAAATGGTAATGTAGGAGTCCTTATTCTTTTAAATATTCTGATTTTATTTATTCTTTTTAAAATGTCTTCTAAGATAAAAGAAACCTGTCTAAAAAATATCAGCTACGTGTGTTTAATAGCGGGAACGGTAGGGAATTTATTAGACCGTATTTTTTATGGAGCTGTGACAGACTTTTTATCCTTTAACTTTTGGGGATATCATTATCCAATTTTCAATCTAGCTGACATTATGATTGTCGTGGGAGCTTTTCTTCTTATATTAACTTTAGAAAGTAGGTAAAATATGCAAGAATTTATATGTGAAAAAAATAATGAAAGAATAGATAAATATTTAAGCGAAGTTTTAGAAAAATCAAGAAGTACCATTGCTAAAATGCTTGAGACCGAGTGTATTTTAGTGAATGATAAACCAGTTAAAACTTCCTATAAAATCAAAGAAAATGATAAAATTGCGATTGTTAAAGAATATGTAGAAGATATCCCTTTGACACCAGAAAAAATGCCTTTAGATATTGTTTATGAAAGCGAAAATGTCATCGTGGTAAATAAGCCATCTGGTTTAGTTGTCCATCCTGGAAGTGGTAATAAAGAACATACTTTAGTGAATGGTCTTTTATATCATACTAACCTAAGTGAAGGTGAAGAAAATCGCCCAGGTATTGTTCACCGTATTGACAAAGATACTTCAGGATTAATGTTAGTCGCTAAAAATAATGAAGCACATCAAGTTTTAGCAGATGATTTTAAAAATAAAAGAGTTGAAAGAAAATATATTGCGTTAGTTAAAGGCATTTTACAAAATAATAATATTGTGATAGACGCTCCCATAGGAAGAGATGAAAAAAATCGTAAAAAAATGTGTGTTACTGATAAAAATAGTAAACATGCCGTTACAAGAGTAAAAGTATTAAAAAGATATGACAAATACACCTTAATTGAATGTGTTTTGGAAACAGGAAGAACACATCAAATAAGAGTTCACATGGCTTATATTGGCTATCCTTTGTTTAATGATCCAGTGTATGGCAAGGAAGAAATTAAGGGTTTTGGCCAATTTCTTCATTCTCATGAAGTTACTTTTGAAGAGCCTATCACGAAAGAAAAATTGCATTTCGAAGTACCTTTACCGGAAGTATTCCAAAATTTCTTAGATAACTTAGAAGAAAATGATGAAAATCATATAGCAAAATAATCCTGAAGTAAAAAGAAAATAAGGGTAATCAATTAATAATAGTTTATGGTTTATTTTCTTTAATTTTATAAGTAATAGAAGGGCATATCCTAAAAGAAAAAAAGAAGAGCACAAACTTAAAAATAATTCTTGAAAAGTAAAATAAAAAGCTGTGGTTGAAATTAAAAAAATACAATTGCAAAAAAGTAAAAAATAAAGGTCATTATCGCTTTCTTTTAATAAAGCTTTTCCTAAAGAAATGCTTAATAAAGAAGTGGATAAAATGAGCAAAATTAAATAATAAAGCATCGGTATCACCCTTTACTAATGATATGAATTTTAGTAAAATAATATACGTAGGAGGTTTTCAAAAAATGCTTACAATGGAAACAAAAGATGAGATTCTTATGCGACTTGTTCATTACTTTGTCACAGAAGAAGATTACAGTCCCATGATTGTAAATGGAGTTAAAGATGAGATTTGGCTTCAAAATCAAAATGGACCTTATAAAATTATTCGTATTAATGCCAACTATATTCATAATGAAGAACAATATGAATTTGATTTAGTTAAGTTACATAATGTCATGCGCCAAGTAAAAAGAAAAACGCTTTCTTGGTCTATGAATGCCTTAAATATTTTATTAGATGTCAATGATGATGTTCACTTTGAGGAAAGTAAAACCATTGAATCTGTAGCTATTACGGATGAGAAGGCTATTACGGATGAAAATTTACTTAATAAATTTCCGGATATCAATGATAAATTTTTGGCCCAAGAAGAAGGTATTGATTTAATGCTTAACGTGGCAAATGATATCAATGCTAAAACAGAAAAAGAAAACAAAACTTACGAAAAACTTTTTAGTCCTAAAAAAATAGTTGTGACGAATGTTTTAATAGCTATCAATGTTTTAGTTTTCTTCATTACCTTTATTTTATCCGGTGGCGTCTTATCTGGTAGTGCTCTTTTAAAATATGGGGCTTTAAATAGTGTGCTTGTGTTAAATGGTGAATGGTGGCGATTAATTACAGCGGGCTTTTTACATGGTGGTATCCTTCATTTACTTTTTAACATGTATTCACTTTATTTAATAGGAACCCAAGTAGAAAACTTTGCGGGTAAGAAAAAGTATCTTATTATTTATTTTACGAGTTTAATTGGGGCGAGTTTAATGAGCTCTGTCATTACTCCAAATGTGATAAGCGTTGGGGCTTCTGGAGCTATTTTTGGTCTTATGGGCGCCTTAGTTTATTTTGGTAGTCAGTATCGTGTTTACCTAGGAACTATTTTTAATAATCAAATTATTCCTTTAATTATTATTAATATTTTATTTGGCTTTATGGTAACTGGTGTTGATAATGCTGCCCACATTGGTGGCTTGATTGCGGGTGTTTTAGCCGCGATGATGACAGGCATTCAACAAAAAGAAAATTCTAAAAATAAATTAAATGGTCTTATTTGTCTAATTATTTATTTAGGCTTTTTAGGGTATTTGCTCTATTTTAGATAAAGTTGTTTTAAACAGCTTTTTTTCTTTCAAACTTATTAGAAAAGAGGATATATATGGACGAACAAATTAAAGCTAATATGAAAATTCATAATCAAAATTTAAGTATTTATGCGACAAAAGATGAAGAGGCAGTACGTTTTTTAGAAGAACAAGAAGACATGCGTGGACCTTTCTTTAGAGATATTGACAGGATTATTTATTCTTATGCTTTTATTCGGTATAGTGATAAAACGCAGGTTTTTCCAGGACATAAAAATGATCATATTACCAAAAGAATGCTTCATGTTCAATATGTGAGTAAGATTGCTAGGACGATTGGTAGAGCCTTAGGCTTAAATGAAGACTTAATCGAAGCAGCAAGTCTTGGTCATGATTTGGGACATGTCCCTTTTGGTCATTTTGGCGAATCCGTGTTAAGTAAAATTAGTGAAGAACATAATGAAGGCTATTTTAACCATAATGTGGAAAGTGTCCGCCTTTTAATGAATTTAGAAAATAAAGGCTTTGGTAAAAATATTACCTTACAAGTTTTAGATGGTATTTTATGTCATAATGGTGAATTAGAATTACAAGAGTATCGTCCCCAAAAGAAAACCAAAGAAACTTTTTTAGAAGAATACGAAAGAACTTATACTGAAAAAGATTTTGTAAAAACACTTGTACCGATGACCTTGGAAGGGTGCGTAGTAAGAGTAAGTGATATTATTGCTTATCTTGGGAAAGACATTGAAGACGCTCGTATTCTAGGTATTATTAAAGAAGAAGATATTCCTATTAATATTCGTCAAATTTTAGGTGTTAAAAATAGAGAAATTGTTAATACTATAATTATGGACCTTATCCATAATAGCTTTGGTAAACCTTATTTGAAATTAAGTGACGACGTTTTTGAAGCGATTAAAGAATTAAAAAAGTTTAATTATGTGAATATTTATGACAAGTCTCTAACCGAAAAAGAAAAGAACGAAATTACTCATAGATATGAAACTTTATTTAACGTTTTTTTACAAGATGTAAAAAATGATAATCGAAAGTCGCTTATTTTTAAAGATTTTTTGAATTATAAAAATGAAGCTTATCAAAAAAACACTTCTAACGAAAGAAAAGTGATAGATTTTTTAGCAGGAATGACTGATGATTATTTTGGTAGTTGTTATGAGAAAGTAGGGATATGATGGAATATAAAAAATATGCTTTAAAAACGGGCAATCTTTACACCATTAAAACAGATAAATTTAGAACCGTTAATATTGAAATAAATTTTAAATGTGATATTCGAAATTGTAATGTTACTTGTCAAAATCTTTTAAGTCGTTTAATGGGCTATACCTCAAATGATTATAAAACAAAAAGAGAAATGATGATTAAAAGAGAAGAACTTTATAACTTGGACTGCTCAAGGCAAATTTCCCGAATGGGCTACACTCTTTTTACTTCTTTTGGGGCCGAAATTTTAGATCCAAAATATGTCAAAGAAGAAGATTATTTAGAAAATGTGATTATTTTTCTTGCAAATATCCTTCAAAATCCTCATATTGAAAAGGGCAAATGGAATGAAAAAAGTTTTGAAATTCATAAAGAGAAACTTTCTTCAGCAATGGATAGATACAAGGAAAAGCCAATGACTTATGCTATCAGGGAAAGTAGAAAAATTTTATATAAAGATGGTTTTCTAAGTCAAGGCCTTTTAGGTACCCATGAAGAGTTAAATAAACTAAATTCAAGAGATGTTGCTGAAGCTTATGAAAAACTTATAGAAAGTCCTTGTGACGTTACGGTGATTGGAAATTTAGATATGGATAAAGTAGCTTCTCTATTAGATAAATATTTTCATTTAAAGGCGACTTTAAGAGAAGAATTTATTACCAGAACCAATGAGGCAATGTATCCAGTTAAAAACTACAAAGAAAAAGGACCGTTTAATCAAACTCAATTACTTATGTTATATGAATTTAAAGAATTAACTTCTTTTGAAAGATATTTTGTGTCACCTATATTTATGCGATTATTTGGTTCTTCTTCAGGTATGGATGATAAGTTGACAAAATCTTTAAGAGTGGATAATTCCTTATGCTATTTCTGTGGTTGTCAAGCTATTTTAAGAGACAATTTATTGAATATTTATGTTGGATTAAATCAAAAAAATGTAGATAAAGCAAAAGCCTGTATTGAAAACAGTTTAGAAGAAATGCGAAAAGGAGAGTTTGACACTAGTTTACTAAATATTCAAAAAGAAAAATATTTACAAGATTTAAAACTAAATCAAGATAGTATTTATAGTCTTATGGATAATTATTATTTTCATGAGATAGATAATTCACCTACCTATGAAGAATTTCAAAAAGAAATCCCTAAAGTTACTTTTGAAGATGTGAAAAATTTTGGCGAGAAACTTGTCTTTTTAATGTCTTATGTTTTAGAGGAGGAAGCGCATGAAAACAATTAAAATTGAAGGAATAGACGAGTATGTTTATGAGGGTATTTGCGAAAATGGTTTAAGAGTATATGTATGGGTACAAGAAAAAGCTAATTCTTTTAAAGGAACTTTAACTTATTTATGTGGAGCAGAAGATATTCATTTTAAAAAGGGTGATGAAGAAATTCATGTTCCCATGGGAGTTGCTCATTACTTGGAACATATTATGTGTAAAGATGAAGAAAATGTTTCTTTACTTAGTAAGTTTCAAAAAAATCATGCTTATTCTAATGCTTCCACTTATCCTGACCGAACCGTTTATGAATTTGTTGGTTCTAACCATTTAAAAGAAAATCTAAATTTATTATTAGATAGCATTCAAACTAAAGAATTTAATGAAAATGCTTTTGAAACAGAAAGAGGACCAATTATCGAAGAAGCACGTATTCAAAGTGATAATGTAAATCGCCTTTCTTTATATGGGGTGAATGAAACTTTATTTCAAACTTATCATAATCATGTCTGTGGAACAGGTACTAAAGAAGACATTGAAAAAATCACTTTAAAAGATTTACAAGTTTTTTATCAAACTTTTTATCATCCTTTAAATAGCTTTTTAGTTGTGACGGGAAATGTTGACCCTGAAGAAGTCTTTAAAATCGTTTTAGAAAATCAAAAAAAGAAAACCTTTCCATCCTTTATAAAACCTGAAAAAGAAGTTTATCAGGAACCTCAAGATATCGTTACTCCAGAAAAGAAAGTTTCTTGTAATGTCGAGGTACCTAAAACCCTTATTTCTATAAAAGTGCCTATTAAAAGTGAGGCAAATAATTTTGATAAAGTTCTTTTATTAGATGCTTATAGTCTACTTTTAGAAGCTAATTATGGAGTGACTTCTTTATATCAAGAGAAATTTTTTGAAGATAAACTAGGCTTAAGTTTAGATACGCAAGTTTATTTAGAACGTGATTATTTAGTGGCTCAAATAGTATTTCGGTCTGAGGACCCAGATAAAGCTTTAGAAAGTGTCATAAAGCAACTTCACCATCTAGAATATGATGAAAAAGATATTTTACGAAAAGTGAAAGCTGAGATAGCTAATTTAGTGACTAATTACGAAGATGTTGAAAATGTAAATGATTATTTTGTTTTCTCTCTTACAACTTTTGGGCAAATTTTAACAAATGAAAAAGAAATATTAGAAAATTTAACCGTTTCAAAAGTTAAAGAGTTAACTCAAAATATTAATTCTTATCCTTATAGTGTCTTTACATTGACACCAAAAAAGAAGTCTTGTTAGGCTTCTTTTAATTTTTTATAAACTTCATCAATATTTTTAGTTCCTTTTTCATATAAAAAATTAGGAAGTAAATGAAGATGAACATGTTTGATAACTTGAGAGTCTCCATAATTGAAAAGAAGAGTACAAGCACTTTTATCTAATTTTGTCATTAAATCTTTATTTAATTTTTGAGCAATTTCAAACATATCATTTAAAGTCTTACTATCTAATGCCATATAATCTTCAAAATGCTTTTTAGGAATAATTAAAGTATGACCTTCTGCTTCTTCTTGGTCGATATCTAAAAAAGCCATATAATTATCGTCCTCGTATAATATTTTACTTTCTACCTCATGATGAGCTATTTTACAAAATAAACAATCCATTTATATCAAATCCTTTCTTTCTAAGTGTAGCAAAAAATACGTCTTTTGACAATCACTATGAAATTTGATATAATACACTCTTAGCTGTTTAAAGGAGGTATTTTATGACGACATATGCTTTAGGGGTTAAAAGACCATTTCAAAAAGATTATATTGCTCTTATGGAAAACATTGATAAAATTGATGAGTTGTTTTTAACAATGGGAAGAGCTGGTGTTCTTGAAAAAATAAAACAGTATGATTCTACGATTACAGAAACAAATCCGGATTGCCTGGCCATTTTTAAACTAAATAAAAATAATAAATGGCAAGAAGTCGAAAATTTTATTATTGAAGATGAAAAGATTTTAACGTTTTCTCTAACCAAATTATTGGAACTAAAAGAAGCTCAAAAAATATTAAATGTTTTATATAGTCGTTTTAGACATGATTTAACAAAAACACATACCTCTTTTTTATTTAAACAAACGATTACGAGTATGAAAGAAAATAAAGATAAATTTTTAAATAATTTTTATGCTTGTGATTACGAAGAACAAAGAAAAATACGTTTATTTATGGTAAGAGATAATTACATTAAAAAATTTTTACAAGAAGATACACTTAATAAAATACCTTTAAAACAAGAAACTAAAGAGCCTGAAAATAAAATCGAAGTTTTAAATATTGATGAATATATTTTAAAAAAGAAGAAAGCTAGCTAATTTTAAGCGAAAATTCTTCTTTTTTTTGGCATAGAATGTCATAGGTGATAGAATGCATCTTTACAAAACAATTAAAAATTTTTTATATGATAAAGATTATTTTATTGATTGTTGGGCTTCTTTTATTCATGTTTATGGCTTTTTGGATATTGAAATTTTAAAAGAAGATAAAATTTTACTAGTTTTACCCAATTTTAAATTAGAGTTATGTGGTACCCAATTTCGTGTTGTAAAGCTTTCCAAAAATGAAATTTTAATTGAAGGTGAATTAACAGAAATGAGGTTTCAAAAATGATATGGCTTAAATTAAAATTACGAGATAAAAACCGCTTTTTAATACGGACATTTAAAGAGAAAATAACACTTTATGAAATTAAAGAAGAAAAAGATGTTTGCTATGTCAAAATAGATAGGCAAGATAAAGAAAAAATCAAAAAAATGTGGTTTGTTAAAATTTTAGATGAAAAAAATATAGGTCTTTCAAGAGTAAAAGAAAAGATATATCAAAATCGTATTTTTCTTTTTTCTTCTTTAATAGGACTTATTTTGTTATTTTTACTTTCTCATGTCATGGTTTCAGTGAATGTTATTCATGAAAGTAAAGAAATCAGAGATTTTTTAGAAATAGAACTCGCAGAAAGAGGAATTAAAAAAAATACCTGGAAAAAAAACTATAATGAGTTAGAAGAAATCAAAGAAGATATTTTAAATTCTTTTCCTGATAAATTAGAATGGTTAGAAATAGAAATAAAAGGTATGAATTATATTGTTAGGGTTGAAGAAAGAAAATTAAATGACCCTAATCATGAAGAAAAATTATGTCATCTTGTTGCTTTAAAAGATGGGATAATTAAAGAAATGGTATATGAAAAGGGGATGTCCTTAGTAAAGCAAAATGACGCGGTTAAAAAAGGAGATATTTTAATAAGTGGTATTATTAAAAATAATGAAGAAGAAGTGGGATACACTTGCGCTAAGGGAAGCATTTATGCTGAAGTTTGGTACAAAGTAACTGTGAGTATTCCTTTAACCTATGAAGAAGCAACAAAAACAGGCAAAAAAAGATGGAATTTTAAATTAAATGACACGCCCATCTTTAAAAATAGATTAACTAATTTTTCGGAAGAAAAACATCTTTTGTTTTCTTTATTTGGTCAAAAGTTATATTTTGTTGTACAAAACGAAGAAGAAAAACAAGCAAAAATTTATAGTGAAGAAGAAGCCTTAGAGGAAGCTACTTTAAAAGCTACTTCAAAAGTAGAAAGTACTTTAAAAGATAAAGAGAAGATTTTGACGAAAAAAGTTTTGAAAAAAGAAGTAAATGATAGTACAATGGTGGTAGAGGTTTTTGTGGTTGTTTTAGAAAATATCGCCCAAACCCAAGAATTTACCAAAGGGGAATAAATTATGGAACTAGAGTTAATTGAGGGTGCTTTTCAAAATATTTGGCCCATGCTTACTATTTTCTTAGTAGTCATTACATCTATAAGAGTGACATATTTGCATGTTAATAATGAAAAATTTGTCTTTTATAAAGAATTTTTAAACTTAGTTTTTGTAGTTTATGCACTCCTTTTGTTTGATTTGCTTACGAATGCTGAACTAAATACTTCGAGTGGTCTAAATCTAGTACCTTTTACTGAAATTTTACGTTATAAAGTAGGGACTCATGGTTTTTATTTAAATGTTATAGGAAATATTTTACTTTTTGTTCCATTTGGCTATTTTGTTTCAGGCTATGTCAAAGCAAGTAAAGTAAGCCATATCTTATTTATAAGCTTAATTACGAGTTCTACTGTCGAACTTGTTCAACATTATATTGGACGTAGTTTTGATGTTGATGATATTTTACTTAATGTTGTTGGGGCTATTATAGGCTTTTTACTTTATATTGGGCTAAGTGCTATTAAAAAGCATTTGCCAAGATTTTTAAGAAGTGATACTTTTTATAACATTTTATGTGTTTTATTATTCGTTATTGTGTTATTATGGTATTTAAATTATATTGGTATTAATCTACTTTAAGAAACGCGAGGGGGAATTATTTTGAATCAATATGAGATTAATGATAATTATGGTTATCAAAATTATGAATATTTAGATGAAGTGATAACAAAAGTTTTTGAACATGAAAATGTTCATAATGCTATTTGTTCTATTATTTTTGTGGATAATGAAGAAATTCATCAAATAAATAAGGAAAGAAGAAGAGTAGACCGCGCGACAGACGTGATTAGTTTTGCTTTGGAAGATAGTCCTGATGATTTTGATGAATTTAGAATTTTAGGAGATATTTTTATTTCTATTCCAAAGATGCAAGAACAAGCTAAAGAATATGGTCATTCTGAAAAAAGAGAACTTTCTTTTTTAGTTGTTCATGGTCTTTTACATTTATTAGGTTATGATCATATGAAAAGCAAAAAAGATGAAGAAATTATGTTTTCTTTACAAGATGAGATCTTAGAAAGCTTAAATATATTAAGATAGGGGTGAAAAATTTGAAAAGTGGTTTTGTAAGTATTATTGGTCGCCCAAATGTTGGTAAAAGTACTCTTTTAAATGCTATTTTAGATTTTAAAGTGGCTATTATTTCTGATAAAGCGGGAACGACACGTAATATTATTCAAGGAATATATAATGATGAACATAGTCAAATCATTTTTTTAGATACGCCAGGTATCGCTAAACCTAAGAATAAATTAGGTAAAATTTTAAATAAAGAATCTTATGCCATGATGCAGGATGTAGATGCTATTTTACTTGTTGTCGATGCTGCTTCTGGTCTTGGCAAAGGTGATAAATATATTTTAGAAAATTTAAAAAATAATAATATTCCTGTTATTTTAGTTTTAAATAAAATTGATCAATTAAAAAGGGAACAAATTATGGAATCTATTATTGCTTATAAAGATTTATATCCTTTTTGTGAAATTGTTCCAGTTAGTGCTTTAAAAAAAGATAATATGGAACGTTTATTAGAAGTAATCAAAAAGTATTTATCTGGTAATGTTCGTTACTTTGACGAAGATATGGTTACAAGTAGTCCTATGTCATTTATGGCAAGTGAACTTGTAAGAGAAAAACTTCTTAATGCAACTATTGAAGAAGTTCCTCATGCTCTTACCTGTGTTACAACAGCTTTTGAAGAGAAAAAAGATATTGTAAATATTAATGTTGATATCATTGTTGATAGAGAATCTATTAAAAAGATTGTTATTGGTAAAGGTGGCGAAAGACTTAAATTAGTTGGAAGCGAAACACGTAAAGAGTTAGAAAATCTTTTAGGTAAAAAAGTTTACTTAGAATTATATGTTAAAACTATTCGTAATTGGAAAGAAAAACAAGCTTTCTTAAAAGAATTAGGTTTTGATGAATTAAATTTAAAATAATTGTATAAAATAGTTTCTTTCTTCCCAAGATAATATTAGAAGGGAAGAAGAGAATATGACAAAAAAAGAAGCATGGAATAAATTTAAAGAAACAGGAGAAATTAAGTACTATTTAAAATATAAAGGAAAAGATGTGGAATTATGATAACAAAAGTGATGGGTTTCGTTGTAAGAACAATTGATTATAAAGACTCATCACTTTTAGTTTACCTTTTAACCCATGAATATGGTCTTATTGGTCTTATTGCCAAAGGGGCTAAACAAATGAAAAGTAAGTTAAGAAGTGGCACTTCTAAATTTACTTATGGTTATTTTTACATCTATTATAAAGAAGATAATCTTTCTATTTTAAAAGAAGTTGATGTTATTGATAATTATCCTCGCTTACACGAAGATATTACACTTATTGGTTATTTAAATTATGTGACAGATTTAACAACCCAAGTATATAAAGAAAGTAACGAAACAAAATTATTAGATTATTTATTAGTAACTTTAAATAAGATGAATCAAGGCTTAGATGCTGCTATCTTAACTAATATTTTAGAGGTGAAGTATTTACCTCTTTTAGGAGTTTCCTTAAACTTAGATTCTTGTGTCAAATGTAAATCTACCTCTAATTTAATCACGTTATCTTTAGATAATGGAGGGATGATTTGTCAAAATTGTTATACTAATGAGATTTTATATTCTAAAAAAACTTTGTATTATTTAAAATTATTTATGAATATTGATATATCAAAAATTACTAAAATAGATATTAAAGATGATATAAAAAAAGAGTTAGATAATTTTCTAACGGCTTATTATAGTTCTTATACAGGTCTTTACTTAAAAAGTAAACAATTTTTACAAGAGATTAAGGGTTTTTAACTTCATCTTTATCTTCAAAAATTTGGACCATTTCTTCAGATGGTATTTTTAATATTTTTTTAATTCTTTTTAATGTTTCCAGTGTCGTACTGGTTTCATTTTTTTCAATTCGTTGTAATTGTCTTGTAGAAATAAATAATTCTTCGGCTAGCCTTTCTTGGGTATAGCCTCTTTTTTTTCGATATTCTTTAATCATAACTCTCACCTATGACATATTTTGTCATAGTATTGTATGAAAAAACACGGTATGAAATGTCATGCTAACTATTGTCTTGAAAAATAAACTATGTTATCATAAATATGACATAATAAGTCGTGTTAGAATAGAAAAATATGGGCATAGTAATAGTGGTGAGAAAATGAAATTAGAAAAATTTAAAGTTAAGAATATAAAGAAAACAAGTATAAACCTATTTTTAATAGGCATTGGCCTTTTACTGGGATATTTTTTATTTGGTAGAAGTTATGCTTTTTATGAGGAAAATAAAAATTTTGATGTCATAAATGGAACGGTAGAAGACCCAGGAGATATTTATTTTGCGTATTATATTGATGGAGAAATATCAAGAGAAATGCCTAAGCAAAATACAGGTTATACTTTGGATGAAACTAAATCTAATTGTACGAATGGAGTAAAAATAAATTGGAATCATAGTACGTGGCAAGGAGTAACAGATTATACAAGTTATAGTGCCACAACAAACACAAGAACCAAATGTACTTTGTATTTTAATAAAACTTCCAAAACAGTTTCAACTGTCTTAGGAAATATAGAAGTAAATAATTATACTCCAGATTTCACCAAATCAGCTTGTGATGATGAAACATGTGAATCACACGAAAAGGGGATTTATGAAACAACAGATACAGATGGCAATCCTACTTATTACTACCGAGGTTCGGTAGAAAATAATTATGTGAAATTTGCGGGCTTTTATTGGCGAATTATTCGTATCAATAGCAACGGTTCTATTAGAATGATATATGATGGAACAAGTGCTCATAGTAATGGTGAAGCATCAGAAGATAGACAATATGGCACAAGTCAATTTAATCCGAATTATAACAACAATATGTATGTAGGTTATATGTACACATCAGGTGAAGCTAATGGAACGGGAACATCTTCAATTATTAAAACAAATGTAGATAAGTTTTATACCGATAAACTTTCTAGTTATGCTTCAAAATTAGATACGAATGCTGGTTTCTGTGGCGACCGTTCTAATTTAAATCGGCAAAGTGGAGTCGGAACGGGAATCGTGATTACTTATAATAAGGGGTATTTAAGAGTAGCAGAAAGTACTCCAACACTTACTTGTGAAAACGCCAATGATTATTACACCGTAGCAAGTGCGTCAAGTGGTAACAAAAAATTAAGTTACCCCACAGGTTTAATCACAGTCGATGAAGTTGTACTTGCAGGTCATGCTGGAGGAGTATTTGATGGCTATTATACTAGAATGAAATCAAATAACAGCAGTTATTTAGTAACTGGAAGTGGATTCTGTACTATAACCCCAGCTGGGGGATATAATCCATTTGGTTTTACAGACTGGCTTGCACTTTTGTTTTCTGTGGGTGGTTCTGGTCTTATCGATGATAATTATACTTACGGCACGTATGGTCTTCGTCCAGTAATCAATATTCGTTCTGATGTCACTATTACAGGAAGTGGCACTATGACTGATCCTTATGTTGTTAGTTAAGGTGGTGAAAAGATGAAATTAGAAAAATTTAAAATAAAAAAGCCTAAAAAAATAGCCATAATCGTATTTGTTTTTATGATTGGCATTATAACGGGTTATGTAATTTTTTATCAAAGTTATGCTTTCTATGAAGAAAGGAAAGATTTTGATGTTATCAATGGAACAGTAGAAGATCCAGGAGATATTTATTTTGCTTATTATATAGATGGCGTTATATCAAGAAATATGCCTCTTCAAAATACAGGTTACACTTTAGATGAGACAAAATCAAATTGTAATAATGGCGTTGTTCCAACTTGGGATAATGCTGGTTGGAAATTTATCGGAGATTATCATAATTATAGTGCGACTACAAATACAAGAACTAAATGTACTTTATATTTTAATAAAACAGCCAAAACAGTAAAAACCACCTTAGGAAATATTGAAGTGAATAGTTATACTCCAGATTTTACAAAGTCAGCTTGTGATGATTCATCATGTGAATCACACGAAAAGGGTATTTTTGAAACAACAGACTATGATGGAAAGCCAACTTATTATTACAGAGGTTCGGTAGAAAATAATTATGTTAAATTCGCAGGTTTTTATTGGCGAATTGTTCGTATTAATAGTAATGGCTCCATAAGAATGATCTATGATGGAACAAGTGCCCACGAGAATGGGGAAATATCTGATGATAGGCAAGCAATGTCAAGTTCTTTTTTTAATAATTATAGTAATAATATGTATGTTGGGTATATGTATGAAGAAAATAAACAACATGGTTTGCTGATTTCATCAGTTATAAAACAGAATAATGATAATTTTTTTAAAAATAACCTTAATTCTTATATCAATTATTTAGATAAAGAAACAGGCTTTTGTGGTGATCGTTCAACCCTGAATTTGCAGTCTGGTGTTGGAACAGGTACGATTACTACTTATTATAATGGGTATTTAAGAATTTCACATGGAACACCAAGTTTGTCATGTGAAAATACTAATGATTTTTATACGATTACATCATCAAACGTTGGTAATAAGGCACTAACTTATCCTGTTGGTTTAATAAGTGCAGATGAAGCAATGTTATCTGGCTATGGTGGTGGTGATTTTAATGGTGGATATAATTATCAAAAAAGTTGTTATAAATGCTTTCTAACTACTGGCAAAAATATTTGGACCATGACACCTGTAGGAGGTTATAATCCATTTGATAAAACTTATTGGGGAATTTATGTATTTATCATTGATGCTGTTGGAAGATTTGATGATCCCTATACTTCTGGAAGTAATTATTCTTTAACACCAGTAATCAATATTCGCTCTGATGTGACTATTACAGGAAGTGGTACCATGACCGATCCCTATGTTGTTGCTTAGGATGGAAGGCTTAAAAAAATTGTCAAGTCCTTCAAAATAAATTGACATATCTTTGTCAAATTAATATACTTATATTATAAGAAGGGTTGATGGCCATGAAAAAAAAGTATATAATCGCTTTGGTTATAATTTTTATCATCTTCCTTGCTTGTTTATTTGTTTTTTCTGAATATCGTAAATATAGATTAAATCAAACTTATGGAGAGGCTCTTACTCTAGTAACAGAAGAACTTTCTATAAATTATATAAATGGCAACAAAATAAAAGTAAATAATGAGACTGAAAAAATAGAATTTTCAGTGACAAATCATTCTGATGATACTAAGTATTATTATGTAAAATTAACTAATGTTTTAAATGCCGATGAAGCAAGTTATACTTTGAAATCTAACAATCAAGTATTTGAAAGTTTTTCTTCTTCATTTTCTAAAACATTATTAGGTAGTCGTATTGAAATTGAACCACAAGAAACACATCGATATACTATGGATATTTCAAATCCTTTAAAAAATGCTTTAACGTTTGAAATTGAAACAGATATTGAAGAAATTGATAATAGTTTTGCCAGTGTTATTTTACAAAATAATACCATTTTAGAAAGTCAAGAAGAAAATGGTTTAATAAGAAAAGCAGAACAAGATGGGGATGTTTATTATTTTCGCGGTAAGGTTGAAAATAATTATGTAATGTTTGCCAATCAAATGTGGCGCATTGTTAAAATAAATGAAGATAAAACAGTTAAATTAGTTTTAAATAGTATTACTGAAGCAATGATACCTTTTAATGTAACAAGTGCTCTTGGTAATAATGATTTTGTGACAAGTAATTTAAATACCGAATTAGAAAAGTTTTATAATACACTTTTAATGGATAATGATAGTTATATTGCTAGCACGAGATATTGTTATGATAACAGCGTTAACTTAGATGAAAATGGCAAAATAGAATATCTTTCTAATAGTCGTTTATTTCAAGAAGCAAATCCTACTAATGCTTGTAATGGTACTTCTTTATCTAAAAAAATTGCTACTTTAACCGCGGATGAAGTCATGTTTGCCGGAGCAACTACGAATGAAAATAAGGATTATTATTTATATCTTCCTAACTTACAAAGTTCTTGGTGGACTATGACACCTAATAAAAAAGAAAATGGTAAAACAAACTACATCGCGGTTATGTCAAATGGTTCTTTAATAAAAGATATTCAAGAAGATACCAATTTGTTTTTTAGACCGGTTATCACTCTTGTTAAAAAGACAAATATTTTAGGTGATGGTAGTAAAGAAAATCCGTATCATTTAAATATTAATAATTAAAATATTGTCAAAAAAATGTCTAAAACATAAAAAATAGTCAAATAAGATGGCTATTTTTTTAAGATTTTGCTATATTAGTAATAGGTGGTAAGTATGATAAATATTTTTAAAGATATCGTTCAAATATTAAGTAGTCTTTCAATCGTTGATTACGTTCTTTATTTTGCTGTAATCGCGTTAATTATATTAATTGTTTCTTTAATTTATGTTATTGAAACAGAAAAAGAAGAAAATGTAGAAGAAATAAAAGAAGAAAAGAATAATAAGGAGTTAACTATGAATATCGAAAAAGAGGAGGATATTGATTTACAAAGTATTATCAATGCTATTGACGAAAGTCCAAAACCTACTATTGATTTGACTGCTTACGAAGAAGAACAAGAAAACAATGCCATCATAAGTTATGATGAACTAGTAAATGGTGTTAAACAAAAAGAAATTTATTATACTAAGGAAGAAATGGTAGATGATGTGATTCCAGTTAAAAAAATCACTTTAGATACTCCAAAAGAACCAGTTGTTAACATTCGTAATTTTGAGATTATTCCTGGAGAACCTAAAATACCATATTCATCAGAAGAAAAAAGTGGTGTCGAAGAAAAAATCTTTGCTTATGAAAAAGAAGAAGCTTTCTTAAAAGCTTTAAAGCAACTTAATGAATTATTAAACTAAGATAGTCTTATGGATTATCTTTTTTCTTGACGAGGTTTTTGTTCTATTATAAAATTTTGAAAAGAGAAGTAGGTGGAAAAATGGATCCAGAAAAAGTGTCTCGCTTTATAAAAGAATTACGTAAAAAAGAGGGCTTAACTCAAAAAGATTTAGCCTCTAAATATAACGTTACCTATCAAGCTGTTAGTAAATGGGAAACAGCTAAAAATATTCCAGATATTGCTATTTTAAAACAAATGTGTGAAGATTATAACATGAATTTAGATGAGTTATTAGAAGGAGAAAGAAAGCAAAAGAAATCTAAAAAAATTCTTTTAATAAGTCTTATTTCTATAATTTTACTATTAGGTGGCCTTGCTATTTATTATGCAACAATACCTCGTGAATTTGAATTCAAAACCTTAAATGCTTCTTGTAAAGATTTTACTCTTTCGGGAAGTATTGCCTATAACAAAAGTAAAACTGCTATTTACATATCAAATATTGATTACTGCGGGGAAAATCCTAATGAAAAATATACAGATATTTCTTGTAAATTATATGAAGTTGTAGATGGTGCTAAAACCGAAATTAAAAGTGCTACTTATGAAGGAGAAGCTATTACTCTTTCAAAGTATTTAAAAACTGTCGAGTTTAATATTGATCATTATTCTCATTCTTGTAAGATGTATTTAGAAAATGCTTTACAAGTAGAAATTGAAGCTACAAAAGAAAATAAAGAACCTGTTAAGTATCAAATTCCTTTAACTTTAAAAGATAACTGTAGTCTATAATTTGACAATCTCTGCAATTTAGGGATTTAAACTCCTATAAAATATGATACAATAATAGCATAGATAGAAGGTAGGGAGTAAAATGAGCAAGGATTTGTTTATAATTTTAGGGATTGCGTGTTACTTTCTAACAATCATAACCATCACGATTGTTTTATTTGTTTTATCTAATCGGGAAAAGAAAAAATATCGAAAACAATTAGATGAGTTAGAACGAGATAAAAACTTAATCGTTTCAGCTAATTTAATGGCCGAATTTAAAAAAGTTGAACCTTTAATTTTAGGAAGTGATTTAGAAGGCAATCTTGCTAAATGGCAAAAACGTTTTGATACAATCAAAAACGAAGATATGGACCGCCTTACCGATTTATTATTAGATGCTGAAAATAGTTTTAATAAAAAAGATTATAAAGCGTTAAAAGAACAACTTGCTAATATTGAACTTGATATCTACTTTGTCAAAACAAAAGCTATTTTTTTACTAAATGAAATCAAAGAAATAACTTTAAGCGAAGAGAAAAATAGAGAAACGATTACTAAATTAAAAGCAAAATATCGGGCTATTTTAACTAAATATAATGAACATAAAAATGAATATACTTTAGTAAGCAGTCCTTTAGAGCTGCAATTTGAAAATGTCGATAAATTATTCGGTGCCTTTGAATCAGCGATGGATAAAAAGTCTTATCAAGAAGTTAGTAAAATTGTTAAAGCCATAGATGATTTAACTGGTAACTTAAAATTAGTCATTGAAGAAGCCCCTACAATCATTTCCATGGGCAAAAATGTCATACCTAAAAAAATTAGTGAAATTAGTAATATGGCTAAAAATTTAACTAAAGATGGTTATAACTTAGATTACTTAAACATTCCTTACAATATTACCGAATCTAGTAAGAAAATCACCGATATTTTTCAAAGACTTAATGTTTTAAATATTGAAGATAGTATTTTTGAATTAAAAACAATGAGTGATTATTTTGACTCTATTTATAATGAATTTGATAAACAAAAAATATCTCGTAAAATTTATAATGATTTTTTAAGAACTATTTTACTAAAAATTACCAAATTAGAAAAAATAAATCATACTTTAGAAGGAAAATTAGATGAAATAAAATACAGTTATGATTTATCAGAAGAAGATGTTTCGATTGTTTATAAAATAACTGCCGAATTAAAAGAAGAACATGAAAAATACGATGAAGTAATTGAAGCCGGACGGAGTAAAACCGTTTCTTATTCTCATTTAGCTAAAGAAATGGAAGTTTTAAATTTAAAAGTATCTAAAACAGAAGAAAAATTAGAATTAGCCTTAAGAACTTTTGGTAGTTTAAAAGAAGACGAATTAAGAGCAAAAGATCAATTAGAAGAAATGAAAGAAATATTAAATCAAGCTAAAAAAGAAATTCGTTCTTATAAGTTACCTATTATTCCTGATAACTACTTTGTTGAATTAGGTGAAGCAACAGAAGCTATATATAATATGGTTCAAGAACTTGAAAAAACACCTATATCCATTAAAGTACTAAATACAAGAGTAGATACGGCAAGAGATTTAGTTTTAAAAGTTTTTAATACAACTAAAGAAACAGTGAAAACGGCTAAAATGGCTGAAACCGCTATTGTTTATGGCAATCGGTATCGTCCTATAAATGATGAAGTAGAAATAGGACTTATTAAAGCCGAAAAACTATTTTATAAAGGTGATTTTAAACATTCTTTAGAAAATGCCATTAATGCTATCAATTTAGTTGAACCAGGCATTTATAAAAAATTAATGGAAGAATATCGTTAGAAAGAGTTAAGTCATAAAAATTCTTGAACTTAACGCTTTTTTTCTCTATAATGGTAATAGTTAAGGAGTAAATATGAAAAAAATAATGATTGATTTAGACGAAACAATCTGTTCCCCAAGTTATTTAAAAGAAGTAAATAAATATTTAAATACTAATTATAAATACGAAGATATCAAAACTTATTTTGTCGAAGATATTATTGCAGAAGATAAAAAACAAGATTTTTTAGATTATTTTTACCAAAATGTTAATGTTTATGATGATGCGATGATATTACCAGATGCACTTGGCGTTATTGAAAAGCTAAGTCATTTTTATGAAATTTATATTGTGTCTGCTTTCGTAGATAAAAGAAGAATTAAAGAAAGTAGTATTATGGCCAAATATAAATATGAATGGATTTTAAAAAATATGCCCTTTATTGACCCTAAAAAAATAGTTTTGACGGGTAGTAAAGATATTATTATGTGTGATATTAAAATTGATGATAAAGTAAGTAATTTAAAAGGATATGGCGAAACCAAATTGTTAATGGATCAGCTTCATAATCAAAAATATTCTTTTGAAGAACTTACTAATCTGAATATAAAAAGAGTTTATGATTGGCAACAAGTAGAAGCTATATTGTTAGGGAGTGAAGTAAAATGATATATCTAGATTACAGTGCAACGACACCAGTAAGTTATGATGTTTTAGAGTCTTATATAAGAGCAACAAGAGACTTTTCAGGAAATCCTAATAGTTTACATAATTTAGGATTAAAATCAAAAGCACTCATGAATAGTGCTATTAAACAAATTAGTGATATTTTTAATGTTTTAGAAAGCGAAATTACTTTTACAAGTGGCGCCACCATGAGTAATAATTTAGCTTTAATTGGTACTGCTTTAGCTAATATAAAAAAAGGAAATCACATTATTGTTTCCAGATTAGAACATCCATCTATTTATAAAATTTGTAAATATTTAGAAAGTATTGGTTTTGAAGTTAGTGTAGTAGATAATAATGAAGAAGGTCTTATTGATTTTGAAGATTTAAAAAGACTTGTAAGAGATGACACGATTTTAGTAAGTATTTGTGCTGTAAATAGTGAAACCGGGGTAAGACAACCTTTAAAAATGCTTCGTCAAATTATTAAAAAAGAAAATATTAATACTATTTTTCATAGTGATATGACACAAGCCTTAGGTAAAATACCAGTTAATTTTCATGATGTTGATTTAGCAAGTATCACTGCTCATAAGATTTTTGGACCTAAAGGAATTGGTTTGCTTTATAAAAAAGCTTCTGTTAATTTAACCCCAATTTTATACGGCAGTGGGCATGTCAATATGTTAAATCCAGGAACACCACCCGTACCTTTAATTGTTTCTTTTGCAAAAGCCATTCGACTTGCTACGACAGACTTAGATAAAAGAGAAAATTTTGTTAAGAGACTAAATGAACGAATTGTTACCGAACTTAGTAAATATGATGGAGTATTAATTAATCAAACGAAAATATCTATTCCTCATATTTTAAATATTTCTTTTAAAAATATTAAAGCGGAGACTTTTTTACATGCCTTAGAAGAATATGAGATTTATGTAAGTACCAATACTGCGTGTGCCAGTGGGGAATTATCGACATCTGTAATGGCTTTATATAATGACCGCAAAAGAGCTTCAAGTACTTTAAGAATTAGTCTTTCTTATGTTACTACAACTGATGAAATTAATCGTTTCTTAGGTTGCTTTAAAATGGTTTATCAAAGATTATCTGTTTTAAGTAGGGAGAATAAAGAATGAAAAAAGGGTATTTACTTATTATTTTTGCTATTATTTTAATTGGTCTTATCATCAGTGGTACCATTTACTTATTTTTAACAGCTTAATAAAAAAAATCAGGAGGTTTTTATGGAAAAAATTATTTTAATTAAATATGCCGAATTAAATACGAAAAAAGATAATATTAATATGTTTTTAAAAACTTTAAAACAAAATCTTGAAAAAAGACTTTGCAAATATGACATCGAGATTACTTATGATAAAGGTAGAATGTTTGTCAAAACAGAAGACCGTTTCGATGAAGTAGAAGAAATTGTTAGAAATACTTTTGGTATCCATGAAGTTATTACAGGTTATGAACTTATTAATAACTCTTTAGAAGAAATTGAAAAACAAACTATTTTATTTGTTAAAGATTTATCTTTTAAAACATTTAAAGTAGAAACCAAAAGAAGTGATAAAACTTTTCCTTTAGAAAGTTTAGAAGTGAGTCGTCGTATTGGAGGTTTAATCTTAAAAAATAAGGAAAATGTAAAAGTAGATGTTCATCATCCTGAACTTGTTTTTCATATTGAAATTAGAAAAGATAAAGCCTACATTTACTATGAAACCAAAAAGGCAGTTGGTGGATATCCAGTTGGTACTTTAGGAAAAGGTCTTTTAATGCTTTCAGGTGGAATTGATAGTCCAGTAGCAGGATATCTTGCCATGAAAAGAGGCGTCAAAATCGAAGCTATTTATTTTGAAAGTCCTCCTCATACAAGTGTTGAAGCCAAAGAAAAAGTTTTATCTTTAGCCCATAAACTAAGTGAATATGCTTGTGACGAAATAAAAGTGCATATCATTCCGTTTACCGATATTCAAGAAGCCATTTATAAAAATGTGCCCCATGATTATCTAGTTACGATTATGCGCCGAATGATGTATAGAATATCTGCCAGGGTAGCTTATCAAAATCGTTGTAAAATTTTAATCAATGGTGAAAGTATTGGGCAAGTAGCCAGTCAAACTTTAACGAGTATGAGTGTTATTAATGAAGTTATTAAAATGCCTGTTATTCGTCCCGTTGCGTGTTTTGATAAATTAGAAATTATTGATATTTCTAAAAAAATAGGTACTTATGAAACAAGTATTTTACCTTATGAGGATTGTTGTACTATTTTTGTACCTACACATCCTGTTATTAATCCTTTAAAAGAAAAATGTGAAGAATATGAAGCCTTGATTCCTTATGAAAAATTGATAGAAGAAGCAATTCAAAATAAAACAACAGTAAAAGGCATCAAACAAGAATTTGAAGATTTACTCTAAACCGTCTTGACAGTCGGAGGGGTATATGCTATAGTCATCATAGGTAAAATATGGTGATTTTTTCGTATCCAAAAAATTACTATTGAACTTTACATTTATAACGAAATGGTATTGAAGTGCTGTAATGCTTTATGTGATAAGTAATACCAAACTGTTATATTCTAAAGAGAAAAGGAGTAGTTCCAACTATGGAAAAAAAGAAAAGAAATATATTAGTCATAATTGTTTTATTAATAGGAGTCGTAGTTATTATAGGAGTATCCTATGCCTTATGGAGCTTAAACTTAACTCAAACGGGAAAAAATGATATTGCTTCATCTTGTTTTAATATTACCTTCACAGATAAAAACAATATTAGCTTGCAAAAGGTATACCCAATATTGGATGAAGATGGAAAGAAACTCACACCTTATGAATTTACCATAACAAATACATGTGATTCCTATGCTTCCTTTAATGTTAACCTAGAGGTACTAAACACAACAACGTTAACCAACGACGATGCGGTTAAAGTTATGATATCATCAAAAACAGGTGCTACCGAAACAGAAATAAACACAAACTTATTATCAAGTTATAAAACCACAACGAAAACTTTAAATAATGCTAAAACAGCCTTTAATTTAACAACAGGATACTTAAATGCTAAAGAATCTAAAACATACACCTTAAGATTATGGCTAGATGAAAATGTGGATATGAATACCAAAGGAGTACAAAATACTAAATTTAGTTCAAAAGTAGTTGTAACAGCAAGTTACGTAGAAGAAATACCAAAATCAGCCTCTGAAACAATAGCATCATTGGTAAGTGGAGCAGATACTTCTTCAACAGATGTTTATACTGTTCCAAATAAAACAAGTGATAGTTGTACTTATACTTTAGCCTATGATGGAACCAGTGATAACAATTTAAGATATGTTGGGGCTAATCCTTGTAATTATGTCAAAATAGATAATGAGTATTGGCGTATTATAGGTGTTATGAATAATATAGATGATGGTACAGGAAAAAAAGAAACAAGAGTAAAATTAATAAGAAATGAGTCAATAGGAGATTATTCATGGGACTCTTCAGAGTCATCAGTAAATGATGGTTGGGGTGTCAATGAATGGAGTCAAGCTGATTTAATGAAACTTTTAAATCCAGGCTATGAAAGTGAAAGTGTTGGAGGTTCATTATATTACAATAATAGTTCAGGAAACTGCTATTCTTATATGGAGAATAAAACAAAAGCCTGTGATTTTACAAGTAGTGGCTTAAAAACAAATTTAAAGAATTTAGTAGGAAACACTTTATGGCACACGGGAAGTAATGATGGAGTAACATATACAGAAGATAACATAGTAACAAGTAAATTTTATGAATTAGAAAGAAGTAGCAATAATGGCAAAATATGTAAGTTAGATGATTATTGCAATGATACGGTAACAAGAACAACAACTTGGACAGGAAAAGTAGGTTTAATGTATCCCAGTGATTATGGTTATGCGACAGGCGGAGGAAGTACAAGTAATCGAACAAGTTGTTTAGCAATAGAGTTATATAACTGGGGTGATGCAGGTGATTGTAAAAATAATGACTGGCTTTATAATTCAAACGCTTGGCAACAGACAATTTCTCCATCCGCACACTCTTGGTATGCTAGCTATGTGTTCGGTGTCGACGCCAACGGCGCTGTCGAAGACGGCAGCGCGTACCCTTATTGTTTTATTCGGCCTTCGGTATATTTAAAATCAAATGTATTAATTTTATCAGGAGAAGGAACCCTTGAAAATCCATACGAAATTGCTGATTAGTGGACAGTTTTCCTTAAACACCAATAATCATTGAATTTATCAAGCAAAAAAGTTGGCCCAGTTTGAACTGAACCCCAAAAGTTGGACAATTTATAAATATTTTCTACTTAGAGGATTGTAACCTGTAATTCACGGGAGACAATCCTTTTAATTTAACTTTAATTCTATCATAATTGTAATAACAAATATAGTCATCAATTGCTTTTATTAAATCATCTAATGTTTTATAATTATCCTCCTGATCATAAAACATTTCTGTTTTAAGCAAACCAAAGAAATTTTCCATCATGCCATTATCCATACTATTTCCTTTTCTTGACATACTTTGTTTAATACCTTTATTTTTCAATCTTTGTTGATAAAATTGGTGTTGATACTGCCATCCTTGATCCGAATGAAATATTAATCCTTCTAGATTTCTGCCATCAAATGCTTTATTAAGCATATCATTTATTTGTTCTAAATTAGGTGATGTAGAAATATTATAAGATATTACTTCACCATTATATCCGTCTAATATTGGTGATAAATAGCATTTCTCTCCACGAAGATTAAATTCAGTTACATCTGTATACCATTTTTGATTTGGTTTATTTGCATTAAAATCTCTTTCAATTAAATTATCAGCAATTTTACCAACAGTTCCCTTATATGATGAATATTTTCTTTTATTTCTTTTTAATGGTTTTAATCCTAATTTAACCATTATTCTATAAACTTTTTTATGATTGACATTATACCCTTGATTTCTTAATTCTAATGTAATTCTACGATAACCATATCTTTCTTTATTGTTAATAAATATTTCTTTTATTTTATCTATAATTTCTTTGTTTTTATCATCTTTATCAGTTTTAGATAAAGTATAATAATACACAGATTTAGCTAAACCAGATACTTTTAGAAGAATCATTAATGGATATGTTAGCCGAAGTTCACTTGCAACATTTACTTTTTCTTCTGTTGTTGATTCTTCCTTGCTTGAACAACGGCTCTCAATTTTTTTGAGTATTCTAGCTCCACTTTTAAATATAAATTTTCTTCTTCTAATCTTTTTATCTTTTCTTTATCTGTTTCATTTTCTTTTTTCTTTATTATTTTAGGCATAGTTGACCGTCCTCGCTTTCGTTCAACTATATTATAACCATTTTCTTTATAATTTTTAATCCATGTTTGCAACATTCCATCACTTATAAGGCCTTCATCTATTGATACAAATCTTACCGGTTCAAAGTCCATTAAAACTCTGTTTATTATTCTTTCTTTTTCTTTAATACTATAATATCTATTTTTATTTCTTCGAATAATATCTAGTCCATTTCTATCTACTAATGATATTAAATAGTGAATCTTATTTACATGTACTCCATATTGTCTAGAAAGATTTATTGCACTTGTACCATTTTTTCTTTTAGTATATATTTCAATTCTATCTTCATATGTTAATTTTGACATATTAAAACCTCGTTTCTATGTCCAAGAAACGGGGTTCATATCAGTTGTCAACTTTTTTCGGTATATCAAGGTATCTGTTCAAAATATGCACTTTTTAGTCACAGCAACGCTCTCCAATTTAAAGTGGAGTTTTAAAAAAACTATAATAATTGTTAAGTATCGTAAAGCATAAATTTAAAACTAATTCTGATATATTTTAAAGAATTAAAAGCACGATGAAAAAGGGCTAAACCAGTTTTAAATAAAGATTTAATTCTGATTTTTGAATTGTGTGACTTGGTATGAGTACTAATTTTAATATCTCTATAACATTTTTTGTTTTTAGAATAATCAGCCTCTAGAATAGTAAGAAATAAAATACCAATACTAGCAAAAAAGTACATAGAGTTAAAATAATCTAAAGATGCATTCGTTGTATTTTCAATGAAGAAGCCATTTGATTTTTGATTTTTAAAAACAGATTCAATTCCTCCAAAGCGATAACTATAATCTTTAATAGCATAATTTTTATTACCATTTGTTGCTAAAATCCAAGGGTCATTTGTATCAACGGCATCACTTATAACAATATTTGTAATATATTTTTTATCTGTAAATTCTATATTAGAATAGGCAATAGAATGATATTTATATTTAGGTAAATCAGGTAGAAATTTTCAGATTTTATGGGTTTCTTTTTTTGTCAAAGTGTAGTACTTTTATGTTCTTTTTCAATCTTAGAACATAGGTGTGTCCGAGAAAATTAATATGTTCCATGATGCCAGTAGAATTAAACCATCTGTCGGCAAGAAAAATTAATTCAAAATTATTATTAAATAATTCAGAAACATAAGATATGCCTGTTTTTATAAGTTCTTCTTGAAAAGCCTCAGGACATTCATTGCCTTTAAAACAACGAAACCAAAGAGGAATGCCTTGCTTACCAATCCGCATTGTAATCATGAAAACCGTGTAATTGTTTCTAGAAAACATATGGTCAAAAATAATGTGAACTCTTTTATCTTTATGTTTCTTTTTGTAGTTAGCTATAACATGTCGAATAATTTGGTCATAAAAAAGATAGGCATCAAAGTGTTTATTGGTAAATAATCTTTTGATCCTTTTAATAACTGAATCTATTTGAACAAGAGAAAAGTCATCTTTAAGAACTTTAGCAATATCTGATGGAACAAGTGATTCTGAAATAATCATGCCATGAAGAATATATGGAATAATTTTCAATTGAGTTTTTCTAATATTTGAAAAAACTTCTTTTAGAAACTTTTCAAAACCCCTTGCCATATCTTTTTGAGTATTATATACTTATTCTCATAAACAACCACTTATCCTATCTAATGTTCCTAAAATAATGATAGCAAAAAGTGGTTGTTTTATCAATTTTAAGACACAATATGAGTTTTGAAGATTTACTATAGCTTTTCAGTAAATATTCCATTGGAAAAGAATATTTGTTATAATGTCATCATAGAGAAAGTCTATGGTGATTTTTTTATGAATAATAAGATATTAAAAAAAGGCTTTACCTTAATAGAATTAATAGGTGTTTTAGTAATAATGGCAGTTATTTTATTTATAGCAGTGCCATCTTATTTTGCAATTACCAATTCAATAAAAGAAAGAATGTATGAAGCAAAAGTAAGTGAACTAAAGGCTAAAGGAGAATCTTATGGCTTGGAAAGTGGAAATTACTTATTTTCAGTTGGTACATTAGTAGAACAAGGGTATTTACAGGCTGATAGTGAAAATGGGGCTATTTTAGATCCACGTGATAAACAAAAAATGAATTGTGATATCATTGAACTAATTCCTAACAATGATTTAACTTTTACAGTTAATTATATTTCATCTAAAGAATGTTTTACTGATGAACAACTAAATAACCAGTATGGTTTTATTAACTTTATGGTAAAAAATGACAAGAACGAAGTCATTTTGGATCCTTCGTCTTGGCATCAATCTAGTAAAGATACCATTAGTTTTGAGTTTAAAGAACAATATAGTTCATTACAAGATAAGCTTGTTAAAATATTATGGATAGGTGAAGAAGAAAAAGAATATAGCCAAAACGAAATTGATAAAGGAAAAGAATATCTTGTTGAAACTTCTTCGATAAAACAAATTGCTATTCGACTTTCTCTTACCTTTGATTTTGATGGCAAAGAAATTACTTATTCTTATACTACAAATGTTAGTATGGATGATGAGATGCCAGAGTTAGTCGAGGGAAGTATTCAATATTCTAATGATAATTATACTTCTGAAAACAGAAAAGTTTTATTTTCTTTAACAGATCACAATGGAAGTGGTATAAAAGAATACGCCGTGGTAAATGATAAAAGTTGTAAGGATGCTGAATTTAAAGAAACAACAGATGGCATACAAACAGAATATTTAACAAATGGAACATATTACATATGTGCTAGAGATAAAGTAGGAAATGAGCAAGGCTTCTTTGAAGATGAAAACAAAATAGTTATTGAAAAAGTAGATTCTAATTCTTTTTGGATAAATGTTGAAAATGTATATAATGACATTTGGACGAGTAATGATGTTAATTTGAAATTAACAACAAACAGTGATAACATTGATTACTGTATGTATAAAAACGGTAATGAGGAATACAATCGTTTAGAAAAAGAATTTGTAGATAAAACCATCAACATTTTATATAACACAGATATGAATAAAAAAATGACTTTTCAGTGTGTTAATAAATCTGGTATTAAAAGTAATGAAGTAAATACGACTATAAAAATAGATAAAACAGCTCCAAGTAAAACAGTTGTTGATTTTCATGGCTATACTTTAAATACTTGGGCAAATTATAATGTTAATCGAACGTTTACGGCTACAGATAATGGCTCAGGAATAGATCATTATGAGTGGTCAAGTGATTGTGTTAATATAGGAGGAGTTGAACCTAGTAATTCAGTTCCAATTACTTGGGATAACATTAATTATGCTTGCCACCGTGCAGTAGATAAAGTAGGTAACATTGGCCCATGGTCAAACAAAAATATTGTAAAAGTAGACAAAACAAAACCAACAGCCGCAATTAACACTTGGTGTAATGGTTCTTCTATTACAGTAAGTGCCAATGGTTCTAGTGATAATTTAAGTGGAATTAGTACTTATTACTATAGTTTAGATAATAAAAATTGGTATTCAAGTACTAAAAACTCTTACAGTTTTAATACAACTAGTGCAACTTTCTATGTCCGAGCTAAAGATAATGCTGGAAATTATTCTAGCTCAGTATCTCAGACAAGAAGTTGTGGACCTACTATAAAAGATTACGGTAATCTCGGTTTTCCTTCTGATCGACGTCTTGATTATATAATTCCTTTAGGAAATGGTAAAGTAATTGGTTTTTATGGAAAAGGTTCTGATAGTGAATATAATAAATCTTTTTTAGAAGCATGGGTTTTACAGTATAGTAATGGTAAATTAACTATAGGTCCAAAACAAAACATTTCTGGAAGTGCAACATCTATGGTTGAAAAAGGTGGTGGATTTTGTGATATTGTAGGAGCTAGACTAACTGATTCTAAAGTGGTTGTTGGGGGTAATAGTACTTATAGGGAAACTAGTAGCCGATTCTATTGTGGCAGTCCTACTTTAACGACAGTTGAAGTTTCTGGATTTTCTGCTTGGGCTTCGGGTCGTTCTTATGTCATGAGACGTGGTCCTAAGGGTTATTATGACGAATTTAATGACTTTTATTGTCAAGGATATACATGCTATTATCTGAATACATGCAGTAATACCGGAAATTGTTATGAAGTAATTAAAGTGCCATTAAATGGTAATGGTATCGGCACTGATTTTAATTATAATGCGTTAAAACGTGTAAATAGTTCTAAAAGAGGTCTTTATATAGCTGGTGATGTAGAAAACCGCCATAATCTTCTTTTCTGGAGTGAATATAGTAGTGCTTGGATGAATACACCTTTTATTTCTTTTAACTCAGGAGAATATATATATTTATATACGGTTAATCATCAAGGAAGTTCTAGACAGTGGTATGAAGAAACTCTAAAATCCTCCACGGGAGTTACAATTGATGCGAATGCGAATAGTTACAACAAAATCGCTCGTTTGACTGATAATAGTTTCGTTTATTATAAACCGTTGAGTAATCAAATCATTATATTTGAGAAAATTAATAATGTTTGGAAAAATGTAAAAACTTTTAATGATATTAAAAATATTGATTCTTTAACAACCATGGGTAATAACTCTGTTTTAGCTTATGGTAGTTATTGTCGTAGTAGTTCATGCACTAATACATTTAAAGTAATCTCTTATTAAAAAGTAAAGTTTAGTCAACAAAGTAAAATTTGCTGACTTTTTTTATCACTTTTCCCTTATAATAAAAGAATAGGAGGACAAGGATATGAAAAAATATGTTTATCTATTTAATGAAGGTAACAAAGATATGAAGATGCTTTTAGGTGGTAAAGGTGCTAATTTAGCGGAGATGACAAATTTAGGCTTACCAGTTCCTAAGGGACTTACGGTTACTACTGAGGCTTGTAATCTTTATTACAATGAAAACAAAACTTTAAATGAGAATTTAAAGGAAGAAGTTTGCGAGGGTATTAAAAAAATAGAACAAGAAACAGGAAAAGTTTTAGGTTCTAAAGAAAATCCTCTTCTTTTAAGTGTTAGAAGTGGTTCTGTGGTTAGTATGCCTGGTATGATGGATACGATTTTAAATTTAGGTTTAAATGATGAGGTAGTAGAATCATTGGCTTTAAAAACAAGTGATAGATTTGCTTATGATTCTTACCGTCGTCTTATTATGATGTATTTAGATGTTGTTAAAGGTTGTGGCAGAAAAGAATGCGAAGAAGTTTTAGCAGAATTTAAGACGAAAAAAGGTTATCAATCTGATTTAGATTTAACAGGTGAAGACTTAAAAACAATTGTTAAAATGTATAAACAAATCTATACGTATAAAACAAAAGAAGAATTTCCAAGTGATGTTTATGAACAATTATTTAATGCGATTAAAGCTGTCTTTAACAGTTGGGAAAATGAAAGAGCTATTTATTACCGTAAGTTAAATAATATTCCTGAAGAATATAAAACAGCAGTAAACATTCAAGAAATGGTTTATGGCAACTGGGGAGATAATTCTCTTACCGGTGTTGCTTTTACAAGAAATCCTGCTACTGGCGAAAATGAAATTTATGGTGAATATTTAATGAATGCCCAAGGGGAAGATGTCGTTTCAGGTGTTCGAACTCCTTTAAAAATGGATACTTTAAAAAGAACAATGCCATTAATTTATGAAGAATTTAAAAAGGACGCGAAAATATTAGAAGCTCATTACCATAACATGCAAGATATGGAATTTACTGTTCAAGATAATAAACTTTATCTTTTACAAACGAGAGTAGGTAAAAGAACAGGTCGGGCGGCTGTAAAAATAGCTGTTGATATGGTTAAAGAAGGTTTAATGAGTAAACAAGAAGCTATTCTTAGTGTGGAGGCTAAATCTCTAGATAGTTTTTTACATAAAACTTTTGATAGTGATGTACTTTCGAAAACAAAGCCTATCGCTCATGGTTTAGCGGCAAGTCCTGGCGCGGCTTCTGGTCATCTTTATTTTAATGCCAAAGAAGCCATTTTAGCCCATCAAAATGGGGAAGAAGTTATTTTGGCACGAAGTGAAACTTCACCGGAAGATATCGAAGGTATGCACCACGCTAATGGCGTTTTAACAATTCATGGTGGTATGACAAGTCATGCGGCGGTAGTAGCAAGAGGTATGGGTACTTGTTGTGTGGCGGGTTGTGAAGATATTTATATAGATGAAGAAAAGAAAATTTTAATAACTAAAGAAGGTCTTACTTTAAAAGAAAAAGATGAATTAAGTTTAGATGGTGCGACAGGACTTATTTATCAAGGAATTTTACCAAAAAAAGATCCTGAGCTAACCCCTGAATTACAACTTTTCATGAGTTGGGCAGATGAAGTGAAATCTTTAAAAGTAAGAGTTAATGCAGATACGCCTCATGATGCTTTAGAAGCAATGAAATTTGGGGCCGATGGTATAGGCTTATGCCGTACAGAACATATGTTTTTTGAAACCACCCGAATTAAAAACTTTAGAAAAATGATTTTGGCTCAATCAAAAGAAGAAAGACAAAAATATTTAAAGGAAATCTTACCTTATCAAGAAGAAGATTTTTATGAACTATTTAAAATATGCAATCATAAAGCTGTAGTGATTCGTTTATTAGATCCTCCTCTTCATGAATTTTTACCAAAGACAGATGAAGATAAAGCCTCTTTAGCAAGTGAACTTGGTATTTCTATGGAAAATCTTTCTTTAAGAATAGCAGATTTAAAAGAGTTTAATCCGATGATGGGTCACCGTGGTTGTAGACTTTTAATTACTTATCCTGAGATTACTGTTATGCAAACGACCGCGATTATAAAATCTGCTCTTCGCTTGGAAAAAGAAAATATAAAAGTAACCCCAGAAATAATGATTCCTCTTGTGTCAGATGTAAAAGAATTTACTTATGTTAAAAATGTGATTTGTAAAACGGCTGATGATTTAATTAAAGAAACGGATAGTCATTTAAAATATGAAGTGGGTACGATGATTGAGTTACCAAGGACATGCTTGATGGCTGGTGAAATTGCTAAAAAAGCTAACTTTTTCTCTTTTGGTACAAATGACTTAACCCAAATGACTTTTGGCTTTTCTCGTGATGATGCCGGTAAATTCTTAAAATGTTATGAAGAAAATAATATTTTAAAATTAGACCCATTCCAAAAAATAGATGAAAATGGTGTCGGCGAACTTATGAAATACGCTATTAAAGAAGCAAGAAAAGTAAAGAAAAATATGTCTATTGGTATTTGTGGTGAACAAGGTGGAGATCCACAAAGTATTTCCTTTTTCACATCTATTAAAGCCTCTTATGTATCATGCTCTTTATATCGGGTTTTGATTAGTAGACTTGCTTGTGCTCAAGCGGCTCTTAAAGAAAAGAAAAAATAATATTTAAAGAAAATTTCATTTAATTATGAGGTTTTCTTTCTTTTATAGTATAATGTTGATGGATAGAAAGATTAGGTGATATTATGTTAGCCCTAAATATAGGAAAAATTACATATGACATAACAATTCCTATGGATAAATATCCTGTGGAAAATAGTAAAATTATTTTAAAAGAAAAATTAGAAGCGAGTGGTGGTTCTTCTTCCAATGTTGCCGCCTTGCTTGGTAAATGGAATGTAGATTCTTATTTTGCTGGAGTTGTTGGTTATGACGAACTTGGCAATAATGTCAAAAAAGAATTAGAGTCCCACAATGTTCATACCCAATTTATGGAAGTCAATTATGAAAAGAAAACAACTTCAACATTTATTTTAGCTAATAAAGAAACAACGAGTAGAACACAACTAATGGTAGAACCTGAGGTATATCATTTGAAAAAAAGTGATTATGATGTGATTCCTGATGCAATTTACACAGATGGATTTGAGTATTCAGCTACTTTGAGTGCCTTTAATAAATTTCCACAAAGTATTTCTGTTTTGGGAGCTGGTTTAAATTATGCGGACACGAAAGAAGTTATTGCTTTAGCTAAATATGCTAAATACGTTATTTTTTCTTTAGAATTTGCTTGTATGGTTACAAAAATGAAGGTGGATCCAGATAACGGAGAACATTTATTTAACTTATATAAAGAATTAAAAGATCTTTTCCCTAATAGTAATAACATTGTCACATTACATAATAAAGGTGTTTTATATAGTATTGATGGTAACGTAAGAGTTATGCCAACTATAAATGTAGGCGAAGTAGATAGAACAGGCGCAGGAGATATCTTTGATGGAGCCTTCATCTATGGCTTACTTAAAAAATATGATTTAGAAAAATGTATTCGTCTTGCTAATATTGCTGCTGCATTATCAACAACAAAATACGGAGCTAAAAACTCTATTCCATTATTATCTGATGTGATTCATGAATATGAAAGTAAGTTTGGACCTGTAGAACCTTCAATAAATACTAGCCCAGAAATGCCTCAAGCTAAGGAACAAGCATGACGGTTCCAACTAAAGATTTACATGGTGAACTAGCTGTTACGGCTTATACAGTCGTTCATGAATTTATATCTGATAACGTTAAACTAGGTCATCCGGTGATTATCTTTATTCATGGCAAAGGCTCTGGCAAATTAAAAAAAGAAGTCCATGAAATATTAAAAAAAGATAAACGTGTTAAAGAATTTTATTTAGATCCTTGGAACATAGGACAAACGATTGTTCACTTAAATACGAAAAAAATTTGACAAGTATTGTCGATTGTGGTATGATATAGCCCCAATAGGAGAAAATAGAAATGCAAGAAGAAAATGCAAATTTGACACAAATTTGACATTTTAAAGCTTTTGTGCTATACTTAAAGTACGAAAAGGGTTTATAGGGGGTAAAAAATGAAAAATTATGTATTGGATTATGTGAACGAAAATGAGTTTCGTAAACTAGAAAGAGCTTTGAAACGTTATAATATGAGAGCTTTTAAAAAATTAAGCTTTGAATATTATCCAGATTTAAAAGAAGGAAAATTTGACGGTGAAGTGATCAGTCAAAATAAAAAAGCTGGAACAGTAACGTATGAGCTTAAATTACCAAGTGATGCAATGTTTGCTCAAGTTCATGGCGAAGTTAAACTTATTTATACGGTTTATACGAAAGAAGAAACTGTTATGTTAAAAGAAATTACACCAAAAGATATTTTACTTGAAGGTCATCGTTCAGAACTTGGAACTTATAAAGGTATCATGATTAGTAAAACAAATGCTTCTAAAGATATCTTTAAAATTGACTTACTTAATATGTTACAAGGAAAAGAGTAATTCTTTTCTTTTTTTTTACGGCAAAATTTCTAATTCGTTAGTACTAAGGATAGAAGTCATAATATAAATAATGGTAGCTAGGACAATTAGAGTAGCAGCTAGAAAGTTTGCATTATTGATTCTCATTTGTTTAAATGATTGATGGGTGTTTCTTTTAATACGTTTATAATTTAACATCATAAAATAAAGATAAATAAAAAAGGCGATGACTAAAAGAGTGATATTAATTGTTTTATATTCTTTTTCTTTAGAAAGATTATGAGTATAAAGATAATCTTTTTCTAGTTTATTAGATAATAAAGCAAAACAAGCAGAGAAAAGAGAAATAACCCAAATAAAATCTTCAATTTCTAATTCCTTTAAATTCTCACTAATATCTTTCATTTCTAAATTTTATGATATTTAAATTTAAAGTATGTTATAATCAAGGAAGGAAAGGAGTATCTTGTGAAAAATAAATATCAAAGAATGACCAAGACAGAAAAAAAAGAATTAAAGCGAAAATTTTATGAAACAACTAAAGGAAAAGAAATGAAAAAAAGACTTTTAAGATTAAGGATAATTGGTTTAATAGGTATTTTGTTTTCTGTTTTTCTTGTGATTAGTGGTTATCTTTCTAAAGAACTTAATTGGGCTACTTGGACAATGAGTATTATCTTAATGCTTTGCTCATGCGTTTATTTTATTGGCTCTTTTACTATAAAAGGGAAAATATTGAATGATTTTGCCATAAAAAACATAAAATAATAAATAAATTGCAAATTTGTGATTGACTAGCTAAATTAAATATAGTAAAATTTACTAGTAATCACTTGGTTATGGAGTAGTACTCAAGAGGCTGAAGAGGCGCCCCTGCTAAGGGTGTAGGTCGGGAAACTGGCGCGAGAGTTCAAATCTCTCCTGCTCCGCCATTTTTATTGTTTTCAATAAAAGGCTGATTATTAATTAATTTATAAAAAAAGACTTGCCAAAAGTTAATTTATAAGTTAAAATATAGTAGTCGTTTATGAAATGGGCTTGTAGCTCAGCTGGTTAGAGCGCACGCCTGATAAGCGTGAGGTCGGAGGTTCAAGTCCCCCCAGGCCCACCATTTTGTTTATGGCCCGTTGGTGAAGTGGTTGAACACACATGCCTTTCACGCATGCATTCATGGGTTCAAATCCCGTACGGGTCACCAAATTTGTTATTGAAAAGCTCTTTATTTAAGGGCTTTTTTCATACCTTTTTATAAAAATTACTCCAAAGTATAAAAATGAAAAAATTTTGCTCTTAAAAAAGAAAAAAAATAGCTAAATATTTAACAAATTATTATTTGTTTAAAAGAAAGGAAGATAATATGGCTTTACTAGAAATAAATAATTTAAGTCACTCATATGATGATAAAGTTTTATATAAAAATGCCTCTTTAGAAATTTTTAAAGGAGAACATGTTGGCATAGTCGGACCAAATGGCGCGGGTAAAAGTACTTTTTTAAAAATTATTACTAATGAGGTTATCCCTGACCGTGGTGAGATTAAGTGGCAAAGAAATGTTTCTTTAGGTATTTTAGATCAATATGCTCAAATAGATGAAAATCTAACCATATATGATTACTTAAATACGGCTTTTAATGATTTATATGAAATGGATAAAAAATTAACAAAGCTATATGATGATCTTTCTAAAAACTATCATGAAGACATTTTAAGACAAATTAGCTATTATCAAAATGAATTACAACAACGTGATTTTTATTCTTTAAATACTATTATATTAAAAACAGCTTCTGGTCTTGGTCTTAGTGCCTTAGGACTTGATAACCAAATTAAAAATTTAAGTGGAGGACAACGTGCTAAAGTTATCTTAGCTCGTCTTTTATTGCAAAATCCAGAAGTACTTATTTTAGATGAACCTACTAATTTTTTAGATAAAGAACATATTCTATGGCTAACTAATTTTTTAAAAAGCTATCCCCATACTTTCTTAGTAGTATCTCATGACACCTCTTTTTTAGAAGAAATATGTACTTCCGTTTGTGACATTGCCCATCAACAACTTAATAAATATAAGGGAAACTTTCAAAATTTCTTGAAGCAAAAACAAATGAAGAGTGAAGAGTACGAAAGGGCGTATGTCTCTCAACAAAAAGAAATTAAGAAACTAGAAATCTACATTGAAAAGAATAAAGCCCGTGCTTCTACGGCTAAGATGGCTAAAAGTAGAGAAAAAAAGTTGGCTAAAATAGAAAAATTAGACAAACAAGTTAAGTTAGCTAAACCAAATTTTGCTTTTTCTTATAAGGAACTAAACGATACCGATGTTTTAGAAATATCCAATTTAACTGTTGGATATTATTATCCTCTTTTAAAAAATGTTTGCTTTAAAATAAGAAAACAAGAAAAAATAGTTTTAATTGGTTTTAATGGTTTAGGAAAATCAACTCTTATTAAAACTATCTTAGGTTATATTCCAAGTTTAGGTGGCAGTGTTACTTTATCCCCACATTTACAAATAAATTATTTTGAACAAGATTTAAAGTGGGATGATGATAGTCTGACTCCTATAAAATATTTAGAAAGAAAGTATCCTACTAAAAATAATAAAGAAATCCGTAGTGTACTTGCCAAATCTGCTCTTAAAAGTGAACATCAAATGCAGAATATAAAAACGTTAAGTGGAGGAGAGCAAGCTAAAATTAAAATAGCTGAGTTAATGCTTAAGCCATCTAATTTATTAATACTAGATGAACCTACCAATCATTTAGATGAACTTGCCAAAGAATCTTTACAAGAAGCTATTAAAAATTATGAAGGCGCCTTAATACTGGTTTCACATGATGAAGACTTTTATAAATCTCTTGAGATGAAAATTATTAATGTTGCGGATTTTATGAATGAAAATTAAAAAAATATTAAGATTTTGGACTAAGTCCTAATAATATATATATGTTTTATGTTATGAATGTAAAAAGGATGGTAATAATCTATGAAATATAAATTAAAAGAATTGTCATTAAATTTGATTGATACTTTTTTATATGAAATGTATCAAGATATTCCAAGTGGTGAGAATGGTCAAACGAATAAAGCATATGGTTTAACAAAAAAAGAATTTAAACAATATGTACTAACGCAAATAAAAAGAAAATATAATCAAGTGACTTTTTATGATACTCCCACAATAACTTATATTATGTATGTGAATGGTTATCCAGTCGGATTCATTTGTTTAAGAACCAAAATAGATGATAATTGGTTGAAATGGTCGGGAAATTTCTATTACCAAATTAGAACAACAGAAAGAAGAAAAGGATATGCCACAAAAATGTTAGCGTTAGCTTTAGAAAAGTTAAAAGAATTAGGTTTTACAGAAGTTTATGGTCAATCTTCTAAATGAAACATTGGTAGTTCAAAAGTCATTCAAAATAACAATGGAATATTTATAAATGAAATCAACGGCTCAAAATATTATAAAATATTATTATAAATAGTACTTGAAGTAAGAAATTAAATATAAAATATTAATGAATACCATTTGTTTTGCAATCTTGCACAACAATTTTTTCTTGAAATAGCACAATAGGTACTTGAATTTTAATATTTAATATTATATAATTAAGTAGTTGTTGGACCTTTAGCTCAGTTGGTTAGAGCACTCGGCTCATAACCGATCGGTCGTAGGTTCGAGTCCTACAAGGTCCACCATCTTTTTAAAACTTGCAGGCGTGGCGAAATTGGTAGACGCACTAGACTTAGGATCTAGCGAAGCAATTCATGGGGGTTCAAGTCCCTTCGCCTGCACCAAATATGCTTCACAAGCCCTTTATTTATGGGCTTTTTTCATGCATTTTTATAAAATTACTCCCAAAATTACTCCGAAAGTACTTTCTCAAATTAAAATTTAGTAATATTTATCAGTTGTTTATTTCTTCTTTCACTTTAAGGATATAGTAGAGAAAGGTTAGTTTGATTTTGGAATATAGTAAATTATTAAAGTAAATGATATAATTGAATTGAAAGTACGAGGTGCAAAATGGAAAATAAACCTAGTGTCTTATATAGAGGACTAAAAGTTGATTATAATAGTTTACAAAATTTTGAATTTTCTGGTGTTGATTTAAAAGTTAACTATGCTCCTATTATTGATCAGTATGGCAGAAAAACCGTTACCGATGGAAATGAGTATGGTGTTTATATGTCTGATAATTTGAGTATGGTAACATCAGCATATGGTGATTTACATCATGATGGGATACCAATTCATAATAATTTATCCATTTACAACGAACGAATAATGATACCATCCGTTGCAGTAATATATCGAATTAACACAAATGGCTTAGATGTTAGAAAACCTTTTATTGTAGATTACCTAAAGGGACATTACAATAATGGTTTCCAAGGTGACGAATGGATAGCTGATATTGTCCCAGCTAGTAATTACGAATTATATCGTGTTAGAATTGGTGCGGATATTTTACATGATGCAGAGGATATTGATTTATCAAAAAAAGATGATATTTCAGAACGAGTGAAACAAAAATTAGAAATGCGTAAATATAGACTAGAAACATTTGCCAATGCTATGGAAAGAATGTCGCCAATAAAAAGAAATGCTATTGGTAGAGATGAATTAAATATTTTAAAATCTATTTATGGTCAAAATGGTTTAAAGTATATTAATGAAGATAGCTTAATTACAAGTGATGTAGATGGTATGTTAAGATATTTAGTGGCAAAGACATTTAGAAAAAATGAATCAGATATAGATTTTCAGACAATAAGATATATAAATGGTTTAAAAGGACAAGCAATAAGTGTTGATTCAATTATTGAAATTTTAAAAAATGATAAAATTAAAAATATGCAAGATAAAGTTTCGTTTGAAGAAAGAAAAAAGCAAGAAGGAGTTTCTTATGTAACAAGTAAGTTTGATAAGCAAGAAAAAAGATTAGATGGTCTTATGTCTATGGTACTTCTTCGTCGAAAAAAAGATAATCAATATAAACAAGAACAGTCACAAGCAAATACTTCTATTAATGAAAATAAAACAAGAGAAGATCAAGAATGGGAAATGATTAAAGAAAAATATGATTATGATGAATTGGAGCCAGAAAGGCAGCAAACCATAGAAAAAAGTTTTCGTGAAATGATTTATAAAAGAAGAATAAGTGAAATTGGTATTGATGATAATTTGCTTGATGATATCACAGAAGAAACTGAAATGACTGAAAATGCTAAACATTCTGGAAAAAGAATGATGTAGTTTATAATCACAAGATATTATTGCAGGCAACTGGGATAATTTAATAGAAATATTAAAATAAATGTAACTTTGAGAAGAACCAGAATTTCTTACACACTCGAAAATGATGCTATAATTTAGTTAGTGATTGATTCTTACATCAATTATCTTTGGTAAAAGTTGTAGATAACTTTGTCAACAACACCAAATATGTTCGAAAAGTCCTTTGTTTAAGGGCTTTTTTCATGCTGTTTTTTATTTTCTTTTAAAATAGGTAACATAATATCATGGTGACTTCATATATATTGGTATGAAACTAAAATGCTTTTCTTTAATTTTAATATTTTTAATAATTCTTATTTCTATGTTATCTTGGTTAAATACAAATGCTGGAACATTTGAAGTGCCAAAGAATGTTTCTTTAAAGAAGAATATTGTGGTAAGAAAACCAACTATTAATAATACTTTACTTAACAATTTAGTATCAGAAGAAATTTTGCTTCAAAAAAATAATTTTTTAAATCAAGCTTTAAAAGAAGAAAAAAAAGACATCCTTTCCTTTTATGTAGAAGGGACATCTTTTGATACGGAAAATTATGAATCTGTTTATCTTTTATTTGAAACCTATTTAGGTGGCGCTCATCCCACACATTTTGTTAAAACATTTGTTGTTGATAAAAGAACTAGTAAGATTATAACTTTAGATGATTTTATTAACCTAGATGAGAAATTTTTACAGAAAGTAAGTGATAGTATTCGTATGGATTTATTACTTTCTTTGGAAGTAACAGATACGACTTGGATGATGGAAGGTACACGTCCTTTTAAAGAAAATTATCAAAATTTTGTAATAAAAGAAAATGAAATTTTATTTATTTTTCAAGAATATCAAATCGCCCCTTATGCTCGTGGTATCATAAAATGTAGCTATTCTTATCAAATAGCCTAAGAAACTAAGATATTTAAAATGGCTTTAACAATAAGATTTTTCATGAAATCATAATCTAAATTATCAATTAAATTTTTTATAACCATTATTTTTTAGAAAAATAAGAAGAGCCTTTTTGAATGGTTCTTCTTTTGTGATATAATGATGTCATCTTATTTTGTTAGCAATTAAAGAGCAAAGGTGGTATTTTATGAAAAATATTTTAATTATCGGTGGAGGAGTAAGTGGGGTTACTACAGCCATCGTATTAGCTAGTGAAAAAGTCAAAGTGACCTTGATGGAAGGAAACGATAAACTTTTAAAAAAACTTTTAATAACAGGGAACGGTCGTTGTAACTTTTATAATGAAGACCAAAGTTCCAAGCATTATCATTCGACTCATCAAGAACTTTTGCAGCAATTTTTGACAGAAGAAAATCCTCTTCATGCTTTAAATTTTATCGAAAATTTAGGTATTGTTCCTCTTGTTAAAAATGGCTATTACTATCCATTTACAAATAAAGCTAGTACAGTTTATGAGGCTTTCTTAGAGAGACTTTCTAAAACCAATGTAAAGGTTTTGTTAAATCATAAAGTAAAAGATATTGAATTAAGAAATAATGGCTTTTTTATTAACAATGAATTTTATACTGATGTTGTTTTAGCCACTGGTTCTAAGGCTTATCCGCTAACAGGAAGTGATGGTTCTGGCTATAGTCTTTTGCCTTTTTTGAAAGATATGATGATTCCTGTTTTACCTGCTTTAACATATTTAGAATGTCAAACATCTTATAACAAGTTGTGGAAAGGCATTCGTTCTCAAGTAACAGTTAAATTATATATTGATAATGAAATGGCAAAAAAAGAAACAGGAGAATTACAATTTACTGAAAAAGGCTTAAGTGGAATATGCGTTTTTAATTTAAGTGGAAGTGCTGCTTTGGCTATCTCTCAAAATAAAAATGTGCAAGTTCATCTCGATTTTACGCCTTTTACAGATGACATTTTAAGTTTTTTACAAAAATGGTCAGAAGAAAAAAATATTAAAGAAACATTAGCAGGCTTTTTACAAGAGCCTTTAATTAAAATGATTATGAAGCAAAGTAAAATAAAAGAAGAAGATACTTTTGCTGATTTAAGCTCAGAAAGAATAAATAAATTGCTTTCCAATTTAACGGATTATCCTCTTTCTATTACTGGTACCGGTGATTTTTCTTCATCTCAAGTTTGTCAAGGTGGGATATCTTTAAAAAGTGTTGATATCAAAAAATTATGTTCTTTAGATTATCCTCATTTATATTTTACAGGTGAGATTTTAGATGTCTTTGGTGACTGTGGAGGATATAATCTAACTTTTGCCATTTTAAGTGGTTTAGTAGTAGGAAGGAGTATCAAAAATGATTCGTCTAAGACAAGTTAAAGTATCAATCTATGAAGAAGATAAATTATTGTCAAAAATCGAAAGTATTTTAAAAACTAAAGTAGAAAGTTATTCTCTTATAAAAAAATCTTTAGATGCTAGAAAGAAACCAGAACTTTATTATATTTATGAAGTTGATGTTTCTGTTTTGAATGAAAAGAAAGTACTTAAAAGATTTTCAAAAAATGAGGATATCTTTTTAGCGCCTATTGAAAAGTATGAAATACCATCTTTTGGTACTATTAAATTACAAAATCGCCCCATAATTATTGGCAGTGGACCGGCAGGTTTGTTTGCTACTTATTTACTTTCTGAAGCAGGATATCGTCCAATTTTATTTGAAAGAGGCGAGTGTGTTGAAAAAAGAAAAGAAAAAATTGAAATGTTTTGGCAAACAGGAAAGTTAGATGAACAAACCAACGTTCAATTTGGGGAAGGCGGTGCCGGCACTTTTTCAGATGGAAAATTAAATACGATGGTTAAAGATAAAGCTTGTCGCGGCAAAAAAGTTTTTGAAACCTTTGTGGAATGTGGTGCTCCAGCGGATATTTTATATGAATCTCATCCTCATATTGGCACGGATTTATTACAAAATGTCATTAAAAATATGCGGGAAAAAATAAAACAAATGGGTGGTGAGATTCATTATTCTTCTTGCTTAACTGATATGCATGTAAAAAATAATAAAATAGAAGAAATTGTGATTAACAATAATCAAACTTATCCATGTGATTGTCTTGTTCTTGCCTTAGGTCATAGTGCTAGAGATACTTTTCAAATGCTTTTTAAGCGAGGCTTGTTATTAGAAAACAAACCTTTTGCGGTTGGACTTCGGATTGAACATCCTCAAAAAATGATTAATGAAAGCCAATATGGTCAAAATTACCCTGTCTTTTTACCACCAGCTAGTTATAAATTAACTTATCAAACAAAAGAAAAACGTGGTGTTTATTCTTTTTGTATGTGCCCAGGTGGTTATGTTGTCAATGCAAGTTCTTGTCAGAATCACTTAGTAATAAATGGTATGAGTGAACACAAAAGAGATTCAAAAAATGCAAGCGCAGCTTTAATTGTCACAGTTGGTCCGAAAGATTTTGGCTTTGATACTTTTGATGGCGTTAAGTTTCAAGAAGAGTTAGAAAAACAAGCCTATGACTTAAAAAAAGGCTTTATTCCGATGCAAAAAGTAAAAGACTTCTTAGATAATAAAGAAACAACTACCTTAGATGATGTCGAGCCTATTACAAAAGGTAATGTAAAAATGGCTAATCTAAATGAAATATTACCGGATTTTATAAAGGAAGCTTTGAAGGAAGCTTTACCAGCTTTTGGTAAGAAAATAAAAGGTTATGACCGCGATGACGCTTTACTTTTTGGCATTGAAACACGTTCTTCTAGTCCTATTAGGATGAAAAGGAGCGAAACTTTAGAAAGTAATATTTCAGGTGTCTATGTTTGTGGGGAAGGCTCTGGTTATGCCGGTGGTATCACAACTAGTGCAATGGATGGTTTAAAATGCGCTGAAGAAATTATCAAAAAATACACAAAATAGGTACTGTTTGCAAATGATTTAAAATATGCTATAATGGGATAGTTCGAGGTGAAGAAATTGGGAATCATTGAAACGTGTGAGTTTGATTCTATTATAAATGATATAAAAAATCATCCAGAGTTTTTAAAATTAAAAGATGAATTTCATCATGGAATAAGCCGTTATGAGCATTCATTAAGGGTTTCTAAAATGGTCTATCAAATGACTAAAAAACTAAATTTGGATTATGAAAGGGCTACTCGTGCGGCTCTTTTACATGATTTTTTCTTTAATGAAGACGTTAAAGAGTACAATGCTAAGAAAACTTTACAAATACATCCTTTGTATGCCTGCCAAAATGCGATGCTATATTTTGATATTGATGATATGCAACAAAATATGATTAGATCGCATATGTTTCCTGTTTTTTTAGAAAGACCTAAATATAAGGAAAGTGTTGCGTTAACGATTGCAGATAAAGTAGTTGCTACACATGAAATGTATCGTTATAAATTAGCAGCTACTTTAGGAATTTGGATGATTTTTCTTTTTAATGTGATATCTATTCAAAAATGGTCATAAAACTGCCTAATAGGGTAGTTTTTTTGATGGATTTTACAAAATTAAAAAAATATTATATAATAAAACGCAATGTTTTAAAGGGGGAAAAGTTTATGATACCAAAATATCCAAAAGAAGAACTTTCTAAAAAAATAGAATGTCTTTGTTTGCCACCATCTATTTTAAAGGCATTGAAAGATAAAAAGATTCGTACAGTCGGTCAATTATTACGTTATAATGATACAAGAGGCTTATACAAATTAGATGCGATTTCTTTTAAAAAACTAAAAAGAATAGAGCAAGCTTTATATGATATTTGTAACATTAACATAATGAAAGATTATAGTGAATTAGAAATTTTACATTTACCATCAAAATATTTAAATTTTCTTGTTTTTAAATACAAGGTTAGTACTTTAAATGAATTATTAAACCTTCCTATTGATGGTAGTAGAGATGGTGCTTTAGATTCTCGTCTCAAACTAGATAAAGTAATTATTAAGGCTGTTCATGATAGCGGCTTTGAATTTATTAGTGAGAAAAAAACTAAAAATCACGGGGAAAATTTAACTGGTCTTTTAAAAGAGCCTGTACCATTAATTGTGAAACGCTTATTAGTTAATAGAACAGTTGAAGAATTGTTAGACTTAAGCACAAATCCTAAAGTCCCACACAGTATTTATAAGATGAAAGGTATAGGAGAAAAAACTGCTGAAGAAATTATTTCTTATTTTCATGAATGTGGTTTTGAATTTAATTGTGAAAAAGAAAAAACGATCAATTTAGACACAAAAATTCATGAACTTGATGAAGGCAACGTAGTTGGTGAAGGGTTATATTATAAAACAATAAGAGAAGTTTTAAAACTAAGTTTAGATCCTGAAAATCCACACGGTATTTTTAAGATAGCACATGCTAGTGAAAAAAGAGTTCAAAAAGTAATAGATATGATTCATGCTCATGGTTTTGTTTTCGAATTTGAAAAACAGCCAATCGCATCTTCGGCTATCATAGAAGAACCAAATAAGGTAAGAATTTTAAGTGAAGAAAGCAGTATTTTTGATTTAAATTATGATATCAAAATATTAAGCAAATTAAATCTATGGGGTATAAAAAAAATAGGAAAATTACTTTCTTTATCCATTAAAGACAAAACTTCTTTAGCTGAAAATAATCTTTATCATATTCAAGGTTTAGGAGTCAAAAAAATAGACGGTTTAATTAGCTATATTCATGAAATAGGTTTCCTATTCAAAGAGGAAAAAGAAACGATTGATTTAGAAAGTGAAAAAGGCGATCTAAAAAATTATGGCTTTACAGAAAAAAGTATAAATTTATTAAATTCTCGTTATAATATAAAAAATTTAGATGAACTTCTTCTAGTAAGTCTTGATCGAAGAATGATTAGATTTTTAGATGCTAGTGTAAAAATGGAAAAAGAAATCATTGATCACGTTCATAACTTAGGATATCGTTTTAAATGTGAAGAAGAAACCATCTTAAGCTTAGATACAAAAGTTTTTGAATTGAAATCAATTAGAGGATTAAGTAGATCATTACTCGACAAAACAGTTGGGGAATTATTAAAAAAGAATTTGTCTCCAACAGCCCCTAATAGCCTTTATAATATTCCTGGAGTGGGAGCCTCAAACGTCCAAAAAATAGTAGATTGTTTTCATTCTTATGGTATTTTATTTGAATGTGAACAAGTTGATTTATCTAAAAATGTTGATTTAAATAAATTATTTTACATGATTGATGCAACTATAGTATCAAAAGAATTTTATGAGAAAATAGAGACACCAGAAGATATCATTAACAATGCTTTTGTTTCTTATTTTATGCAAATGGCTAAAACTGTTTGTAAAAGCGAATTTAATAGTTCTTATACCCAAAAACAAATATTGACATTTTTAACTCATAAGTTAATTGAACATAAGAAAAAAATGCAAAAAATATCTGAATTTATCACGGATGAATTAACTTTAAAAAGAACAAAAAACATCCTTAATTAAAGCTTTTTTTAAGAATTTATAGGCTTGCTTTCTTAAAAAAACTTATGTATAATAAGACACGTACGAAAGGAGTATTTTTATATGGCAAAAAATACAGAAAAAATCACAATTGAAATTAAAGGAGAAGCTTGGGAAAAAGCTTTAGATAAATCATTCAAGAAAAATGTTAAAAAAGCAAATATTGATGGTTTTAGAAAAGGAAATGTTCCAAAAGATATTTATTTAAAAAATTATGGTATGGAATCTTTATTTGAAGATGCTTACCTTGCTGTAGTCGATGATGCATTTAAAGAAGCTCAAGATAAAGCAAAAGTAAAAGCAGAAATTCAACCAAGTGTTGATATCAAAAAAATTGATAAAGATGGCATTACTTTTGAATTTACATTCATTGGTAAACCAGAAGTTAAATTAGGTCAATACAAAGATTTAAAAGTTAAAAAAGAAAAAGTAGCGGTTACTAAAGAAGAAGTAGACGCTAAGATAAATGAATTACGTGAACAATTTGCTGATATTACTGTAAAAGACGGTGGCGTTGTTGAAACTGGCGACACGGCTGTTATTGATTTTGTTGGTGAAGTTGATGGTAAACCTTTAGATGGTGGTAGTGGGGAAAATTATCCTCTTGAAATCGGCACAAATACCTTTATTCCTGGTTTTGAAGATGGTGTTTTAGGTATGAAAGTTGATGAAACAAAAGACTTACACTTAAAATTCCCTGAAAATTACACTAAAGAATTAGCAGGTAAAGAAGTTGTTTTCCATGTTACTTTAAGAGAAATCAAATCTAGAATTTTACCAGACATTGATGAAAATTTCTTTGAAGATTTAGGTTATGACAAAGTAACTAATGCTGAAGAACTTGCTAAAGAAGTAGAAAATACAATTAAAGAAGAAAAAGAAAACGAAGAAAAAAATCGCTTCTTAGAAGAAGTTTTAAAACAAGTTTCTGAAAAAATGGAAGTAGATGTTCCAGAAGAAATTATTGATGATGAAGTTCATCGTATGATCCATCAATGGGAAGAACAATTGAAATCTCAAGGTTTAACTCTTGATCAATATATGGAATTTACTGGTACAACTCATGAAGATATGCATAAGCAAATGGAACCGGAAGCTCTACGTCGTGTTAAATATCGTTATATGTTAGAAGCTGTTAGTGAAGCTGAAAAAATTGAAGTTACTGATGAAGAAGTAGAAAAAGATATTGAAGAAATGGCTACTAACTATGGTATTTCTAAAGAAGAATTAGTGGATGCTTTTGGTGGTAAAGAAGTTTTAGCTTACGATTCAAAAATGCGTAAAACATTAAAATTCTTAGAAGAAAACAATTAGAAGAGTGAAAAGCTCTTCTTTTCTTTTTTATCTTGTGATAAAATAACCTCTGGATGTGATATTTATGAGTACAGAAGAATTTGATTATTATTTACCAGAAGAGTTAATTGCTCAAACACCTTTAAAGAATCGTTCTTCTTCAAGATTAATGACTTTAAATCGTGAAACGGGTGAAATTTCTAATAAACATTTTACTGATATTATTGATTATCTTCACAAAGGAGACGTCTTAGTTATTAATGATACTAAAGTAATTCCTGCCAGATTAATTGGGGAAAAAGTAGATACAAAAGCAACTATTGAATTATTACTTTTAAAAGATTTAGGTAATAATACATGGGAATGTTTATCAAGACCATTTAAAAGATTACATGTAGGAACAAAAGTGAATTTTGGAGGGCTTTTAGAAGCAACCGTTATTACTAAAAAAGAAGAAGGTATTGTTGAAGTGCAATTTTCTTATGAAGGAATTTTTTTGGAAATCCTAGACAAATTAGGAGAAATGCCTTTACCACCTTATATTCACGAAAAATTACAAGATAAAGATCGTTATCAAACCGTGTATGCTAAAAATCTTGGTAGTGCTGCTGCTCCTACGGCAGGACTACATTTTACAAAAGAACTTTTAGAAAAAATAAAAGAAAAAGGAATTATCATTACCAATGTTACTTTACATGTTGGTCTTGGTACTTTTAGACCTGTTGAAGTAGAGGATGTTACCAAACATCATATGCATAGTGAATACTATGAAATGAGCAAAGAAACAGCTGATATATTAAATCAAGCTAAAAAAGAAGGCGGAAGAATTATTGCTGTTGGTACTACTTCCACAAGAACTTTAGAAACTATCATGAGTCTTTATGGAAAGTTTAAAGAATGTCATGGTAATACCGAAATCTTTATTTATCCGGGCTTTGAATTTAAAGCTATTGATTGTTTAATTACCAATTTTCACCTTCCTAAAAGTACTCTTGTTATGTTAGTTAGTGCTTTTTCTAAGAAGGAATATATTTTACACGCCTACGAAGAAGCTGTGAAAGAAAAATATCGCTTCTTTTCCTTTGGGGATGCGATGTTTATTTGGAAAGATTAAATGATGAAACCACTTTTAACAGATGAAATATGTTCTTTATACGAAACTTTACTAAAAAAAGAAAAGTACGATTATAAAAATGAAAAGAATATGTTAATAGCTTTAAAAAATTATTTAAGTATAATAAGGCCAGCACTTACTCCTTTAGCTTGTGCTTGTGCTTTTCATAACGAGTTATTTTCTAAAAATATAGAAATGACTCCCGCTTTTCTTTTATGGTATTTATGGCAAATAAATGGAATTCGAAAATCTATTCATACCTATTTAGAGTATGGGGCGGGTAAAATGAATTTTGATAGCTATGAAAGAAAGTTGACAAACCTATTAAAAGAAGAAGGTATCTTAATGCCTTCTTTAGAAACTTTTTCTTTTGCAAGTACAGAAGATGAGGATGGTAAAAGAGTCACCCATTTTGGTTTTTATGATGAAACAGGTGCCTTTCACCTTCTTAAAGAAATGGGTAATACGAAATATTATCCTCATCTTTTTCTATTAGATGAAAAAGAAAGCCAAAAAGAAGTTAACATTTTAAAAAAGGTCTTAGAAAATCCATAATATGACAAACAATGTGCTTGCAAGCCTAAAAAAAACGTGTTAATATTAATGCATAAATCAATTATCAAAAGACAAGACGAAGAAATACTTTTTTAAAGAGAGTCTAGGAAGATGGAAACTAGATAAAAAGCTTCTTTGATTACTCCTTTTGTATGAGACCTAATAAGGTACGGGTAATTCCGTTAAAGATAATTAAGTGAAAAAAAGGATGGTACCGTCAAACAGACTCCTATAAAATACGGTATCATTCTTTTTTTAGGAGAAAAGACTATGGGAAAAAAATATTACAGTTATGTTGTATCCGTTTATCGGTTTATGCAAATTTGTGGTTTGGAGTGTGATAAAAAAGAAAATGTTTTATTGTCGCATAAAATTATGATGCGTAAACTATCACTTAGACATTCTAAAATGCCAGATAAGTGTCTATTGCCACGTAGGGCTTGTCGGGAAAATGTTAAAAATGACCTCATTAAGACGGGGGCAATTGTTTTAGTAGAAGATGATTATGGTGAGAAACTTCCTTATTACACACCGCGCAAAGACTTTACTTTGCCTAAAGTTTCGAAAGAAGAATTGAGCCGGCGAAGACAAGAAATTCTAAGTCAATTAGAAGAAAAAGAACCCTGTCTTTCTTTAGGAGAAAAAAGATATTTGGAACGTAAAAAAAGAAAGCTTCTAGAAGAAGGAAAAAGAAGAAATCCTAAAGAAAGTCAATTAAAATTAATAAAAGAAAGAGAGTAGATTGAAGTGAAAAATATTAAAGAAGATGAGTATTTAAGTAAAATTAATCATAGTTGTGCCCATGTTTTAGCCCAGGCGGTAAAACGTTTATATCCTAATGCTAAATTTTGGGTAGGACCAGTTATTGAAGAAGGTTTTTATTATGATATGGATTTAGGAGATATTACCTTAACCGATGAAGATTTAGATAAAATTGCTAAAGAAATGAAAAAAATCATTAAAGATGGTAAAAGAATTATTCGTCATGAAATCTCTAAAGAAGAAGCTTTAGAAATGTTTAAAGATGATTCTTACAAAATAGATTTAATTGAAAATATGCCTGAGGGAGAAACTATTACTTGTTATTCTCAAGGAGATTTTACAGATCTTTGTCGTGGACCTCATGCTGATACCGTAAAAGAATGTAAGTATTTTAAATTATTAAAATTTTCTGGTGCCTACTATAAAGGTGATGCGAAAAATAAAATGTTACAAAGAATCTACGGCGTATGTTTCGCTAATGAAGAAGACCTAAATGAACATTTAGCAATGCTTGAAGAAGCTAAACAACGTGATCATCGTAAATTAGGTAAAGATTTAGGCATTTTCATGTTTTCTGATTTAGTCGGTAAAGGACTTCCTATGTGGCTACCTAATGGCTTTATCGTTCGTCGCAGTCTTGTTGATTATATTACGGATAAAGAACTTTTACATGGCTATAAACATGTTATGACACCATCTTTAGGTAGCGTAGAACTTTATAAAACAAGCGGTCATTGGGATCATTATAAAGAAGATATGTTCCCAGCTATGGAACTTGATAATGAATCTTATGTTTTAAGACCTATGAATTGCCCTCATCATATGATGATGTTTAAAAATTCTTTACATTCTTATCGTGATCTTCCACTTCGTATTGCCGAAATAGCAAATGATTTTAGATATGAAGCCAGTGGGGCAGTATGTGGTATTGAAAGAACGAGAGCCTTTACCCAAAATGATTCCCATATTTTCTGTACCAAAGATCAAATCAAAACAGAATTTAAAGCTGTTATTGATTTGATTTTAGATGTCTATAAAGATTTCGGCTTTAAAGATTATCGTTTCCGTTTATCTTTAAGAGATAAAAATGACACTGAAAAATATTTTGGAAATGATGAATTATGGGCAAAAAGTGAACAAGAACTTAGAGAAGTATTAGAAGAAATTCATGCAGATTATTATGAAGCTGAAGGAGAGGCTGCTTTTTACGGTCCTAAGTTAGACGTTCAAGTTAAAAGTGCTATTGGTCATGATGTTACTTTATCAACCGTCCAACTTGATTATCAATTACCAGAAAGATTTGATTTAACTTATGTTGATGAAAATGGTGAAAAACAAAGACCAGTTGTTATTCATAGAGCCATACTTGGTTCCCTAGATCGTTTTATTGCTTTCTTACTTGAAGAAACAAAAGGTGTTTTACCATTATGGCTTGCTCCAGTTATGGTTAATGTTATTCCAGTCAATATTGATTATCATTTAAATTACGCAAAAAAAATTGAAAGTCTCTTATTAAAAGATCACATTCGTGTGGAAGTGGATAGTAGAAACGAAAAATTAGGTTATAAAATGCGTGAATCTGTTATGAAAAAAATACCTGTTACTTTAATTTTAGGTCAAAAAGAAGTTGATGAAAATCTTATTAGTTATCGTGAATATGGTAGTGAAGAAACTCATACATTAAGTTATGAAGAATTCGTTTCTTATTTAAAAAATAGAATAGAAAGTAAAAAATAAAGAATTACGTCTTAGTTGACGAATTCTTTTTTTTAGGTTAGAATATAAGGCAATTTAAAGGGGGAGTTTGCAATGTCAGTATTTCAAAAAGTATATCCATTTGCAACAGAAAATGTGAAAGATTCATTAGAAAAATTGGATTTGAAAGGCAAAAATGTTTTAACAGTAGGATCTTCTTTAGATCAAACCTTTGATGCTGTTTTATATGGAGCCTCTCATGTTACTGTTTTTGATATTAATGCAAATGTTAAGAAGTTTTATGAAGCAAAAAAAGAACTTTTAACTGAGGTGTCACGTAGACAATTTTACGATGAGATCTTGAAAAAGGATTTTATATATGATGCTGTTACAGAAAAAAGCATGGTTTATAGAAACTGTAAATATTTAGAAAGTGATGAATCTTATAAATTATTAAAGAAAAAATCAGAAAGTGCTTCTGTTTCTTTTGTTACCGGAGATATTTTTGATATTGATAGTTATTTAGACAAAACTAAAAAATATGATTGTATCCTTCTTTCTAATGTTATGCAATATATAGATTATTTTGCTCCTAATAAAAAAGAAGTATATTCTTTTTTTAGAGAAAAATTTTTAGAAATAGAAAAGCATTTGAACGATGAAGGTATTTTGGAATTATGTTATTTATATTCTATTTTTCAAAATCGTAAGCTTGTTTTAGATTCTTCTTTACCTATTTATAACTTAAGAAAAATTTATGAATGTCTTGAAGATAAATCACTTTATATTGAAGGAATTCCATCTATTCATCCAAATAATGAAATTATGGATGCCATACTTACTTATAAAAAAAGATAAATTTTGAAATAATTCTTGAATTCTTTGACTTTCTTATGCTACACTAGTTAATGTAAATCGTTAAAGAAAGACTAGTAATAAAAGTTATTTGTTAAAGAAAGACTGTGGTTGATGTGAACAGTTCAAAAGCTTTTAGGAATCTCCTTTCTTAGTGGAGTTAATCTCTCCCGGCTTTAAGCCGTTATCTTAAATTAAGTAAATTAAAGGATGGCACCGTCATTATGACTCCTTTTTAAGGGGCCATTCTTTTTTTATTAGGAGGAAATAATATGTTTCAAGAAGAAGAGTATCTTTTATACAAACAAATGCCTATTTATGAGAGATCTTTAATTTTAGTTAAAGTATTATTTAAAAATAAAAAAGATAAAGGTGGTCATTCTTACATAAATCATTTAAGACATGTCAGTAGAGATTTAAAAGGTGAAAAGTTAAAGGCTATGGGGCTTATGCATGATGTGTTAGAAGATACTGATATGACACCCGAAGAAATGAAAAAACTAGGATATAATGATGAATTTATTACAGTTGTAAAGCTTCTTACAAACACTTATCCTTCTTATGATGAATACATAGATAATCTCATAAAAAGTAATAATAAAGATGCTTTTGTAATAAAATTAAAAGATTTACTTGATAACATGGATTTAACCAGACTTCAAATGGTAAGTGAGAAGGATATCAATCGATCGAAAAGGTATATAAAAGCTTACTTAAAAATAATTAATAAAATGGAAGGTGAAATAATATGATAGATATAAAATTAATAAGAGAAAATCGTGATTTAGTAAAAGAAAATATAAAGAAAAAATTTCAAGATGAAAAATTAGGTCTTGTGGATGAAGTTTATGATTTAGATGTTACTATGAGAGAAACGCAAACTAAAAAAGATGCTTTAAAAGCTAAGAAAAATAAACTTAGTGGTGAAATAGGTCTTCTTATGAAAGATAAGAAAATTGAGGAAGCTAATAAAATAAAAGAAGAAATTAATCAAATGAGTGAAGAAATCGAGGAACTAGAAACTCGTCAAACTACTTGTGAAGCTGAAATCAAGAAAAGAATGATGGTGATTCCTCAAATAATGGATCCATCTGTGCCAATTGGTAAAGATGATTCTGAGAATGTGGAAGTTCAAAGATTTGGTGATCCAGCTGTTCCAAGTTATGAAATTCCTTATCACGCTGATATTATCGAATCTTTTGGAGGCATGGATAAAGAAGCAGCAGGACGTACAAGTGGACAAGGCTTTTATTATTTAATTGGCGATATTGCTAGACTTCACGAAGCCATGCTTGCTTATGCCAGAGATTTTATGATTAAGGCTGGATTTACGTATGCTATTCCTCCTTTTATGATTCATAGTGATGTCGTAACTGGCGTTATGTCTTTTCCAGAAATGGAAGCTATGATGTATAAAATTGAAGGCGAAGATTTATATTTAATTGGTACCAGTGAACATAGTATGATTGGTAAATTTAAAGACCAAATTATTAAAGACAGTGAACTTCCTATTAGCATGACAAGTTATTCTCCTTGCTTTAGAAAAGAAGGTGGGTCACATGGCCTAGAAGAAAGAGGTTTGTACCGTGTTCACCAATTTGAAAAACAAGAAATGATTGTTATTTGTGAACCAGAAGAAGCTATGGACTGGTATAACAAGATGTGGCGTTTAACTGTCGAATTTTTTAGAAGCCTAGATGTTCCTGTTAGACAATTAGAATGTTGTTCTGGTGATTTAGCAGATTTAAAAGTGAAATCTTGTGATATTGAAGCATGGAGTCCAAGACAGCAAAAATATTTTGAAGTTGGAAGTTGTTCTAATTTAGGAGATGCTCAAGCAAGACGTCTTGGTATTCGTAAAAAAGGTGAAAAGGGCACTTATTACCTAAATACACTTAACAATACAGTTGTCGCAACTCCAAGAGGTTTAATTGCCGTTATTGAAAATAACTATCAAGAAGATGGCTCTGTTAAAATTCCAAAAGTATTACAACCATACATGGGTGGTTTAGAAGTTATTAAAAGAAAATAGAAAATTGAAGACTTAATTAATGGTCTTCTTCTTTTTTTTAAAAGTTCTTGTATTTACTGTATTTTAATTTTTTGTTATACTAATAATAGAGAATAAAAGGAGAGGACAAAATGAATCAAAGTGATATTAAGGCCTTAAATGAATTAAAAATGTTAAGTATTGATATGATAAATAATGCCAAAGGAGGACATCCAGGAACGGTTTTATCCATGGCACCTGTGATGTACACTCTTTTTACGCGTGTTTTAAGGGTTGATAGTAAAAATAATAATTATTTCAATCGTGATAGAGTTATTCTTTCTTCTAGTGGACTTGCACCTTTATATTACGCTATGTGTTATATGGCAGGTTATCCTCTTACTAAAGAAAATCTTATGAACTATCGCCGTTTAAATGGACTACCTGCTACCCCAGAACTTCATAACCCCTTATTTATGGATGCAACTACTGGAAACGCAGGAGACGGAGTAGGTGTAAGTACTGGGCTCGCTTTAGGAAGAAGATATATTGAATCTTTAATTAAAGAAGAAGATAATAAAATTAATTTATATGATTTTACCACTTATTGCTTTTTAAGTGACGCAGATATGATGAGTGGGGCAAGCCTTGAAGCCTTTTCTTTTGCTGGTAGTCAAAAATTAGGCCATCTCGTCTTTTTATACGACAATAATAGAATTGGTATGGAAGGAAGCTTAGATACTGTTTTTGATGAAAATTTAACGAAATCATTTGAAGCTAAGGGATTCTATGTCGACACTTTAAAAGGTGACGTTACTATAAAAGATATTGAAAAAGCTATTTTAAATGCTCGTTCTCTTAATAAACCAGCTTTACTCATTTTTAATACGGTCATTGGTAAAGATTCATTTAATGAAGGTAAAAATATTTTACATTCAGGCGTTCTTTCTTTTGATGACGCAAATAACTTAAGAAGAAAGTACAATTTATTTTTACCACCTTTTGAAGTATCCAAAGATTCTTTGATTTTTATTGAATCTCAAATGACAACTCATATGCAAAAAATAAAAGAAAAATGGAATGAAAGTTATGCTCGAGCTAAAAATATTAATAATGAAAATTTAAATAATATTTTGTATTTATTAGAAAACGGTACTACGGATATTTCTTTTGCCAGTGAAAATTATAAAATTAATGATGCTTATCGCGAACCATTAATTGAAACTAATAATAAAGTTATGAATTTAATAAGTCCTAAAAGTAATTTGTTTTTAGGAGGAAGTGCTGGTTTAAGTCTTTATTGCCGTACTAATTTAAATGGTTTTCAATATATGAATGAAAATAGTCCTAAAGCTAAAAATATTCGCTTTGGGGTCAGAGAAAGAGCCATGGGGTATATTGTAAATGGTATGGCTTTACTAGGTTTACGCGTGTTTTCTTCTACTTTACTTAGCTACGCAGATGAAATGAAATCTTCTCTTAGACAAGGCGCTATTATGAGCCTTCCTGTAACGTACATATTTACTCATGATTCTTTGTATAACAGCGAAGAAAGTAGTCTAAATATTCCAGTAGAACAGTTAGATATGTTAAGGTCTATTCCTAATTTATATGTCTTTAGACCTAGTGATATTGAAGAGGTTATGGGGTCTTGGGAAACTATTTTAAAAATAAAAAAGCCATGTGCTTTACTCATTACTAAAAATGATAGTCCTAAATTACCTAATTCTAGTGCTAAAAAGGTAATCGGGGGAGCTTATATTATTAAAAGTGAAAAAACAAACTTAGACGGGATTATTATTTCTAGTGGTAGTGAACTTATCAGTGCTATGCAAATAGCTTATGACTTAGAAATGAAAGGCTTAGATATTCGGGTTGTTTCCATGCCATCATTAGAACTTTTTAAACTTCAAGATAAAACATACAAAGAAAGTGTTTTACCTCCTCATGTTAAAACAGTCGTTATAGAATCATCTTTAGGTTTATCTTTAAAAGAATACGCGACAAATGAGGATTATCTTTTAAATATCGCAGATTATCCAAACAATGGTCTTCCTATTGAAGTTTTACAACAAATGAGTTTTGATTATGATAGTTTAAAATTAAAAGTAGAAGCTTTGCTTTCTAAGTAGTTAATTCGACAAAATGTTTTCAACTTTTTTGCTATTCTAAAGAGGGTGAAAGAGTATGAGAACATTTTATTTTTTTGAAATTAAACCAGAGTTAGTAGCTTTATTAAAAGACAATCCTTATGAGTTATTTAAAACATTAGAAACGATTTATTATCAAAATTTAGATTTAGAAACCAGTTATCAATTTATTAGACAACTTATTAATCCTATTCCTATTAAAAATTTAGATATATCTTTATTTAAAAAGTATAAAGAAAATTATTTTTATACTAAATATAAAAATGTTCATTCTTTACATGATGTTTTTAGAAAAGAAAATACTATTTTAAAATTATATAAAACTTATTTAAAAATGGAAACAAATGTAGTTAAACCTAAATTTTTTGAAGAACTACAAAAAAATCACAACTTTTTTGTTTGTGATTTTAAGGAAAAAGATTATTTTTGGTTAGATTCTTTATCTTTTACAATGATAGGTTGATTTAAATTATCAAAAATCATGGTATTTTTAGAAGATAAAATCTGATATAAATAAGATGCTCTTTTTTCAATTTCATAAACACGACTACTATAATCTATTGAAGTCCTTAAAGAAGGCTTATTATTTTTTAAGTAGTCTTGACCACGTTTGTTAAAACCTAAAATTTTTACATAAGTTAAAGGCGTTTTAACATCTTCTTTAGTAATACCAAGTAAGATATGAATAAGCATTCTATTTAATCGGTTGTAAGTATATCGTTTGCTTTTTAAATGCTCTAAAAGTTCTTTTAATGTTTGAACATTTAGTATTTCTTTTTTTAATTTGTTATCTAAGCCTTCCGTTACGTCTAAATAAGCATTTAAATTGTTTTCGGTAAGTATCTTAAAGCGAAGAAGTTCAAAAAGCAAAGATTCATTAATTTTATTTAAGGCTTCTAAAGATTCTTTTGGCATATAGAAAGAAACATCTTCTTTTTTTTCTAGTTTATGACGGATATTAGAAGCAGAGATAATTTTTTCTTTTGCTTTAATATCATGAAAATCATTGGTTCTTAAAATAGTTTCATAGGTCATATCATAATTATTTTTTAAAATAGCCTTAATATAAGAAATTGCTAAAATGTCATTAGGTCCGATTTTTTCTTCTTCCTTTAAAGCTTCATTTAATCGTTCGGGATAAGAAAGAGGACTTTTTTTAAGTTGGAAATTTTCTTCTAATTGTAATGAGGCTAAATGGTGAAGTTTCAAAGCATCTTCGGTTTCACTACCAAAAATGATTTTTTTAACACCTAAGTGATGTAATAAAGAAACACTTATATTAGCAAAAGTATCTGCTGATTGTGTTCCAAATAAAGTGGGAAGTTCCATAACAATATCTACCTTATTCATAAGAGCAATCTTTGTTTTATCTTCCTTACTTAAAAGACTTATTTGACCTCTTTCTAAAAAATAACCATTTAAACATAAAATAATTAAAGAAGAAGGATATTTCTTTTTTATTTCTTCTATATGATAGATATGACCATTATGAAAAGGGGAGTATTCACAGATAATACCAATAATTTGCATATTTTCACCTCTTTTTTTAGTTTATCATGAACTCCTACTTGTGTAAAATTATTTTTAAAGGTATAATACATGTACAGAAGAAAGGTGATAAATGTGGATTTACAAAAAGTATTTGTCCGTCCTTTACATGAGGATGTTTCTGTTCATTTAGATAAAGAACTTTATGAGCCTACCGGCATTTTAGATGTTCCTCCTTTTAATTTATCTATTGATATTCTTTTGGATGCTAATCAAGATTATCATTTAGTTTTAAAAGCAGATTTAACTCTTACTTTAAGTGACGCGAGAACTTGTAAACCAGTGTCTTATCCTGTTCATCTTGATTTTGAAGAAAAAATTGAAGAAGACAGTGAAATATGTGGCAGATTTTTGGAAAATTCACAAAATACACTTGATATTCTGAGTATTTTATGGGAAAATATTGTACTGGAAATTCCAATTAGTTATACCGAATCTGATGAGTTAAATCTTAAAGAGGAAGGTTATCAAGTAAATGGGAATGAGAGTGGAGAAAATGTCGATCCAAGGCTAGCTCCTCTATTGGAGTTATTGGATAAGGAAAAGGAGTGAAACTATGAAACTAAACCTTCAATTATTTGCTGTTCCTTTTAGAAGAACTAGTAAAACAAAGAAAAGAATGCGTCGTACACATTTAAAAAAGGAAGTTGGAACTATTGCAACTTGCCCTAAATGTGGTGCAGCTTTAAGACCACACCGTGCATGCGCTAAATGTGGCTTCTACAAAAATGAAGATGTTTTACATATTCAAAAAGAAGAAAATTAGAAAAAATCACTTGTAATTTTGATTGATATCGTTTATAATCAATATGCAAGTGAAAAATGTACCCATAGCTCAATTGGATAGAGCGTTAGACTACGGATCTAAAGGTTAGGGGTTCGACTCCCTTTGGGTACACCATTTATATGTCGAGAAGTAGCACAATTTGGTAGTGCACTTGGTTTGGGACCAAGGGGTCGCAGGTTCGAGTCCTGTCTTCTCGACCATTTTGTTTATTAAAGTCCCTTTAAAGGACTTTTTTTTGCACTTTACCTTCTAAATGTGTTATTCTTAACAAGAGAGGAAGTAGTAATAATGATTAAAGAATTTAAAGAGTTTATCAAAAGAGGAAATGTTTTAGATTTAGCTGTCGGCGTTATTGTTGGAGGTGCTTTTTCTAGTATTGTCAGTTCTCTTGTGAATAACATTTTATCACCCATTTTAGGAATTATTTTAGGTGGTATTGATTTTTCTGGATTATCTATTACCATTAAAGATGCAAATATCCAATATGGTATGTTTATTCAAAGTGTTATTGACTTTTTGATTGTTTCTTTCTGTATTTTCTTATTAGTTAAATTTATTAATAAGATTACTCATTTAGAAAAGAAAGAAGAAGCTAAAAAAGAAGCTCCTAAAAAAAGTGCAGAAGTTAAACTTTTAGAAGACATTAGAGATTTACTAAAAGAACAAAATAAGTAAGAAAAGAAAATTTTTAAAAACTAAAAACACTAAATTGGACTAGTGTTTTTTTCATAATTATTGTATACTGATTATAGAATAGAGAGGGTAATCATATGCAAAAAGTTACGTTAAGTGAAGAAGAATTAAAAAGAATAGACGGCTATTTTAGGGCGACAAATTATGTATCTGCCGCGGCACTTTATTTAAAGGATAATCCCCTTTTAAGAAGACCTTTAACATTTGATGATATAAAAAGTAAATTAGTAGGTCACTGGGGCAGTGCTCCTGGACAAAATTTATGTTATGTTCATTGTAATCGTGTCATTGAAAAATATAATTTAAATATGATGTGGATTGTAGGACCTGGTCATGCTGGGCAATCTGCGATGGCTAATTCTTATTTTGAAGGAACTTATGCCGATGTGTATAAAGAATTCACGGAAGACGAAGAGGGTTTAAGAAAATTTTTAAAACATTTTAGTTTTCCAGGTGGTACTTCTAGTCATGTTGCTCCAGAAGTGCCAGGAAGTATTAATGAGGGTGGAGAACTTGGCTATAGCTTAGTTCATGCTTTCGGGGCTGTTTTAGATAATCCAGATTTAATTGCCACCGTTATCGTGGGAGATGGCGAAGCAGAGACAGGACCTTTAGCTACGAGTTGGCATTGTAATAAACTTTTAAATGCTAAAAACGATGGAGTAGTTTTACCTATCTTACATTTAAATGGCTATAAGATTGCCAATCCTACTATTTTTGCTCGTATTAGTGAAGAAGAATTAATATCTTTCTTTAAAGGCTGTGGTTGGGAACCTTATATTGTTGATTATCAAAATAAAGAAAATATTCATGAACAAATGGCTACTGTCATGGATGAAGTCGTTGAAAGAATTAAAATGATCCAAGAGGCTGCTAGGGAAAAAGGCATAACGAAAAGACCTATTTGGCCTATGATAATTTTAAAGACACCTAAAGGATTTACAGGGCCTAAGGAAATTGATGGCAAAAAAATCGAAGACTCTTTTAGATCTCATCAAGTTCCAATTGAAGTTACTAAAGAACATCCTGAAAGTCTTGAAGAACTTGAAAGATGGCTTAAGAGTTATCATCCTGAAGAACTTTTTGATGAAAAGGGAAGATTAAAAGATAAATATCGCATGATACCTGTTAAAGAAAGGTGCATGAGTGCTAATAAAAATGCCAACGGTGGTCTTTTAAAAGAGCCTTTGAAATTACCAAATATTTTAAAATATGGTATCCGTATTCCATATCCTGGTAATGATGAAAAAGAAGATATGAAAGTTTTAGGCCGTTATTTAAAAGATGTTGTAGCTTTAAACCCTACTAATTTCCGGATTTTTGGACCTGATGAAGCCTTATCGAATCGTTTATATTCTGTCTTTGAAGTGACGAAAAGGCAATTTGAAGGTAAAATCTATGAAGATGATGAGTTATTAAGTACCGAAGGACGTATTATTGACTCTATGCTATCTGAACATGTTTGTGAAGGATTATTAGAAGGTTATCTTTTAACAGGAAGACATGGTATTTTCCATAGTTACGAATCTTTCATGCGAATTGTAGATTCTATGATTAGTCAACATGCGAAATGGTTAAAGGTATCTAAAGAACTTAATTGGCGTAAACCAATTGCTAGTTTAAATCTTCTAGTTACTAGTCATTGTTGGCAACAAGATCATAATGGCTATACGCATCAAGATCCTGGAATGATTAACCATATCTTAACTAAAAAATCGTCTATTGCTCGCATTTATTTACCATGTGATGCGAATACTTTAATATCTGTAATGGATCATTGTTTACAAAGTGAAAATTATATTAATTTAATTATTGCCAGTAAACATCCACGTCCTGAGTGGTTAAGTATGAAAGAAGCCATTAGACATTGCGAAAAAGGAATTGGTATCTTTGGTTTTGCAAGTAATGACTTAGATAATAATCCTGACCTTGTTTTAGCCTGTGCCGGGGATACGCCTACTTTAGAAGTCATGGCAGCAACAAGTATTTTACGTAGTTGGTTACCTAATTTGAAAGTACGTGTTGTAAATGTGGTAGACTTGATGAAATTAGAAAGTCATGAAGATCATCCACATGGTTTAACAGATAAAGAATTTGATGCCATTTTTACTAAAAATAAACCGGTTGTTTTTGCTTTCCATGGTTACCCTAATGTTGTTCATGAATTAACTTATAAAAGAACAAACCAAAATATTCATGTTCGGGGATATATTGAAGAAGGCACTATTACGACACCTTTTGATATGCGAGTTCAAAATAAATTAGACCGTTATCATTTGATTTTATTAGCTTTAAAATATTTACCAGAATTTGATACGAAAGCCCTAGAAGAGTATTGTAATGAACAATTAAAAAAACATGCTGCTTATATTAAAGAATATGGTAAAGATTTGGAAGAAATTATTAATTGGCATTGGAATATATAAAAGCATTTGTTAGTGAAGCAAGTGCTTTTTTTATACAAAAAAACACCCTTTAGTTAAGAGTGCTTTTTAAAATTGATGAAATAAACCAATAGCTTTTCCTAAAATAGTCACGTTATTAAAGATAAATGGACTCATGGTATCATTTTCTGGTTGAAGTCTAATATGTCCATCTTCTTTGTAAAAAGTTTTTAAGGTAACTTCATTTTCGTCTGTCATGGCTACCACAATATCACCATTGTTCGCGGTATTTTGCTTTTCTAAAATAACAATGTCACCATCATGAATACCTTTATTTATCATCGATTCGCCACTTACTTTTAAAGTAAATACGGTTTTATTTAAAGGAACAAGACAAGCAGGAAGTTCAAAAAATTCATTTGGTTTTTCGATAGCTTCAATTGGATTACCAGCGGTTACTTTGCCAAGTAAAGGGACTTTAATGATTCCTTCTTGTTCATTTAAATATTCATTTTCTACTAATAGTTCAATTGTTCTAAATTTATTACTGGAGTTTCTAATAACACCTGCTTTTTTTAAATTGTTAATATGCGATTGGACTGTCGCCGGACTAGATAATCCTAATATTTCACAAATTTCCCTGACTGCTGGAGGAAATCCATGTTCAGCTTGGTATTTTTTGATACAATCCAAAACTTTTTCTTGCTTAGCTGTTAACTTTACACTTTCTTCCATTTCTACACCTCTTTAAAAGAGTACCATACATTTGATTGCCTGTCAAACCTTGAAACTTTAAGCATAAAAATAAAAAAACATATCATACTATGGTTGGGTGAATTTTATGAACAAAGATGAATATCAAAAATTGGTAGATGAATTAAAACCAAAAGAACCAAAGTTAAAAAGAGCTATTGTGTCTTTTGTAGTAGGAGGATGTCTTGGTCTTGTTAGCCAAATATTTGTTTTTGTCTTAGAAAATAGTTTTGGCATTCCTATGAAAGAAGCCTTTATATGGCTTTGTATTACGATGATATTTTTGTCTAGTTTTTTAACATCTCTTGGCTTCTTTGATAATTGGGTGAGTACTTGTCAAGCCGGACTTTTTTTACCAACAACTGGTTTTGCTCATTCTGTTACATCGGCTGCCTTAGATTATAGAAGAGATGGCTTGATTACAGGTTTAGGTTCCAACTTCTTTAGCCTTGCCGGCAGTGTTTTATTATATGGAATGGTAAGTGCCTTTTTCTTAGGTATTTTAGGGGTGATTATTTATGGCTAGTAAAAAAATCAATAATGTTTATATTGCGGATTCTTTTACCATCGCGGGACCTTTTGAAAAAGAGGGAAGTGTCAAAGATTTTGATATGACTTTAGAAGATTTTTATTTTAAGGCTCATACGTTTGAACAATCAGAAATAAAAATGCAAAAAGTAGCGATTGATAATCTTTTAGCTAAAAATCATTTGCTTGCGAAAGATATTTCTCTTTTAGTTTCCGGAGATTTATCAAATCAAATAGGTACCTCTAGTTATGCGGCAAGTTTTTATGATTTTCCTTATTTAGGAGTTTATTCTGCTTGTGCATCTTTTATAGAAAGTCTTTTTACGGCAGCAACTTTTATAGAAAGTAAGACTAAAGCCAATGCTCTTTGCGTGACTTCATCACATAATTTAGCGGCTGAAAAGCAATTTCGCTACCCAATTGAATACGGGGCACCAAGACCAAAAACTTCAACCTTTACAGCAACAGGAAGTGTAGCGGTTTTACTAACTAAAAATAAAACACCTATTAAATTGGAAAGTTATACAGTAGGAACAGTCGTTGATATGGGGCAGAAAGACGCGAATAATATGGGAGCAATAATGGCTCCAGCCGCGGCTAAAGTTTTAGCAGATCATTTAAAAGAATTGAAAAGGCCTATTGATTATTATGATTTAATTTTAACGGGTGACTTAGGATGTGTCGGTTCCAAGATATTACAAGAATATTTAAAACAAGTTTATGCGCTAAAAATGCCTAAACATTTTGATGCGGGATGTGAACTTTATTTGAAAAGCCAAGAACAGACAGCTTCGGGAGCCAGTGGACCAGTAGCTTTACCATTGTATCTTTTTGGTAAAATCCTAAAATCACATAAATACCATCATATTTTACTTATTGGTACAGGTTCTTTACATAATCCTTTTTTGGTCAATCAAAAAATATCAATTCCAGCCATTGCTCATGCTGTTAGTTTGGAGGTTTCAGAATGATTTATTTTAATGCTTTTTTAGTAGCTGGTTTGTTTTGCTTAAGTGCTCAGTTAATATTAGATAACACGAAACTTACACCAGGACATATTACTTCATTGTATACCGTTTTAGGTGCGATTTTATCTTTTTTTGGACTTTATCCTAAACTCATTTCTTATGGTGGAGCAGGGGCGACCATTATAATTTCAAATTTTGGCAATATGTTATATCAAAGTGTTATCGAAGGATATCATGAAATGGGCGTTTTAGGATTATTTAGTGGTTTACTCGTTAAAAGTTCGGCAGCTATTTCTAGTGCAGTTATCTTTGCTTTTATATTATCTTTTATTTTCAAACCTAAAAACTAATAAAGAAATTTCATCTTAATTTATGTTATAATAAGTTGCAGTACAGGTGATAATATGCAAGTTATTTTAATAAAAAGTGATTCTAAAAGTTTAATGGATGAAAAAATAGCCGAGTTTTCTAAAGATATTTTAGAAAAAACAATCCTTTCTTATCCAGAAAATACGATAGATGATATTTTAGAAGAAGCTTCTTTTGTATCGATGTTTGGTGATAAAAAATGTGTTTTAGTTAAAAATGCTTCTTTTTTTGGGACAATGAAATTAACAGATAAAGATACTGAAAAATTACTCAAATATTTTAATAATCCCAATTCATTAACCACTCTTATTTTTACGACTTACGAGGATGTTGATAGTCGTAAAAACATTACAAAAAGTCTTATCAATCAAAATGCTTACATTGAAATAAAAGCTCCTAAAAATTACGAATTATTAAATGTTGTCAGAAATAAAATGAGTAAATATCAAATAAAGGATGAGGCTTTAAAATATTTAATCGAAGCTTCTTTAAATAACTATGATATCATTTTAAATGAAATTGAAAAATTATCTTTATATTATAAAGAAAAAGATATCATTAGTTTAGAAGATTTAAAAAAAATTACACCGATGAATTTATCTGATAATGTGTTTAAGTTTGTGGATGCTGTTGTATCGAAAGATAGCTTTAACGCGATTAATTTATATGAAAACTTTTTAACTATTAAAACTGACCCTTTACAACTTTTAAATCTTTTAGGAAGAGAATATCGTCTTTTATATTGTTATAAATTATTTGAAGAAAAAAAATATAGTCCTAGAGAAATGGCAAGTGAGTTAAAACTTCAAGAATGGCAAGTGAATAAACTAAGAAAAGAAGCGAGTCTTTACCATAAAGATGATTTGAAAACCATCCTAGTGGATATTTTTAAGTTAGATTTAAATATTAAAAGTGGTCGTGTTGATAAAGTCGTTTCTTTTTACGCTTTTTTAATCCAAGTACTAGAGTGTTAATTTGAAAGGAAATCGTAGTTATGTCAAGTTAGAAAATCCATGCAAAAATTGGAAATGAAATAAGTAAATATCTAAAGGTTAATAAAAAATATTTTATGATTGGTAACTTGCTTCCGGATCAAGATAAATATAAACTTACCGACTATTTCAAAAAATGTTCCTAGAAATTTGACACACTTTATTTTTCTAAAAGATTACCGTATAGGAATAAATCTTCCGGATTGCGAAAAAATGTATCAAAAATATAAAGATGATTTTAAACCAATTGATGAACTAAGATTAAACAAAAAAGATATTTATACAGTTAGAAAATATTTAGATTTGCCACACTGTTGAATTGTCGATGATTCTTTATATCAAATTTTGAATGAAAACGTTTTAGATGAAATTTTTGAAAATAGTATTGCTTTTATTATTCAGTATTTGCAAGCTAAAAAATGATAAAAGATAAATATTAATATTTTTAATGAAATGTATTACTATAATAAAGGAAATGAGTTGACGTTATGAATTATCTTTTTTGGTCTTTACCATTTTTAGTTATTATTTTATTATTTGTTTTTTATTTTGGTAAAATTATGTTAAAAGTTTTACCGACTAAGGTGAAAAATTATCCTTTAATTTACTGGATAAGCTTGATTATCCTGATTGGCTTCAATATCTATCTTAGAACACCTCTCATGGGCTTTTTAATTTATTTTACTTTATTTCATATGATATATGATTTATTAAGGCTGTTATCTTATCCTTTTAAGAAAGTTAATAATTTTTTAAAAAAATTAAATTACAAAGAATATCCCATTCTGGTAATATCTATTTTATTTACTTTGTATGGAGTATTAAATGCCATGCACCCAGTAGTAACTTCTTATAATGTTAAAGTAGATAAACAAGTTGATGAACCTATTAAAATAGCTTTTATAAGTGATTTACATTTAGGAACGCCTTATTTAAATGAAAATTTTCAAAATTTAATAAAAATTGTCAATGAGGGAAATTATGATATCTTTGTTTTAGGTGGTGACATTTTTGATGAATGGACAACCGAAAAAGAAAAAGAACATTTCTTTGAAATTTTAAAAGAAATCAAAACCAAAAATGGTAGTTATTATATTGAGGGAAATCATGATGTTTTAAATGAAGAAACTTATCATAAATATACAAGTAGTGGGGTTCGTGTTTTACAAAATGATGTTTTATTAATTGATAATAAATATTATTTAGTAGGGCGAAAAGACAGAATGACAAGAGAAGTTCAAGGTTTAGAACAAATGCTAAAAAATGTGGATATGACACTGCCTATTATTGTCTTAGAACATCAGCCAACGAGCGTTAAAGAACTAGAAGAAAATAAAGTAGATTTAAGTATTTCTGGGCATACTCATGGTGGTCAAATTTGGCCAGCTAACTATTTTGTTAAATATGGTTATTATGATAATGGTTATAGTAAATCTATTATATCTTCTGGTTATGGAGAATGGGGTATGCCTATTAAAACGACTTATCACAGTGAATTAGTATCCATCACTATTTATTAAAAAAGGAATATCTTCGCTTATAGATATTCCTTTAATTTTTCTGTATTTTTAAAATTTAATTTAGCAATTTCTTTTAATTTATCCATTCCATAATTCTTAACAATTTCACTAGCTTGTTTATCGACTAAAGTACCAGCTCCTTTTAGTAAAGGTAAATGAATTTCATCACTGATTTCATCCATTTTCTTCAAAAAAACGTAACGACTAATACAACTTGCAGCTGCCACAGATGCACAAATGCTTTCGGCTTTTGTGACAAAAGTAATGTCAGTTACTTTTTCGGTAGCTTCATTAATGTGTTCAAAATATTTTCGGGGATAAACAAATTGGTCGACAACAATTTTATCATAAGAAGGTTGTCTTTTTTTCATTTCTACTAAAACTTTGTTATGCAAGATTGCTTTAATTTTATTCATATTGTAACCTTTTTTTTGATACTCATTATAAGATGTGTTATTTAAAATAAAAGTACAATGATTTACTTCTTTAATAAGAGTAGGACCAATTTCTAAAATTTTCTCATCTGTTAATTTTTTGGAATCTTTCACACCAAGTTCTTCCATTTTTGAAACTTGTTCTTTAGAAATATAAGCACCTGTGACAACAATAGGACCGAAAAAATCTCCTGTACCCACTTCATCAGACCCAATAGTACTTAAAGAATAAAAGTTCTTTCTGGTTTCTTTTTCTTCTTTTTTCATTTCTTTGGTATCCTTTACTTCGATAACATTACCTGTTAAATTTCTTTCAATATCTTTCCACATATTAGCGTCAATATCCGCGCTAATGCCTTGAAACATGGCTTTTCCAGATTCATATAAAGTAATAATTGTGCCACCTTCTTCGGCTTGAAAAATAGCATAAGGAGGTGTTTTATCTCTTTTTTTATCTTCATAATATTTTGCCATTTTTTGTTTTAATGGTTCACTCACTTTAAAAACAATCGTCATTTTCCATCACCGTTTTTAGTTTAACATAAATACTTGCTTATGAAAATAAAATATTTTATAATGAAAAAAGATAAGGAGCTTGGTGTATGACGAGTATTGTGGATAGTATTATTATTTTATTTTTACTTATGGGAGCTGTGGTTGGCTTTAAAAGAGGGGTTATTAAAAGTGCTACTATGTTTGTAGGCGCTATTGTGGTATTAATTCTTTCTTTTTGGCTTAAAAATCCCGTTTCAAAAATATTGTATTCTGTTTGTCCTTTTTTCAACTTTGCAGGTGATTTTGAAGGATTAACGGTTTTAAACATAATTATTTATGAAGCAATTGCCTTTATTTTGGTTTATATCGTTCTTATGAGTGTTTTACAAATTGTTATAAAAATAACGGGAGGAATTGAAAAAATTTTAGATTTCACCATTATTTTAGGAATTCCTTCCAAATTATTAGGAGCTTTATTTGGTTTCTTAGAAAGTTATTTATTTGTTTTTATTGCATTATTTTTACTTTCTATGCTTCCCACTACTAACGAACTTATTTTAGAAAGTAGATTAGGGGGAGTTATTACCGAATCTAGTCCAGGTTTATCTAATTTAACCGAAGAATCTGTAGCAGCTGTTAAAGAAATCATTAGTATTAAGGATCAAAACATTCATAACAAAAAAGAATATAATAAAAAGTGCTTAGATATTTTACTTAAATATGATATTGTAAAGCAAGAGGCAGTAGACGAATTAATAGAAAAAGGCAAACTTACTTTTTAAAAGGCATTTATAAGATGAAATGTCTTTTTTATTTTGCATAAAATTAAAGAAAGTATGTTAAAATAAGAAAGAAAAAGAAAGGAAAAAATTATGATAAAATATTTAAAAAATGAGAATTTTAATGATGAAATAAAAGAGGGCATCACTTTAGTTGATTTTTATGCCGATTGGTGTGGACCTTGTCAACGAATGGGAGCTATTTTAGAAGAATGTGAAAACTTGAATGTTTTGAAAGTAAACACAGATGAACATCAAGACTTAGCTATTTCTTTTGGAGTTATGTCCATTCCCACCCTTATTTTATTTAAAGATGGTCAAGAAATGGGCAAAAAAATTGGCTTAATGAGTAAAAGTGAAGTAGTAGCCTTTGTAAAAGAGCATGAATAGTCAAATTTACTTGTTATTCTAAAAATATTTTGGTACAATAAACGTGCTTAATAAAAGCAAATAAACATGCACTAGGGATTAAGGTTTTCGAGTGCTCACGGCGTTGAGTGAAAATTTTGAGAAGATCTAGGCAGAAGAAAAAACGAAGGAGGATGTTTTTATGAGCGTTGTTTCTAAGAATGTTTTATTAGAAGCTGGTGTTCATTTTGGACATCAAACAAAAAGATGGAATCCAAAAATGAAACCTTATATTTATGGAGCTAGAGATGATATTTATATTATCGATCTAGACAAAACAGTTGAAGGTATGGAAAAAGCTTATGCTGAAATGAAATCTATAGCTGAAAATGGTGGTACTTTCTTATTTGTAGGTACTAAAAAACAAGCTGGTGAAGTTGTTAAAGAAGAAGCTTTAAGAAGTAAATCTTTTTATGTAACTGAACGTTGGTTAGGTGGTACATTAACAAACTTCCGCACAATTCGTCGTCGTGTTAATAGACTTGAAGAAATCGAAAAAATGGAAGCTGATGGAACTTTTGAAGTTTTACCTAAAAAAGAAGTTATTGGTCTTAAAAAAGAATATGATAAATTAAATCGTTTACTTTCTGGTATTCGTGGTATGAATAAACTTCCACAAGCTATCATTATTATTGATTCTAAGAAGGAAGCTAATGCTATTCATGAAGCTAGAAAATTAAATATTCCTGTATTTGGTTTAATTGATACAAACTGTGATCCTGATGATGTTGATTTTGTTATTCCAGGAAATGATGATGCTGTTAAAGCTATCAAAGTTGTTATGGGTGCTTTAAACAATGCTATTTGTGAAGCTAACAATCTTGAATTAGTAGATTATTCTTCTGAAGAAGTTGCTAAAGAAATGAAAAGCAAAGACGACAGAAAAAAAGAAGATACTAAAAAAAGTGCTGAATAAAATTATATTGGAAAGGATTTGAATTTTATGGTAACCGCTGAAATGGTTAAAAATTTAAGAGAAAAAACAGGAGCTGGCATGATGGACTGTAAAAAAGCTCTTGCAGAAACAAACGGAGATATGGCTGCTGCTGAAGATTACCTAAGAGAAAAAGGTATTGCTAAAGCTAATAAAAAAGAAAGCCGTATTGCGGCTGAGGGTTTAGCTAATATTTTTGTTGATGGTAATAAAGCTGTTATTTTAGAAGTGAATTCTGAAACAGATTTCGTTAGTAAAAATGAAGAATTTACTGATATGATTAAAGAAATCGGTATGGCTTTATTAAAAAGCAACGCTAAAACTTTAGAAGAAGCTATGGAAGTTAATACAGAAAATGGCACTATTAAAGATTTAATTGTTGCTAAAACAACTAAAATTGGTGAAAAACTTTCTTTACGTCGTTTCCAAATTCTTACATTAGAAGACGGCGAAGTATTTGGTTCATATATTCATATGGGCGGAAAAATTGCTAGTTTAGTCGTTTTAAAAGGAGCTAACGAAGAAGTAGCTAAAGATGTTGCTATGCAACAAGCTGCTATGCGTCCTAGCTATGTCTTTATTTCTGATGTACCTGAAGATGTTGTGAATCATGAAAAAGAAGTTCAAAAAGAACTTGCTATGGGTGAAGGAAAACCAGCTGAAATTGCTGAAAAAATGGTAGAAGGTAGAATGCATAAATTCTATAAAGAAATTTGCTTAGTAGAACAAGCCTTTATTAAAGATGGTGGTTTATCAGTAAACCAATATATCAAAAATAATGGTGGAGAACTAAAAACAGCCATTCGTTATGAAGTTGGTGAAGGCATGGAAAAAAGAAACGATGACTTTGCTTCTGAAGTAATGAATCAAGTTAAAGGAAATTAACAAATTTAGACACTTTTTTGAGTAAAGTGTCTTTTTTTATCCCTTTTTCCTTGATATAATAGGGTTTAAGGAGAGAAAACTATGAAAGTAAAGAAAAAACCAATGCCAATGTGGCAAAAAATATTTTATGTAATAAGTTTTATTTTCTTAATCTGGGCTTTTATCTATTTAGGAACCAAAAACTATAATGCTCCTCAAAGAGAACTTACTGATAGTGAATCTTTTACCAAGGAGTATGGTATAACTAGTCAAAACGTTTTTAAATATACAACAGCTAAAGAAGTCTTAGAAATGATGAATACCAAAGAAGCTTTAATTTTTATGGCTTTTCCGGAAAATAAATGGAGTAGTAAATATGCTGAAATTTTAAATGATACCGCCGAAAGACTCGGCATTAAAGAGATTTACTATTACAATTTTAAAAATGATCGTAGTAATAATAATCACTATTATGAAAATATAGTTAAAGAATTATCTAGTTATGTTCCTTATTTGGACAATGATAATAGTGATATTTATGCTCCTACTTTAATCGGTGTAAAAGATGGCAATATTGTTTTCTATGATGATGAAACAAGTATTATTCATGGTGATGTTTCTATCGATGATTATTGGACAAATGATAAAATTGCTTCTAAAATGGTTAATTTAGGTATTTTATTACAAAAATATTTAGGTGAAGATGATGAAAAAACACAAGAATGATGAGAAGATAGATGATAATCAAAAACAAAGTGAATTTTGGTATTGTACTTTTATTGTTGTTGTCATTATTTTTATTGCCATGGGAGATCAGATTGCCTTACATTTTATCAAAAGTAATCCTAACCCTAATGACCGTGTTTTTGGTGGGGCTTCTAAGGAAGAATATAAGATAGATTTTTTAACAGAGTTAAGTTTAGAACAAGTGATGGATAAAATAAATAATAAGGAAAGTTTTCTTTTACTTTCTTCTAAAAATGACTGTGTAGTTTGTGAAAGATTACTTCCGGATTTAAAAAAAGAATATGAGCAAAGCCAAATAAGTTTTTATTATTTTAATAAAGATTTATATGATAATTCCATGACGATTGTGCAAGATTTTACCAATTTAGATGAAAATATCAAAAATCATTTTGCTTATACCCCATATCTTATGTATTTTGAAGATGGTACTTTAAAAGGTGAAATCATCGGAGATAATATAAAAAATGAATTAAAAACATTTTTAGAAAATAATAAAATAGAAAAAAATTAAGAAAGAGGATAAATATGAATACAGAAAAACAAATGCAAAAAGCAATGGAAAGTTTAGACAATAGACTTTTAAATATCAGAGCAGGAAGAGCTAATCCAGGAATGGTAAGTGGAATCATGGTTTCTTACTATGGAGCCTTAACTCCTTTACAAAGTCTTGCCAATATTACCGTTCCAGAAGCTAGACAATTAATGATTAAACCTTTTGATAGAGGTGTTTTAAAAGATATTGAACACGCTATTCATGAAGCAAATATTGGTATCACTCCAACTAATAATGGCGAAATGATTATTTTAACCGTTCCTGAATTAACAGAAGACAGAAGAAGAGAATATGTTAAAGATGCTAAAAAAGAATGTGAAGAAGCCAAAATTGCTTTAAGAAACATTCGCCAAGATGCCAATGAAGAAATTAGATTACTAGAATTACCAGAAGATCAAGAGAAAAAGGAATTAGACAGTATTCAAGAATTAATTAATAAATACAACAAAATTGTTGATGAAAAATTTAAAGAAAAAGAAAAAGAACTTATGAGTGTTTAAAATTCGAGTTTTTACGCGCTAATATGCGCTTTTTTTCTTGCATATAGAAAATTCAAGTGTTATAATCTATTGTAGAAATTACGAAGGGAGGGTGAAATAGCATGAATTCCAATAAAGTTATAGTTAAAGATGGCGATATTGATAAAGCATTAAAAAGATGGAAAGTCGTTGTTGCAAAAAGTGGTGTCCCTTCAGAAGTTAAAAAAAGAAAACATTACGAAAAACCAGGAGTAAAGAAAAGAGAAGAAAAGAAGAAAAATATTCGTAATTCTCGTAAACATCGTAGTTACTAAAATACAGTTTGAACTGTATTTTTTCTTTTGTCTGTAGTAAAATATTAGAAAGAAAAGAGGAAATAACATGAATTTAAATGAACGTATATCTGAAGATATGAAAGGAGCTATGAAAACAGGAGACAAATTTAAATTATCTGTTTTAAGAATGTTAAAAAGTTCCTTACAATTAGAAAAAATAAATTTAAAAAAAGATTTAGATGATAAGGAAGTCATGAGTGTCATTAAAAAAGCCGTCAAGCAAAGAAAAGATTCTATAGTAGAATTTGAAAAATATGGTAAAACAGAAGAAATTGCTGACTTGCAAAAAGAAATCGATGTTTTGAAAGTTTATTTACCAGAAGAATTAAGTGAAGAAAAAATCAAAGAGGAAGTAGAAGAAGCTTTCCAAAATTTAAAACCAGAAAGTATTAAAGATATGGGTAAAGTTATGAAATATTTAACGGATAAAATTGGTACTCAAGCGGATATGTCTTTAGTAAGCAAACTTGTTAAAAGTAAATTTTAAGACCAAGAGGTCTTTTTTTTAGCTTATTATGTCGAAAGCCTTTTTTCTAAGTCTTTAATTTGATACATTGTTACTGGTGATGTCTATGGATTTATATTATCAAAATGAAACTCTTTATGTGGATATTGTTGATTCTTTAGATACGAATGATTATTCTAAAATCGAAGCAAAAATATTTCGAATCATTGATGATTATGGCGTTGAAAGAATCGTTATCAAAAATCATAACCAAGTTTTTCATAACCGACAATTTTTAAGGCAAATGAAACAAAATTATGCTTCTCGTTATACGGGTGAATTTTTAATTCGTTAACATATTTTTAAGGTTCATAGTTCATATTAATAAAGGTGATATTATGAATCGAAATATTCTTTTAGATGTAGCGGAGTCTTTAGAAAAAGAAAAACTTATTGCAGAAACAAAAGAAAAAGATGTTATGATAAGACATTATTTAATTACAGAAAATGATAAAAAAACTATCCATGAAGAAGCAGGAGATTATTTTGTTTTTTCTTTTGATGATATGGTACTTTATGAAGAAAAAGAAAGTTTAAAAAAAGTGCTTAAAAAGACACTGAAAACCTTTTTAAAAAAATATCATAAGGGAGGAACCATCTTATTTATTGGTTTAGGTTCTAAAAATATTTTAGGGGACAGTTTTGGACCTAAAGTTTTAAATAATTTAATTTCCACGAATGCTTATAATGATTTTTTAGTTTTACCTAAAGTCGCTCTTTTTACACCGGATACGACCAACAAAACAGGTATTTCATCTTATAAACTTATTGAGATGGTTGTTAATCATTTAAAACCAGATTTAATTATTCTTGTCGACTCTTTTACAACAAATCATTTTAAAAATTTAAATCGAACATTAGAAGTTAATGATTGTGGTATTTGTTTTGCCAATCAATTAAGAAGTAATAAAGAAATTACGAGAAAAACCTTTAATATACCACTTCTTTCTATTGGGTATCCGACAATGTTTAAAATGCATAAAACTTATTTAAATCATTTTAGATTAGAAAAAGATTTAAATATTATGTCAGAAGTTGTAGCTTCGGCTTTTAATGAGCTACTTTTTGATTAAAAGCTTAAAAATGAGTACAAAAACACAGATAAATGCATAAATTACATTAGAGGTGATAAAGTGGCAAGTTTTAAAGAGATTGTAACGAAAGCCGTGATAGGTAAAGCCAAAAAAACAAATAGTATGCATTTTTCTTTTACTCCTGATGAAGCCTGTGATACCGTTTTAGGTTGTTGGGTTATTAATCATAATTTTTCAGGATCAAATATGAGTGGAAAAGTAGGTGTTAATGGCTCTTTTGATGTCAATGTTTGGTATTCTTATGATAATGATACTAAGACAAAGGTAAATACTAAAAAATTTGCATATAATGAACTTCTTAATGTTCCTTTAAAAGATTCTGGTACTTTAACGAATAATTCTGAAATCATTGTGAGAAGTCTTAAACAACCTACTGTGACGAATGTAGAAGTTAAAGATGGTAATATTGTTTTGGATATTGAAAAAGAGTTAGGTGTAGAAATTGTTGGGGATACTAAGATAAAAGTACCTATCGAAGATGTAGATGACGATTATGATGAAATCATGGATGAAGAAGAAGTTACAAGTATAGACGATGTAAATGAAAATTATTTAGAATAGAGCACTTAAAAGTGTTCTTTTTTATATAAGTCTATAAATTATGTAAATAATATGTTAGAATAAACGCATTATATACATCTAAAGGTTTTGAACAAAAGTAATAGTATGGAAGGATTTCTAAAATGATTATAAGTGAACTAAATAATGAAAAGAGAAAAAATATATTAAAAAAATTTTATGAAAGTTTTAATACGGGCTATGAATTTGAAGAATTTTTAAAACCTTTTTTAGAAAAATTAGGTTTAGATGAGGTAAAAGTTACTAAAAGGACAAATGATGGCGGAATAGATTTAGAATGTGTAAGATACGGTATTATTGATACGAATGGTGATTCTGTAAAATATAAAGTTCAAGCTAAAAGATACAAGCCTAATTCTTCTATCAGTGTTGATGTTATAGATAGGCATCGTGGCATAATGAAAAATGGCGAGAGAGGAATTATTATTACGACTGCCAAGTTTAGCGAGCCGGCTATAAGATCGGCTACTTCTGAAACAGAACGCCCTATTTTATTAATTGATGGTAATTCTTTGATTAATATTTGCATTGAAAAAAATATAGGTTTTGTATATGATCCTATATTTTCTAGAAACGAACTTCAAAAGTTTTATCACGCAGAATCTCTAACATTAAGTGAAAGACCTAATATGTTAGTTAGTAATATTGAAAAAAATATTACTGCTAATGATATAAGAGCACGAATAATTAGTATTCCTAGAATGATATTAGAAAAGTTACCCAAAGATAAAGAAAAATTTAATATAGTATTTAATGGTAATAAATTAGGTGAGGTGAAAATTAGTACAGATAGAAGATATTTTTCCCGAGGCATTAGTGAAATGTATAGAAAATATTCTTTATTAAAAGAGAATGGTGATTTTTGTCCTAGGAAATCTGTGTGGAATTACGATGGTAATATAATATATATAGATGTGGTTTGATAATCAACAGCACGATGTCTTTATAATCCGTGACTTTTTTTAAACAAGTATTAATAAACATAAAGAGAAAGTGTTAAAAAAGCTTAATAATTTATGAAGACAAAATACCACGCTGTCAATAAATTTATGTTGACAGCTTTTTTTTTCTTTGCTAAAATACTTATATCAAAGGAGGTATTATCATGGCTGTTAAATTAAGACTTAAAAGAATGGGTTCTAAAGCTAAACCTTTCTATCGTATCGTTGCGGCTGATTCAAGAAGCCCAAGAGATGGTAGATTTCTAGAAGTTGTTGGAACATACAATCCTGTTAAAGGACAAGAAGTTGTTACTGTTAACGAAGAAAAAGCAATGTATTGGCTTTCTAATGGAGCTATTCCTACTGATACTGTTCGTAGTATTTTAAGCAAACAAGGAATTATGAAGAAATTTGCTGAATCTAAAAAAGCAGGTAAATAATGAAATCATTAGAAGAGTATACTGAAATACTTGTTAAAAGTATTATTAAGAAACCTGACTTATTAAAAGTTTCGACACATGATATCGATGGAACTATCAAATTAGATATTTTAGTGCCTCAAGATGTCATGGGCAGTGTTATTGGTAAAAATGGCCGAACTATTCATGCCATTAGAACACTTATTTCTTTATATGCTTATAAAGAAAATCTTCCTAAAGTTGAAGTAAATGTCGAATCTTTCTAAAGTGTCTTATAAAAGGCACTTTTTTTAAAATAAAAATATGATAAAATATTAATTGAAGAAGGTAGTAAATTATGAAAAAAACAATCGCCTTTATAGGTATTATGGTTCTTATTATAGTAAGTTTTATTGCTTATTTAGTATTTAATAAACCTGAAGAAAAAAAAGAATCTTTTGAAGAAATTTCTGTTAATGATGTTCTTGTTGATGAGGTTTTTAAAAGTGTTGATGCAGGTAGTAATTATGATTTTCAAAATGAAACTTATAAAAAAGGTACTTTCTCAAATCAATATATTTTAGGACTTGCTATCTCCCGTTATTATTTAGATAATCCAACTACTAAAGATGTAAATGAATCAATCATTGACGCTTATGTAAAAAAGATATTTGGCAAGATTACTTACGCTCATGAATCTGGTTATTTTCTAACTTCAAGTTTATGTAAATTTACTTATGACAAAGGAATGCATTCCTACAAGATAAATACAGAATGCAATCATAACGACTCGACTAACATTTTAAAAAAGAGAACCAAAGCCTATAAAACTGCGACTGTCTTGTACGTTCAAGAAAAAATTATTGTGACAGAAAAAGTTAAATCAGATGATGAAACGATAAATTTAATAAATGTATATAAAGATATTAATAAAAATGATAAGATAACTACTGTAGAAGAAAAAGATATTAAAATGGATGATTATTTAGAAGAAGCTGAGACTTACGAATATAAATTTGAGTTTGACGGCGAATCATTTGTTTTTAAAGAAATTAAAAAAATTAATGCTTAAAAGAGGGAAGAATACATAAATTCTTCTTTTTATATGGTATAATGAACAGAGAAAGTATTGGTGAAGAAATGAAAAAAATAATTCTTGTAGATGGTAACAATTTGCTTTATCGTAGTTATTACGCAACTGCCTACTCAGGCTCTTTGCTAAGAAATTCAAAAGGATTTCCAACAAACGCTTTATATGGTTTTATAGGAATGATGAATAAAATCATTCATGAAGAAAAGCCAGAATATATCGCAGTTGCTTTTGATATAGGAAAAAACTTTCGTAAAGAAAAGTATCCATTTTATAAAGAAGGAAGAAAGAAAACCCCAGAAGAGTTGCACATGCAAGAACCTTATGCCCGAAAAATATTAAAGGCTATGGGTGTTCCTTATTTTGAACTGGCTCCTTATGAGGCTGATGATATTATTGGCACATTTGCCCAGATGGTTTTAGAGAATGATGATTTTGAGGGATGTATTATAAGCTCTGACCGTGATTTATTGCAACTTGTAAGCCCTCAATTAGAGATGAAACTTTTAAAACAAAAAGACTATATTCGTTATAATATGGAAACATTCCAAAAAGATTATGGTATGGATCCTATTCATATCATTGATTTAAAAGCTTTAGCAGGTGATGCGAGTGACAACATTCCGGGAGTATCAGGAATCGGCGAAAAAACAGCATTAAATTTACTCCATGAATATGGTACTTTAGAAGGCATTTATGAAAATATTGATAAAATTAAGGGAAAAACAAAGGAAAAGCTAGAAAATGATAAAGATAAGGCTTTCATGAGTAAAGAAATCGCCACCATTTATAGAGAAGTTCCTTTAGATATTAAAGATTTAGAAAATATTCGTTATACTCCTTTAGATGGAAAAGAATTAGAAGGTTTATATGAAGAGTTAGAATTTTATTCTTTTTTGAAAACTCTTCGCCAAGGGGAAGTGGCCGCCAAAGAATTTGCTTTTGAAAAAGTGACAGATAAAACTCTTTTAGATGAAAAAGAATACGCTCTTTATTTAGAACTTGATGGAAATAATTATCATCAAGCAAACATTATTGGTATGGGTTTATCTTCTAAAGAAAAAAATTATTTTGTTTCTAAAGAACAAATTTCTTCGGTTCTTACCAAAATAACTGACAAAGTTTTATATACTTATGATTTAAAGAAAAACATCGTGGCCTTGAATCGATTAAATATAAAAATGCCTTCTTGTAATACTGATTTAATGATTTTAAAAGCTCTTTTAGATGATAGCAGTAAAGATGATATTGCTTTTTACATGGTGCCAAATGGTTATAATGTAAATTTCTTAGAAAATTTATGGAAAAAAGATATTATTTTAGATGAAACTTTAGAAAAAGAAATTGTTTTAAAAGCCCGTTTCATTTATGATACACGAGACCGAGCTATTTTAGATATTAAAAGAGATGACATGTATGAACTTTTTAAAAACATTGAAATGCCTTTAGCGCCTGTTTTAGCTGATATGGAAATCACAGGTGTTAAGGTAGATAAGTCTGTTTTAGAGGAAATGAAAAAAGAAGCCAAAGAGAAAATTAACATTTTGACTAAAGAAATACATGAACTAGCCGGCGAAGAATTTAATATTGCTAGTCCTAAACAATTAGGAGAGATTCTTTTTATTAAACTTGGTTTGCCAGGCGGTAAAAAAACAGAAAAAGGTTATAAAACAGATGTAAAAGTTCTTCATAAACTTTTAGGTGTTCATCCTATTATTGCTAAGGTTTTAGAATATAGAAATGTGCGAAAACTTTATGATACTTATTTAGAAGGTATGCAAAATTATATAATGGAAGATGGTAAAATACATACTATTTTTAAACAAAATTTTGCTAGAACAGGACGTCTTTCTTCAACGGAACCAAACTTACAAAATATACCTGTTCGTGATGAAGAAGGAAAAAAAATCAGAAGGGCTTTCTTACCTGTCAATGACTTATTTTTAAGTGCCGATTATAGCCAAATTGAACTCCGTATTTTAGCCCATATTTCTGGTTCTAAAGAATTACAAGAAGCATTTATTAATGACCAAGATATTCATACCAAAGTGGCTAGTGATATTTATGGTATTCCTGAAAAAGAAGTTTCTAAAAAAATGCGTAGTACGGCTAAAGCAGTTATTTTTGGAATTGTCTATGGTATCAGTGGCTATGGTCTTGGTGAAAACTTAGAAATTAGTTCTAAAGAAGCAAAAGAATTCATAGAAAAATACTATGAACTTTATCCAGGTGTAAAAAAATACATGGATGAAATTGTCAAAGAAGCCGTTTTAAATGGTTCAGTAAGAACGCTTTTAAAACGGAGAAGAATTATTCCAGAACTTAATAGTCCACAGTATATGGTAAGGCAAATGGGGGAAAGAATAGCTCTTAATACACCTATTCAAGGAACAAGTGCAGATATTATCAAAAAAGCTATGGTGGAAATTTATGATGAATTAAAGAAACAAAATTTGAAAAGTAAAATGATTTTACAAGTCCACGATGAACTTATTTTTGATCTTGTTGAAGAGGAAAAAGAACGAGTAGAAAAAATTGTTAAAGATAAGATGACACATACTATTTCTTTAGATGTTCCTTTAAAAGTAAGTGCCGATTATGGGGTAAATTGGTACGATACTAAGTAATATAGAAAAGAAGTGTTAAAAATGATTTTAAATAAACCCGTTGTTGGTATTGTTCCAACTTATAATTTAACAAATGAGGAAAATGATCCTTATCAAGATAGAGCCTCTTTTGTATCCATGTATGTTTCTAAAATCACTGGGTGTGGCGGAGTAGCTATTGGCCTTTTAGATAAAAATGTTTGGGATTATTTACCAATCTGTGACGCCTATATTTGGCCAGGGGGAAATAAAATTTTAAAAGAATTTTATCCTATTATTGAAGATGCGATGAAAAACCATAAACCTTTACTGGGTGTGTGCTTAGGCATGCAAGCTATTACAACATTCTTTAATGTTTTAGAAGATAAGGAGAAATTTCCAGAACTAAGTTTTAAAGAAGTTTATGATAAAGGAAAAGAAGAAAATCCTTATTTAGGACTTGCGGATAATGTGTCTTTTCATTCTCATTATGTTACTAAGGAAGAAGAAACGATTAACAAGGCCCGTCATGAAATAAAGATAAAAGACGGAAGTACTTTGAAAAGTATTTATGAAGTAGATACAAAAGAAGTCGTAAGTCTTCACGGTTATATCGTTAAAAGAACACCTAAAATTTTACAAGTAACAGCCAAAACAGAAGATAATGTGGTGGAGGCAGTAGAATATAAAGACTTTATTTTAGGGGTGCAGTTTCATCCGGAAATTGAAAAAGATGCGACAATATTTAAATGGCTAGTAGATAAGGCTTTAGAAAACAAAAAAGATATTAAAATGAAAGGAATGTAGTTATGCCAGAAATTGCGGAAGTAGAAACCGTTCGTAATACTTTAAAGAAACGTATTTTAGGTAAAAAAATTAAAAAAGTAGATGTTTACTATGAACCAATGCTTTTAGATGATAAAGATTATTTTTGCTCTTCTTTAATAAATCAAAGTTTTATAGATATTAAAAGAAGAGGTAAGTGGTTACTATTTGAAACAGAAAAATATTTTCTATTAAGTCACTTAAGAATGGAAGGAAAATATTTCCTTAAAAATAGTATGGAACCTATAGAAAAACATGAACATGTCATGATTACATTCGAAGATAATACGACTCTTCGTTATCACGACACGCGTAAATTTGGTCGTATGAAACTAGTTTTAAAAGACAAAGTAAATGAATTTGAAGGAATTAAAAAACAAGGTATTGAACCTATGGATGAAGCTTTAACCAAAGAATATTTATATGAAAAGTTTCATAAACATAATTTGCCTATCAAAACTCTTTTACTTGACCAAACTATCATTAGTGGTCTTGGTAATATTTATGCCAATGAAGTTTTGTTTGCCGCCCGTATTTCACCTTTTAAAAAAGGAAGTGAAATCACTTTAGAAGAATGTGAAGAAATAAAAAATAAAGCAAATTATATTATTAAAGCAGCCATTGAAATGGGTGGAACAACCATTCGAAGTTATACAAGTTCTTTAGGTGTCACTGGTCGTTTCCAACAATGCTTAATGGTTCATAAAATGGCTAAACAGCCTTGTAAAATCTGTGGAACACCGATTAAAGTTTCTTTTATCGGGGGCAGAAGTACTTATTACTGTGAAACGTGTCAAAAAGTAGTTGAAACCCCTTAAAATATTTGTTAAAATAACCTTGTTGATGAAGATACTGACTTACAACCAGTGGAGTCAAATCGTTATTAAGCGTTAATTAAAGAAAGATAGATTATTCTATGAATAAAGGTGGTACCGCGGGGTAAACTCGTCCTTTAGTCGTAGAATTTTTTTAATTTTAGAAAGAGGAAAAAAAATATGCAAAGTTTATATGAAGATTTAATGTGGCGTGGTTTAATTAAAGATACTTCGACACCTGATTTAAAAAATTTACTCGATAATGAAAAAATCACTTTTTACTGGGGAACAGACCCTTCTGCAGATAGCCTACATCTAGGGCATTATAGTTCTTTAGTAACAGCCAAAAGACTTGCTTTATATGGTCATCATCCTATTTTATTAATGGGTGGTTCTACTGGCCTTATTGGAGACCCTAGACCAACAGCTGAAAGAGAAATCATCTCTTATGAAAAAGTTTTAGAAAATACGAAAGGCATTCAAAAACAAGTAAATGAAATCTTTAAAGGTAATGTCCAAATCGTTAATAATTATGATTGGACAAAAGATGTAACCTTCCTTGGCTTTTTAAGAGATATTGGTAAGTATATTAATGTTCACTATATGTTAAATAAAGATATTATCGCCAGACGTTTAGAAACAGGTATCACTTATGCTGAATTTTCTTATACCTTATTACAAGGTTATGATTTCCTTCATTTATTTGAACATGAAAACTGTGTTTTACAAGCCGCTGGGTCTGATCAATGGGGAAATATTACCACTGGTATTGAACTTATTAAAAAGAAAACAGGTAAAGAAGCTTATGGCTTTACAATGCCTTTAATCGTTGATAAAATGGGTAAAAAATTTGGCAAAAGTGAAGGCAATGCTTTATGGCTTAATAAAGACAAAACAAGTAGCTATGAACTATATCAATACCTTGTCAATACCGATGATGAAATGGTTATAAGTTATTTAAAAGTCTTTACTTTCTTAAGTAAGGAAGAAATCTTAGAAATAGAAAAAGAACATTTAGCCCGTCCTGAACTTCGTTTAGCCCAAAAAACATTAGCTAAAGAAATCATTACGGATTTACATGGTGAAGAAGAATACCTCCATGCCAAAGAAGTATCGGAATGTCTTTTCACAGGTAAGGTAAGTGATCTTACAGATAAAGAAATTGAAATGGTTTTTAAAGGAGTTCCTGTTTTAAATTATGAAAAGTTACCCCTTATTGAATTTTTAGTTCAAGAAAAAGTGGCCACATCTAAAAGAGAAGCTAGAGAATTTTTAAGCGGTAATGCCATAAGTGTTAATGGTACACTTGTAAACGATGAAAATTACTTATTAGATGAAAAGCGTAAATACAATATCATTCGTCGTGGTAAGAAAAAATATTATTTAGTTTTGCATAAAAATGACTAGAAAGGTCATTTTTTTCATATTGTCTTTCTTTTCGTGTTATAATTTTGCAAAAGGATGATGTCATTTGCAAAGAAAAAGTTATGTTAAAATTGCTGAAAATATTTTAAAAGATAATGTTATAGCCATAAAAGAGAAATACCAGGGCTATAAGTATTATATTGGAGTCGTTAAAAATAACGCCTATCATCACGGATTTTATACAGTGAAATCTTTAAAAGAGGGAGGTATTAACTATTTTGCTGTTTCCTCTTTAGAAGAAGCTAAAGAAGTTCGTAAGTATGATAAAGAAACGCCAATTCTTTCTTTAGAGCCTATTTCTCTTACTTATTTAGAAGATATTTTAGACTATGATGTCACTCTTACGTTGGAAAATTTAGAAGAAGCCAAAGAGCTTTCCCTAAAAAATCTTCCTAAAAAAATTAAAGTCCATTTAAAAGTGGATTCGGGTATGCACCGTCTTGGCTTTATGAATAAAGAAAATTTAAAAGAAGCTTATGATACTTTAAAACAAAATGAAAATATTGTCTTAGAAGGCATTTATACGCATTTTGCAACCAGTGGAGTCACGGACCCTTATTATGATAAACAAGTGGTAAGTTTCCTAAATATTACAAGTTTAATAGATTTAAAAGAAATCCCTATCGTTCATTTAGGAAGAAGTCTTACTTTAGTAGAACATGAAAAACTTTCTTTTGCAACAGGCATTCGTCTTGGTATTGTTCTTTATGGTTTTAATCAAAGTAGAATCAAAGATACTAGTTTTAAAGGCAAATTAAGAATGTTAAAACTTAAATATTTGCAAAAGAAAAATCATTGTAGTCCAACAATTTTAGAAAATGATTTAAGGGTAAAACAAGCCTTTACTTTATTTTCAGAAGTAATGAGTGTAAGACCGGTTAAAAAAGGTGAAGTTGTGGGATATAACACATACAAAGTAGAAGAAGACGGCTATATTTTAACGTTACCAATAGGCTATGCAGATGGGGTGACTAAAGCCTTTAAAAGCGTTTGGATAAAAGGCAATTTTTATAAAATAGTTTCTGACTGTATGGACATGATAATGATATATAGTAAAGAAAAAATACCTCTTCATACCGAAGTTGAGATTATTGGACCTCATATGTCTATCAAAATGCTATGTGGCAGAACACATAAAAATGCTTATCATTTATTTAATGATATATCCCCAAGAGTAACATATCTTTACGAAAAAGATGGTAAAATAAAAGAAATAAAATATTAAGAAAAGGAAGATGATTATGGATACAAAGATATTAATATTAGGAAGTGACGCGAATGCTTATTATATGGCTCGTTGTGCTTATGAATATACTCATAAAAAGGCCCATTTAATAGGAAAGGACAGATTAGCCTTTACTAAGTTTTCTAATATCTTAACAATAGAATATGAGCCTAATTTATGGAATGAACAAGAATTTGTTAGAATATTAAACCGTTATGCTCTAAAAAATATTGAGAATAGGGTTTTAGTTATTAGTACAAATGAAACGTATTCGTTATTTTTAGCCCGTAATCAAAAAATATTAGAACATAACTTAGTCTATTTTAAACAATCTGCCAAAGTATTAGAAACATTAACAAATAAAGAAAAATTTTATAAGACTTATAAAACATCCTCTTTAAGTTTTCCTATAACATATTATTTTGATGTGACAAAAGATAGTCTTATTCCAACAATGACGTATCCTATGATTTTAAAACCAGCGGATGTTGTTTCTTATAATCATTTAAGTTTTCCTGGTAAAAACAAAATATATAAAATTGAAAGTGAAGAAGAACTTTTAAATACTATTAATCGCATTAAAAGTGCTGGATACCAAGAAAAACTTATTTTGCAAGAATATATTCCAGGAGATGATTCTTATCTTTTTGACAGTGTTGTTTACGTTTCAAAAAGTGGTAAAGTAAAAGTGATTAGTTTTGCCCAGATAGGACTTCAAGAAAGAAGTAAATCGATGGTTGGTAATGCCGCTTGTCTTATTAATGGGTTTAATACCTTTAAGGTAGACACTTCGAATATGAAAGAAAATATTATTACTTTTATGGAAACTTTAGGTATGAATGGCTTTTTTGAATTCGATATGAAATATGATAAAAAAAGTAATACATTTAAAGTTTTAGAGATTAATGCCAGACAAGGTCGGTGTAGCTATTATTTAACCCCTTTAAAGGCTAATTTAGTGGAAATTATGTTAAAAGATCTTATTTTGCAAGAAGAACTTCCTTTTAGAGATTTAAAAGAAGAATGTTTACTATCATTTGTCCCTAAAAATATTGTTAAAACTTATATTACAAATGAAGATTTTAAAAAAGAAGCTTTAAGACTATGGAAAAAAAGGGTAAGCCCTATGGAATGCCCAAAAGATAAAAATTTTAAGCGCTTTTTAATGATGAAAAAAAGATTATGGCATTATAAAAAAGAATACCAAAATAGTTATTGGAAAGCATAGGAGGAGAGATATTTATGTGTGGAATTGTAGGATTTATTGATAAAAGAAAGAAAAAAGAAAAAGATGTTATTATTAAAAAAATGGGGGATGTCATTGCCCACCGTGGACCAGATGGCGAAGGATTTTTCACAGATGACGTGATTGCTTTAGGTCAAAGAAGATTATCTATTATTGATGTGGAAGGCGGTGCTCAACCTATTTTTTCTTTAGATGGCAAGAAGGCTATTATTTTTAATGGAGAAATTTATAATTATCAAAAATTAAAAGAAGAACTAGAAGAAAAAGGCTACAAGTTTAAAACAAAGACAGATACCGAAGTCGTTTTAAATGGTTATATCGAATGGCAAGATGATTTATTTAATAAACTACGTGGTATGTTTGCTTTTGTGATTTATGATTTAGAAACGCATGAACTTGTGGGAGCAAGGGATCACTTTGGCATCAAACCTTTTTATTATTATGAAAAAGATGGAGATTTTATTTTCGGCTCAGAAATAAAATCAATTTTAGAACATCCAGATTATCATAAAGAAGTAAATACAGATGCGTTAAAAATGTATTTGATTTTCCAATATTCTGTCAAAGATGAAAGTTTCTTTAAAGGTATTATGAAATTACGTCCCGGACATTATTTCCATTACAAAAATAATAAGTTAGATATTAAACCTTATTTTGAACTTTCCTTTGACCGTAAAAATACGAAAAAAAGTTTTGAAGAAATGAAAGAAGAACTAAGGGATGTCTTAAAAGACTCTATTTACTATCATCAAACAACAAGTGATGTCGAAGTAGGGGCTTATTTATCTGGAGGAGTAGACTCATCTTATGTGGTAAGTGTCGCCAAACCTGATAAAACTTATTCAGTTGGTTTTTCTTATGAAGGTTTTGATGAAACCGATTATGCGAAGGAATTATCTAAAAATTTGAAAATCAAAAATAAACGAGAAAAAGTAAGCGCTGACGATTTTTTCGATGCTTTACCAAAAGTAGAGTGGCATACGGATGAACCTCATGCTAATTTATCTACGGTGCCTTTATATTTTTTAAGTGATTTAACATGTAAAGATGTGAAGGTAGCTCTAGCGGGCGAAGGAGCCGATGAAATGTTTGGGGGATATAATGAGTATAATGATCCTTTCTTACTACGTTTGTACCTTCATTTGCCCTTATTTTTAAGAAAGTTTAATCGTAACATCTGTAAGCATTTACCACATTTCCCAGGGCGAAACACCTTAATTTTATATGGACAACCTTTTTATGAAAGATATATTGGGCATGGAAGCTATATGGAAAGTGATGAGGCCAATAAGATTTTAGCGGACTCTATAAAAAATGATGAGAAAATATCTGATATCATCAAGCCTTATTATGACAAAGTAAAAGATGAAGATGTTCTTACCCAAAAAATGTATATTGATTTTAATTTTTGGCTTCCAAAAGATATCTTAGTGAAGGCAGATCGTATGAGCATGGCACATTCTGTGGAGTTAAGAACACCTCTTATGGATATTGATGTTTTCAATTTTGCTAGAACGATTCCATCAAAATATTTGTTAAAAAATAAAGAAACAAAATTTTTATTTCGTGATTTAGCTAAAGAAACAATTCCTCTAGATTGGGCTAAAAGAAGAAAATGCGGTTTTCCTGTGCCTTTTTCAAAATGGTTGAGAGAAGAAAAATATTATAAAATGGTAAAAGAAGCTTTTCAAAAAGACTATGTTTCAAAGTTTTTTGATCAAGAGTATATCCTTAATTTATTAGAAAATCATTATCATAATAAAGAAAATAATGGTCGAAAAATATACAATATTTATTGCTTTTGTATATGGTATGAACAGTATTTTAATGAAGGAGTATAATTTAAATGGAGCGTATTGAAAATTATTTTGAAACAAAACCTGAAATATACAAAGTATATACTTTACAGGAGATGTATTCTTTTTTAGGTAGGGTATCTATAAAAGCCATCTCATTGACAGAAAGTGAAATTCTGCAATTTGATGATAATTTTTGCATGAAAAATATTTATAACACAGAAGATTATCCTTTTTGTATTGAAGGAAACATGCGTTTACGTATTAATCCTGATTATTACTTAAAAAATACGGATAAAATGAATGCTTTTTTAGAAGAGTTTTTTACCCAAAATCTCGCTTCTTCTCTTATTATTGGCTCAAATGCATTTATGACAACACGTTTGCTTCAGGCTCTAGCAAAAAATCAAAATTTAAAAGAACTTACTCTTACTAAATATTGCTTGACTTTAGAACATTATAAAATATTGAAAAATTCATTTCTTGAGAAAGTTGATACATACGGGGTATGCGAAGAACTAAAAGAAAATTTTGATCCTTTAATAGTTTTTAATTACGAAAAGAAATTATTTGGAAAATATACTTATAAGGATTTAGCAGGTCTAGAAGATGCAAATAATTTTTCTTTCCCTCTCTGTGATAAAGTCACTGCAGAAGAGCTTTCAAATTTAAAATATTTACAAAATGATAATTTGACATTTAGTGTGACTGAAGAAAATATGGAATCTGCTATAGCTATATTTGATAGACTTGCTGAACTTGGTAAAAAAAATATTGTGGTAATAGAAGTTAAAAACAAAAAAAATGTTTTAGAAAAAATTTTCCAAAACAGCGAATATTTAAGAAGAAATATTAAAGCGTCATTTGATTTGGAATTGATAACTCTAGATAATTTTTTTGAATCAGAAAAGAAACTTTGGCAGTTAGTAGGTAATACTAAAAATTTAAGTCCTTTTGAAAAATTTATTTATGACTATAATACTACTAAAAAATATAAACAATATCGTGAAAACAGTGAGGATTTATTAGCTTCAAGAAATCTTTATAGTATTTTAGATAATGAATATATGGTTTGTGTAGGATATTCTAATTTACTAGGTGATTTACTTGATAAAGAAGGCATACCATCTATAGATCATGGTGTTTCTGTCGATATTTCTTATGATACAAAAGGTGAAAATGAACAAGTGGTTGCCTCATCAGCTGGGCACGCTAGACGGTATGTATATATAAACGATCCTAAATATGATATTGATGGCTTCTATGTGACAGATCCTACTTGGGATAACGATATGGATAAAGATTTGTATAATCATCTCATTTTAACAAATGAAGAGGAAGCTATGACAAAACGTTATAATTTCATGACTATGGATGTTTCAGAACTTTTTAATGTAAATTCCATGAATGAATTTTACCAAAAACTGAATGTTCTTTTAAAACGACAATCTGATATAGGCATGACACTTTCTTGGATTATAAGATTACTACTTACGCATTTAAAAAAATTAACACCTTCTTATTGTGAGTATTTATTATCTAAATATCCCGAACTAAATAGTCATTTATCATGGCCGAACGAAGATAAAATTATAGAAGAAATAGGGAATTATATTTTATCCAAAGTAAACAAACCATTATCTGGTGAAAAATTATGAAAGCAGTTAAATCAGTGTATATAAACGTTTACCATTTAGAAGGAGAAGCTTTAAATCAAACTTTAGAAAAAATAATAAAGGATAATTGTGAACGCCAGAAAAAATCTTTTCCTAAAAGATATAAAATAGATGTCTATGGTAATCAAGTTGAAATGGAAAATATTGCTGATAAATTTGATATAGTACCTGAATTTGAAAACATTAGAAAAATATAGTTTAAAATTTTATGATTTTATAGGATATTAATTTTTAATTTTTAGGCAAATATAGTTATGTACAAAATCACAATTTATAGATTTTAAGCAGGAAAAATAGGATTAAAAATTAAATATTTTAAAGATATTGGCACAAAATGAAAAAAAAGCAAAAAAAATGCAAAATTCAATTGACAAGAGATATTCTTTTTGGTAATATTTTAAGTGTCAGTTGAAGACAAGGGCGTTTAGCTCAGTTGGTTAGAGCATCTGCCTTACAAGCAGAGGGTCTGCGGTTCGAGTCCGTAAACGCCCACCATTATTTTTTTGCCGACATAGCGTAATAGGTAGCGCAACTGACTTGTAATCAGTAGGTTGGGGGTTCGATTCCCTCTGTCGGCACCATTTCTTGTTATGGAGGGATAGCGAAGTGGTCAAACGCGGCAGACTGTAAATCTGTTCCTTCGGGTTCCATGGTTCAAATCCATGTCCCTCCACCATTTCTTAAAATATTGCCTCGTAGCCAAGCGGTAAGGCATCAGACTTTGACTCTGACATTTCGATGGTTCGAGTCCATCCGAGGCAGCCATTTTTAATAACGATATTCGGTTCGCTAGCTCAGTTGGTAGAGCATTTGACTTTTAATCAAAGGGTCCCGGGTTCGAATCCCGGGCGAGCCACCATTTTATGTTAATGAAGCCTTTATTTAAAGGCTTTTTTCATGCACTTTTTTAAAATTACTCTTAAAATTACTCCGAAAGTACTTTTTGAAATATAATCTTTATTATTCAGCATTTTAAATATATTTGCAAAACATGTTTCTTTGAATAATGATTTCAAACTGAATCTAAAAAAGAATTATTTGATTATCATAAGGTGTCGGGAATAATTACATTTAATAAAAGTGGATTAAGATTTATCTAAAATATTTGGTGTACTTATTTTTAAAATTTAAAAGATATGTAGATTTATTACGGTCATAATTTATGTTTCATTAAATAAAATTACTCCAAAATTACTCCGAAGTACATAAAATAAGATTAATTTTGCATATAATTAACAAAAGTGGATAGGGCAAAAGCCTTAGAATAAGGGCTTTTTTGATATTTGTTCTGACCCCGGGCGAGCCACCTCTTTCTATGTTAAAAAGTATTTTAATAATATTAAGTTTGATAAATATATGTGGTTTAAAATAATATAAAGACTATAAATGCTATTTCGACAATATTTGCTTCTTTCAGTTGCTATACTAACTTTGTATAGAAAGGAACTTGCAAAAAAAAGCAAAAAACATCAATATTAACGGTGCGTGGTTAGTAGTTTTGCCCAATTTATTGATATACTTTTTTTGTAAGGTGGTAAATATGAAACTGTCAGAGGCAATATCAATTAAATTAACAAAATTATGTAAAGAAAAAAACGTTACCCCTAATAAATTAGCAGCTATGTCCTGTCTTACGCAAAGTACAGTGCAAAATCTTATCGCGGGAACATCAAACAATCCAAAACTTTTAACAATAATTCATATTTGTGATGGTCTTAATATTTCACTTGAAGAATTTTTTGATGATGAAATTTTTGAAGGCATTGAAAGTGAGTTTTAATATGGAAAAAGAAACGAAGAAAATTGTTTTATCAGAAAATGAAAGTATAATAATTGAAACGTCATTTGCTTGTTTAAAGATTGAAAATAAAAATGATAAACTCATTGTTACAGAAGAAGAGCTTGAAAATCAGCAAACGATTAAAAAAAATTCAAATGATATCAAGAAAGAAAATGCTTAAAAAATCATCAAAATGTTCATTTATAGTTGAATGTTTTCTTTTTTTTATGCTATAATATCTTTGCTTGTGAAAAGTGATGTATTATCCGCTGATAAAAATTATGATAATATGTAATTAAGATAGAAAGGAAGAAAGATATGGCAAATTTAGTTGATAAAATTAATGCTAAACATATTCGTAAAGATGTTCCTGAAATTCGTGTAGGTGACACTGTACGTGTTGATGTATGGGTTAAAGAAGGTAAGAAAGAACGTATTCAAGCATTTGAAGGATTAGTTATTGCTAAAAAGGGCGGTAGTGTTTCTGAAACAATTACTGTTCGTAAAAAATCAAGTGGTGTTGGTGTTGTTCGTATTTTCCCAATTAATGCACCTACTATTGACAAGATTACTGTTGTTAAAAAAGGTATGGTACGCCGTGCTAAACTTAACTTCATTAAAGGAATGCGTAAAGAATATAAAGTTAAAGAAAGAAACGATTCTGTTAAAGAAGCTTAATTTAATTTGCTACAAAAAGGTTGAAAATAAATTGGATTTATATTATAATCTTTTTGTTAGCTACTTATGTCCTGGTAGCTCAGCTGGATAGAGCAATCGCCTTCTAAGCGATCGGTCGTGAGTTCGAATCTCGCCCAGGACACCATGTATGACTTAAAAGCCCTTTATTTAAGGGCTTTTTTCATACCTTTTTTAAAAATTACTCTCAAAATTACTCCGAAAGTACTTTCACAAATTAACAGATAACTTTATTCTTCTGTGAAAACAACATTTTGAACATTTAAAGTATCTTGCATAGATAAGGAAATCGCATATTTCACGGTTTCTAAAATATCTTCTTCTTTTATGCCTTCATACAAAAGAGGAGAAAAAGATAGATAAACCGTTTGTTCTAAAACTTCGTAGTTTGATAATTCTGTCGAGGCATTTAAATAACTTATTAAATTAGTCTCAGTAAGAGGACTAGACTTTAAATGTTCAATCACGATTTCAATCTTACTTTTATCATTATTTTCTAAAATTGTCACTGGAATATAATAGATATTTTCCTCTTCTTTCGCAATATAATAAGTTGTTGTTTTACTAACATTTTTTAAAGAAGTCAAATTATATACTTTATTAACACCTATATCTCTCGTTAAAATATAGGGTAGAGCTTTATTGGTATGAGGTATTTTATCTAGTAATTCATTTTCAACATAAATAAGAATACCACGGACACCTTTTATTTCTGTTAAAGAAAAGACTAAACATTCTAACATTTTTTCACTGTCTTTTTCTTCGACATCTAATAAATTTTTGTTGAAATTTAATTTTAAAATATCTTCTTGCAAATCAATGGATAGTAATTTGGTTTTTGAAGGCAAGATAGCTTTAAAATAAATAGGCAAGTAATTGGCTTTAGAACTATTAATCGTTAAGTAGGTGATAATTTCCTTGGCTTGTTCTAAAGTGTCTATATTTTTTAAAGAAACGTTAGTTCTTGCTACCAAGTTATCTTCATTCATAAGATAAATGGAGGAAGTATCACTTTTTTGATAAGTAATCGTGATATTTTCTAAATCGTCATGGGCCTTTGGAAATGTCAAAGTAATAATAAGCAAAATAAGCGCTAAAGACGTGATAATCATTTTTCTTTTGATACATTGTTTAAACACAAAAATCACCTAATAAATTTTATGATATCAATAAAAAAATATACAAAAAAAGGGCAAGCCCTTTCAAATATCAATCTCTTTTAAACGAATGAGTTCGACAACCGCGCTAGCACGACCATTTACACCAAGTTTTTGCATGGCATTAGAAATGTGATTACGGACGGTTTTTTCACTAATTTTTAACTCTCGAGCAATCATTTTGGTGCTTTCATTTTTGATTAACTTTTCAAAAATTTCTTGCTCACGGTTTGTTAAAATTTTATGCTTCAAATTTTCACCCACCTTCAAAAACGTACCTATTATAGTTTATGAAAGGGACTTTATTTGGTTAAGCGTTTTCAAATTTAACCGTAATATATTTATTCGTGTCATAGAGACTTTGAATACTTCGCATAATATTATTAGCTAATGAAGAATTATGTTCTTGACAAGCAATCGTAACATTTATATTATCTTTATTGATTTTTACGAAACTATCATAATTAAATTCTTCTTTGATTTTCTTTTCTATTTTAGCTTCTTCTTCCTTTTTACTATTTAAAGCCATTAAAGAAAGATAGGCTTCATTTTTTTCGGCACTTGTTTTATTCGCATCTAATAAAATTTCTTGATAATCATTCATTTGCTTCAAGACGCTTTCATCTTCTTCGACTCTTAAGGCAACTAATAGGCTACTTTCTTCTTTAGAGACACTCACACTACTATCACTTTGAGAAGTTGCCGTATCCAAAATGCTTTTTAAGCTCGAATCATTTAAAGTGACATAATAAATTGATAAAACTAAAATTAAACTAAATAAGGTTACAAACCAAATGCTTTGTTTATTTATCATCATTTTCCTCCAGTTTCTATTAAAAAAATATGTCTTAACTAAAAAATTATGCTATTTTTCTCATAATTAAGAGGAGGTATGGTATAATAAACCTAATGTAATATTGGAAAGTGAAGGAAACAGTATGTATAGATTTTCTTTATTGTTTTTAAAATTTATTTTATTTAGCATGGTCGGATATGTCTTTGAGATGACTTGCTGTGCTATTATTGATAGAAAAATTACGAATCGGGGCTTTTTCTGTGGACCTATTATTCCTATTTATGGTTTTGGTAGTTTATTTTTGATTTATCTTTTAAAACCTTTTAGTTATGATATAAAAAATCTTTTTACCGTTATTTTTCTTGGCATGTTAATAACTGGGACCTTAGAATACTTTACAAGTTATTTCTTAGAAAAAATATTTCATAATAAATGGTGGGATTATAGTAAAGAAAAGTTTAATATTAATGGGCGAGTTTGCTTAAAAAACCTTTTTGCTTTTGGCCTTGGTACCCCAATTGTTTTATATGTGTTAAATCCTAGTATTTCCCATTTCCTTTTACAAGCTAAAGATTCCGTTTTAATTTGGAGTGCTTGTATCACTTTAGTTATCTTTCTTTTAGATCTTATTTATTCTTGTGTGGTAGCTTATAATTTAAGAAATCATATTATAGTGGTGGAAGATTTAAAAAATGAAAAGTTAGCTAGATTACCAGGTATGCTTGAGAAAATGTTAAAGAAACGAATAAAAGGACTTCACAGTTACCCTAAAAGGTTATTCACGGCCTTTCCGACTTTATTTAAAGGAAATGAAAAAGAATTTGAACTTATTAAAAAATTAGAGACTAAAGAAAAAGCCAAACGCAAAAAAAGAAGAAAAAAACATAAAAATGTCAAATAAATGTAAATATTGTGCAAAAACACAATATTTTTTTTATAAAAAAAAGGAAATTCAATTTTTTTCTTGAATATATAAGTAGGAGGAAAAAATGAGAATGATAACCCAACGTGATTTTAAAGACTGTGGTGTAACTTGCATGGAGTATATAATTAAGTTTTATCACGGTTATATTCCTATCGAAAAATTAAGAGAAGATACCTTTACGAGCCAAGAAGGAACAACGGCTTTTCATATTGTCGAAACTTTTAAAAAATATAATTTTGATTCTTTTGGCAAAAAAATAACTTTCAAAGATTTAAACAATCAATTTTTACCTGCTATTGTTCATATTGTTTTGCCTAATGGTCTAAATCATTTTGTTGTATTAACAAAGGTAAAAAAAGAAGAAGTTACTTTAATGGATCCGATGATAGGGAAAAAAGTACTATCTAAAGATGATTTTATAGCCTTATGGGACGGTATTATTTTATTAGCTATTCCAGAGGGCAAAGTTCCAAAGATAGATAAAGAGACTAATATTTTAGCTTCACTAATAAAGATTGTGAAACGAGAAAAGGCTTTAGTAGCTATTCTTGTTTTCTGCAACTTAATTGTAAGCTTTTTGACTATTATTCATAGTTTTTATTTGAAGATAAGTCTTACCACCCTTGAATCTTTTAATTTACAAAATTTTTTATTAATTTTCTTTATTTTTTTAACTATTCTTTTCTTTCGGTTACTTTTTTTCTATTACGAGGAATACTTGAAAATTCATCTTAATAAAAATATTGAAATTACATATTTATATGCTTTTTTTAAACATCTTTTTTCTCTTTCTATTGAGAAGTTTCTAAGTTACCATGAAGCGGATATTTTAACCCGTATTAACAACGCGGTTGAGATAAAAAACTTGTTTCAAAATACTTTTATTAATTTTGCTTTAAATTTTTTACTTTTTCTACTTATTTTAATTTTAGCTTTTTTTCTGAATCTTTATTTAACTTTAGTTTTATTAGTAGGAATGCTTCTTTATTTTTTCATAAGCTTTCTTTTAGCTAAAGACTATTATATTGTTTTGCAAAAAATATTTTTAGAAGAAAAAAATTGGCAGGCTCATCTTTTAGAAATGATCCAACTTTTCTTATCTATGAAACACTTTAATAATACCAATTATGGTTTAAATGTTTTAGAAAATAAGTTTTGTCATTATGAGAAAGCTGTGTTTAAAACCCAGAAAAAAATCTTACTATTTGAATTTATTAAAAATAGTTATTTAGAAATTTTGTCATTTCTTTTTATAAGTATCGGGTTGTTTCTCATTATTAAAGGAAAATTAGATCTTTTAAATTTTATTACGTTTCAAAGCCTTTATTTTTATTTTATAAATCCTTTAAAAGAACTCGCAGATATTGGTCCTAAGTTTTATTATTTAAAGGCAATTTTACTTAAAATGACCGAAATGATTCATTTAGAAGAGGAAGATTTGAAGTCTTGTGAAGAAATGCTAAAACCTTTTGCTATTAAGGTAGAAAAATTATCCTTTTCTTATAATGGCTTAGAGCCTGTTTTAAAAAATGTAAGCTTAACGATTAAAGCTAAAGAACATGTTTTTTTAACCGCCAAAAGCGGTCATGGCAAAAGTACTCTTTGTAAGTTATTACACGGTGAATATTTAAATTACAACGGCAATATTTATTTTGATAAACAAAATTTAAAAGATTATAAATTAATGACAATAAGAGAATCTGTGGTTTACTCAAGCCAACAAGAAAAACTTTATAGTACTACGATTAAAGAAAATATTTTATTTGGTCAACCAGAAACAAATTTTACAAAAGTATGTGAGATTTGTAATTTGGAGTCTATTGTTTCGAAACGAGCTTTGCGTTATGAAAGTAAGGTAGACATTACTAAAATATCAGGTGGGGAAAGACAACGAATTTTACTCGCTAGGGCTCTTATGAAAGAAGCTAGTTTGTATCTTTTAGATGAATGTTTAAGTGAAGTGGATGAACAAGATGAAATTGATATCATTAAAAAAGTTCGTAAATATTTAAAAGGGAAAACCCTCATTTATATCAGTCATAAAAGACATGATGATTTATTTGAAAGGAGTATTATATGGTAGAAAATAGAAGTATTTATCATAATATTTATGTTCTTTTAAAAACATGCCCTAAAGGAACGTTCTTTTTAGCTCTTGCTTGTTTTCTATTAATATCTTTTATTCATTTATTGTTTTATCAAAAAATCGTGTTTTATGAAGAATATCAAGCCTTATATGACTGTGAAGAGGTTTGTCAAATTGTTTTTTATCAGCCTTTAAACAAAGAAGAAAGTCTAACACGGACAGAAAATTTTTATGTAAATAAAGAAAAATTAATGATAAAAGATATCACTTTTGGAACCATTATTAATGTTCCTAATTCTGCCTCATTATTAGAAGAGGTAAGGTTAGAGATAGATTCTCTTAATTTATCTTCTAAACAAACTTTAATTTTGAAAAGAGAAAGAAGTGACAAAACTTTCATAGAACTTCTTTTAAAAGCCATGAAAGGAGGTGATTAAATGTTAGAAAGTGAAACTTTAAAAACCATTCATGGTGGTGGCAGTGCGGCTTTTTGGACGGTTGCTGGTGTTTTAGGGGGCTTATTTACTTTTTTAGTTGGCGTTTATGAAGGAATTCAAAATGCTATATCTTCATGTAAAAATTAGAAAGGAGTTATTTTTATGAGACTAAAAAATGAGCAATTACTAAACATTCAAGGAGGTGCTCTTACTGCTTCCTTTATTAATGCGGCAACCAATGCTTTAGAAATGCTTTACAACTTTGGTAAGATTGTAGGAAAAAATATTGGTGAATTATTTTTCAAAAGTTGTTAAAAAAATCCCCATCGGGATTTTTTTAATATTCTGTAAGATATAAATCGTTATATTCATCAAGACTAATATTTTCTTCGTGTATTTTTGTAGCAACATCCACACCTACATATCTAATGTGCCATGGTTCTTCTACATATCCAGTGATATTTTGACTGTTTTTAGGGTAACGAATAATGAAGCCATATTTATAACTATTGTTAAGCATCCATTCATAGTCACTATCGGTTAGGTTGTCGAAAGAGGAAGAAGAACGAATATCAATCGTAAGGCCTGTTTGATGTTCAGAGTGTCCTGGACGAGCAGAGTAAGTATCTACCACACTTTGAGGGTCTCTTTGTAAATAATAATTATAAAGTTTCACTTGGTAGTCATAAGAACGGTAAGTACTATAAGGAATAAGACTAAGACCATCAAGAAGAGAGGCTGCAATTAATTTTTGATAATCGTCCATTGCCACTTTACGAAGTTGTAAATTGTAGCCGGGAATATTTTCTAAGTCTTCTGGAACATAAGTGCTTGGTAAATGTCTATATTTACTAACTGTCACTGTTAAAGAGGCTGGGTCGGTAATTTCTGTTACAGTGCTATAAAAAGGTAAATCTAAATTTAAGTTAACTCTTGTAACCGCATCTTTCATGGCAATATTCTCTAAAGTTTGATAAGCTCTATAACGGTTAATTTTATTAAAATCAAAGTTTACAACTTGGTAAAATTCACTTAAATCTGTATAATCACTAGCTAATATAGCAGCGATATTTTTACTGCTCATATATTCGTAAATTTGATTGATTTCACTTGCTTGATAACCTTTCTCTAAAAGAGTATTTGCTTCATTCACAAAGTTTTCTTTGCTTACTAGTTTAATACCTTTATCACTTATTATTTGCTCAGGTGTTTTATTAGGCATAGTTTCTTCTTTTCTTTTAAAAATATCTGTTTTAAAAAAGAGTAGTCCTAGTATGGTAATTAAAATAATAAGTAAAGCAATGACAATTTTCCATTCTGTTTTTAATTTCATTTTTTTCCACTTCCTTTAATTCATTATACCAGTATTTTTAAAAATATGAATTTAATATAGAAAAATAATAAAAAAATTGACAAAAAATGTTATAATCATTTTAGAAAAGGATAGAGAAAATTATGTTAATTTATTACGTTTTAAGATATGTTGTCGTTATTTTATTGGGTTATTTTATTAAGTTTGTTGGTTTACCATCTATTTATGATCTTTCATTTTTAATTTACATACCTTTTAATTACATAGCTATTTCCTACGGGATTTTAAATCCTGTAAATAAAAGAAAAGATGTTTCTTATAATAAGATAATTAAGCTTTATATAATTATAACGTCTTTGATAGCTTTCTTATTTGTGTGGTTAATAAGTAAAGATATTTTTAACGGTTTAATTTTGGTTGTTATAAATATAATAGAACTTTTATGTATTAAACCATCTTTTATAAAAAATAATCAGATAATCTCACAAAATATTGATGATTATTTTAAAAAACATAAATAAAAAAACTAACCATTTGAGAAAAAAAGACACTATATAAATGAAAGGTGATGTAAATGGATAAAATTTATGAGGAGTATTTTCCAAAAATATATTATTGGTCTTTAAAAAAAACAGATAACAAAGAGGATGCAGAAGATCTTACTAATAGTATTTTTGTAGCTCTTTTTGAGTACTTAAAAAAAGATATCGATATTCAAAAAATGGATAATTTAATTTGGAAAATTGCTCATAACATTTGGTATGCTAAAACTCAAAAATATCTAAAAGAAAAAGACAATCTTTCTTATGAGGAGGAGGTATCATCGGATTATCAAATAGATGATATAGATAAAATAATTTTTAAAGAGATTGTCACCAACTTAGACGATTTTGGCTTCACATTAAAAGAATATAAAGCTTTTCAATTATACTATTTACTTGACCTTTCTATAAGTGAAATTAGTAAACAACTTGCCACGAATGAAAACAATGTAAAATATTATTTATATAAGGCAAGAAAAAAAGTAAAGGAGAAATATCATTATGAATGATGAAAAATTAGAAAAATATTTAAAAAAAGTTAACGAAGAAAAAGTAAATAAAGGCTTAGAAAATTTTGTCCCTTTATATCCTATGTTAAAAATTAAGGATAATAAGTTATATGTCGTAGTTATGCTTGTTAAAGAAGATGCCAATGTGTGGGATATGAATGCCAAGGTAGTACCCGAATATGAAGTTTTGATAGACCCTTTGAAAGAGCAAGTTTTAAGTTTTTCTAAAACGGATTTAAATGATTTTAAAAATACCAACAACGAAGGAAAAATAAATAAAGAAAAAGAAATTTCTAAATATACTGTTCAAAAAACATTAGAATATAAAAACTATTTATTAGAAGATGTTAAAAATGAAAAATTACCTTTGCAAAGAAGGCTAGCTGATATCTTTGGGGAAGATTTCCAAATGAATGGAGAAAAAGTTAATATTAATGAATATTTATTTGCAACTTTTGAACCAGAAATAAAGAATAAAATTGATGAATTAGTACATTTACTAGTTTGCTCAAAATATACTTCTTTAACATTTTATTATAATATGATTTTTCAAGAGATAATAGAATGTTACAAAGAAAATCAAACAATAGATAGGGAAAAAATAAAATTATGTCTTGATATTATGAATTATTACTATGATGGTGTCGTTGGTATCGATAAAATTTTTAATATGGAATAAGTATTATTTCATATTTTTTTCTTGGTATAATACATACCTTTTAACATAAAGTGAAATAAGAGGTGTGAGATGAAAAAAGTAATATGGGGTTTGTGTTTATTTTTTCTTGGAACCACAATGGTTTTTGCAGAAACTGATTTAGCTCCCAATGCTAAAAGTGCTTTATTAATGGACTTTGATTCGGGAGAAATATTATATAAAAAGAATGAAAATGAAGCGTTAGCGCCTGCTTCGATGACAAAAATCATGAGCATGCTTTTGATTATGGAAGAAATTGATGCAGGACGTCTTTCTTTTGAAGATGACGTTACTATAAGTGAAAATGCTAGTAAAATGGGTGGTAGTCAAATATTCCTACAAACAGGTGAGGTTTATAAAGTAGAACAATTACTAAAAGGAATTGCCATTGCCTCTGGGAATGACGCGGTAGTAGCTATGGCAGAAAAAGTATCTGGAAGTGTCGATGCTTTCGTAGAAAAAATGAATACTCGTGCTAAAGAACTAGGACTTACTTCGACAGTATTCAAAAATCCTCATGGCTTAGATACTGATGGACATACTTCCAGTGCTTATGATATGGCAATTATGGCAAGAGAACTTATTAAACATCCAAAAATATTAGAATTTACCAGTATTTATGAAGATTATTTAAAGAAAAATGATGGTACTAGCACTTGGCTTGTGAATACTAATCGTTTGGTTAGATTCTATAATGGCGTCGATGGTTTAAAAACTGGTTTTACTCAGACAGCGGGTTATTGCCTTACTGCGACTGCTAAAAAAAATAATCTTCGTCTAATTGCTGTGGCTATGGGAGAAGAAACATCCGATAAAAGAAGTAGTGATATTACCAATATGTTAAACTATGGCTTTAATAGTTATAAAAATGTGATTTTATATTCTAAAGAAAACTCTTTAGGAACCAAGCGAGTAGAAAATGGTGAAGAAGAAACAATAACTCTCACTTTAAAAGATGATTATACTAAACTATTAAAAAATACCGATGATACTCCTAATTATTCTTATAATATCGCCGTAGATTCTTTAAAAGCTCCTTTAAAAAAAGGTGAAGTTTATGGAAAAGCAGAGGTTATCGAAAATGGTAAAGTTATCGATACTTTAGATGTCACGGTTTCAAAAGATATTGCTAAAGCCTCTTATTTCAAACTTTTATCCCGTAATATTAAAAATATTAGTGCCGGCAAAATATTAATTAAGTAAATTAAAGTATCAAGTAAGTGTCAAATATCTTTAAATAACTAGAGTTGTCGTAAATATTTTACTACAATCAAAGTAGGTGAATGATGTGAAAAAGACAAAAAAGAAAAAAATCAAAAAAAGTGTTCTCTTTAAAGGCATTTCTTTAATCGTTATGGCATTTAGTCTCATTGTTTTTATATTTTTAATTCGTTTACAAATGATTCCTTTTAAATATTTAATTCTCATTTTTATTGTTCTTCTTTTACAGGACGTTTTTTTGTATCTTTTGATGTCTTGTAAGAATTATCGCCTGCGTATATTAGGAACCCTTCTTTCTATTTTACTTGTCTTTTCTTTTAGTTTTATCCTTTATTATCAAAGCGTTACAGAAAGCTTTTTGAAAAATATTTCTTTTTTGAATATTCAAACCGAAACTTATTATGTCTTAGTTTTAAAAGAAAGTAGCTACGAAAGTTTAGATGATTTGTCTTCCAAAGAAATAGATTATTTAGAAAGTAAAAAAGGCGCGCAAAAAGCCTTTCAAACTCTTTCTAAAAAAGTAACTTTAAAAGATCGCCCAATTACCGATACTACTTCATTAATAGAACGCTTAAAAAAAGGCTATACGGAAGCTATTTTAATGGAAAAAGAAGAATTTAATCTCTATAAAGAAATGGATTCTTCTTTAAGTGATGGGGTTCGGATTATTGAAACTTTAGAAGTGAATTATGAAAAAGAAAATATTGCCAAAGAAGTTGAAATAACCAAAGAACCATTCAGTGTTTATATTACGGGAATTGATACTTATGGTAAACTTTCAAGTGTAAGTAGAAGTGATGTTAACATGGTGGTGACGGTTAATCCTAAAACCCATCAAGTTCTTTTAACAAGTATTCCAAGAGACTATTACGTGAGTGTTTATGGGAGTGAAAATGATTTAAAAGATAAATTAACACATACTGGTTTAAAAGGTGTCGAAACAACGGTTAAAACAATTGAAAATCTTTTAGAAACAGATATCAATTATTATGTTCGTTTAAACTTTACTTCCCTTATTAAAATCGTAGATGCTATAGGTGGCATTACTGTTGATAATCCCTTTTTGTTTACAGCTGATTATGAAGAAGAAGACGAACACATTTATTACGTGTTTAAAAAAGGTGAAATAGACTTAAATGGTAAACAAGCTCTTGCTTATGTTAGAGAAAGATATAATTTAAGAGAAGGGGATGTGGCTCGTGCTCGTCATCAACAACAAGTTATTAAAGGTATTGTAAACAAAGTAACCTCGCCAACGATTTTAATAAAATATCCTGAAATTATTGGCAGTATTGAAGGAAATTTCACAACGAATATGTCTTTAGATTCCATCAAAAGCTTTTTTGAATGGCAACTTGATAATATGCCTAGTTGGGAAATTAAAACAAATGTCTTAGCAGGTGTCGATGATTATCAAAAAACCCTTTCTATGCCTGACTTGTATTCTTATGTTATGATGCCTTCTTCTAGTAGTATTTCGGAAGCTATTCAAAAAATTGATGAAATAACTGGTTCCAACTAGTTATTTTTTTTAGCTTATCTTGTCGAACTTCTTTAAAATATTTGAAAAATCTTCTATATTAAAATAGGCGAGGGTGATAGAATGCTAATTTTAAATTTGAGCTTAGAAGGACATACTTTGTACGCTAAGTTAAAAGGCAATTTGACAAAGAAAGAAACTTATAAGATTAACCATTATGTAATTCCTTATTTGCAAAAAAATCACATTTCTTCTTTTATTTTAGATTGCCGAGATTTAAAGAAAGTTGACAGTGAAGGGAGGTATGTTCTTTTAAAAACAAAAATTATTTTGAAAAAACAACAAGGAAAATTTCTGCTTTGCAATGTAAAAAATGATATTAAAGAAAGTTTAATGGGATATCGTATGCGCATACAAAATGGAAAGTGAGTGATTTAAATAAACACGGCTTCGCTTGTTTTGGAGTTATCTCCTTTAATCAAGCACATCGCAACTAAGTTCTATGAAGTTCCGTTTGAAGATTTAATGCAAGCTGGAGCGATAGGGGTTTTAAAAGCCTATAAAAACTATCGTCAAAATAACAATGTGAAGTTTTCCTCGTATGCTTATGATTATATTTTTGGAGAAATGTATGAACTTGTTATGAAAAATCGCAAGATTAAAGTAACAAAAGACATTTTAAAATTAGCAAAACAAATTGAACACGCCAGAAATGCTCTTAGTTTAAAACTAGGAAAAATTCCTAATTATGAAGAACTTTCACAATATTTAGAGATTCCTTTAAACCAAATTGCAGAAGTTTTATATGTGACAGGAGAAATGACAAGTCTTGATGATAACACCCAGGAAGCAAGAGAACTTTATGAGACCATTCCAAGTAAAGAAAGCATTTCCCTAGAAGAAAAATTAACTCTCGAAGAGGGAATAGAATCTTTAAAAGAAGAAGAACAAAAAATCATTAAGTATCGTTATTTTAATGATTTAACCCAAAGTGAAACAGCTAAAAAAATGTGCATGAGTCAAGTAATGATTTCTAGGTATGAACAAAAGAGCTTAAAAAAACTACGGCAGTATTATGAAGTACGTTAAAAACTGAATAAGTTTTTAACCCTTAAGATTTTTAAGAAGTAAAAAATATATTTTACGGAGGAAAAGATGAAAAGGAAAGGTTATTTTATAATTTTAGCAGTTAGTTTATTTATGTTTTTAGGTAATGCAGAAGCTTTAGAAGTTGCTTCTTTAATGAAAGATGGTAAAGAAGTAAAATATGAAGATATTGATGAGGCTATTTTAAGTGCTCAAGATAAGGATATTATTACCCTTTTAAGTGATGTAAGTCCAACAAAAACATTTTATAAAAGTTTAACATTTAAAGGAAACTTTACAATTACTTACAATGTTTATGGTTGGCGTTATAAAAGTGATTTAACTTTGAATGGTAGTCATTTAGTTATTAATTCGAAAGAAGGTATGAAAAAAGCCGATAATGGAGAAGCTCCTACTTGGGCAAGTATGGTTTTAGGAGGTAATTTAACTGCCATAAATGGAGGGAGTATTACATTTTCTTATGATAGTAATAAAGGCGTTATGAATGCTATTTATGCAGATAATAAAGCAACGATTAATGTCATCGATAATGCTAAGTTTAAAATAGAAGGACTTAATACTTCAGGTAAAGCGGGTCAAGGTATTCAACTTGATATGACAGCTGGTTCTGGGATATTTGTTAAGAATAATTCTAGTTTTTTAATTGATGGGGCAAACCGTGGTTATGTTAATAGTCCAACGGTTTATGTAGAAAATTCTAATTTCACAGTGCAAAATTGTACCGCAAATGCCTCTAATGGAGGACTTTTTGAAGCCAAGAATTCGAAAATTAATTTTTTGGATAATGCCGGTCATGGTTTATCAACGGGTATTTTAAAGGTTTCTAATAATTCTGTTGTTAATGCAACCAATAATGCTTATTATGGTATTACTTCCACAAATGAAATCACGGTAGATGACTCATCAACTATTATTTCTAATGAAAATGGTTATGGCTTTATCGGTGGAGGTATTCGTCTTGGAACTTCTGGTAAACTAAATAAAAGTGTTGGTAATATTGCTAGTGGCGCTAAAGTAACTTTAAAAGGTAATAAGAGTAATGCTTTAGAAAATTATGGCCAATTTAAATTTGCTGAAAATGTTTCTTTAGAAATTACAGAAAATAAAGATAAGTCAAATGGTGCCGGTATCTTTAATGCCGGGACACTTACTTTACCAAATAAAGCAATCATTCAAAATAATCACGCTGATAATTATGGTGGAGGTATTTACAATAAAGGTACCGTTAATGCTATTAATAGTGCTTTATATAATAATCACGCTGGTAAAGCTGGGGATGATATTTATAATGTAACAGACGCTTTATTTAACTTTTCTAAAACATCTATAGATTGGAACTTAGATGACTGTGATCATTTGATTGATGATTGGTATTTAGATACGGAAGAAAAAAGATATAATGTTCATGATGAAGAAAATTACTTTGTTCAAAAATATGATAAGGCTTTAGAAACAAGAGAAAATATCGTTTTAAAAGCAGCTCATAATTTGCTTGGCAAAGTTATTGTGAAATACGTGGACGAAGAAGGAAATGAACTAATAAGCTCTATTGAAATGACAGGCTCTTTAGATGATAATTATGAAACCGAAAGTAAAGAAATTTCCAACTATGAACTTGTTAGTATTCCTTTAAATAGTAAAGGTGTTTATCAAAAAGAAGACATCACAGTTATATACGTTTATAAAAAAGTTTCTTCTGTTTTTGAAGAACAAATTCCTCCAACTGGTGAGAACTTTAAATTATCTTATCCCATTTTTGCTTTAATTTCTTTAATTGTTTTGGCAGGAGTTTTTATATTAAAGAAAAGAATATGAAAAAAATATTTGGACTAATATTATTAGTTATCAGTATTTTTAGTCTTCTTTATTTTATAAAACCTGCGGCAATTTATAGTTATCAGAAAGAAGAAACGGAGGAAAACAAAAATTTGAAAGTGGCTACTGAGGATACTTCTAAAAAAGATATTTTTGATAACGAAAAAGTCGTCGCCCATTTAACCTCTACTATTGGTATAGATACATTGATAACGCAAAGTACGGATAACATTTATTATTTAAAACATGATTTAAATGATAAGGAAACAAAGGAGGGACAAGCCTTCTTAGATTATCGTAATAAGATAGATGAAAGTTATCAGTTAAATATTTATGGTCATCATTTTAAAGACCACACAGGAATTTTTGCTCCTTTAATCAACTATACCTCTTATGATTTTTATAAAGAACATCCAACTTTTTCTTTAGAAACAAAAAAGAGAAAGTCAGAATACTTAATTTTTGGTGTTGTTGGGGTCAATAAAGATAATAATGAACATATGAAACTTACTTTTTCATCTAAAGAAGACTTTTTAAATCATTTAGAAAAAATGAAAGAACATGCTTTATATGATACGAAAGTAGGGGTGAATGCTACTGATAAAATACTTGTTTTACAAACATGCAACTATGATAAAGCAGTGGGAGATTATTTACTTATTTTAATGAAAGAGGTAAAAAGTTATTCTCTTTAAAGATGATAACTTTTTATTTAAAACATAAAAAAGAGGGGCTGAGTGGAAATAAATAATTTCTACTTAGCTTCTTTTTTCTTTGGAAAAG
>CAJLEF010000001.1 GCA_905205665.1 uncultured Bacillota bacterium | reverse complement strand
TGCACAGCACGTGGTTTTAACAGCAGCTAACTATCGTTTGCTGCGCAATAAAAAAAGAACAGAAATAGTTAATTACTGTTCTTTTTTACTTCATTGAACTTTTTTGCTGTTTCCGGTACTTTTGTTCAACGAAGTTATAGAAAAACCTGTTTCTATATGTAAAAACAGGCCTCATATTCATAAATTAATTATTCTTTTTGTTATCTTTCATACTATCTAAAACCGTTCCAAATGAGGCAATCCCATTTAATTCGGCTGGTAAAATAATTTTAGTGGCTTGACCGTCAGCCATTTTGCTAAGTGTTTCATAAGACTTTAATTTTAAGATAGCTGTATCAGGGTCCGCTTCTTTTAAAAGACGTATACCCTCAGCTTCCGCTTGCTTTATTTTTAATAAGGCTTCAGCTTCTCCTTCTGCTCTTTTAATTTTAGTTTCTTTTTCAGCTTCAGCTCTTAAAATAGCACTCTCTTTTTCTCCTTCAGCAATTAAAACAGATGATTTCTTTTCTCCTTCGGCTTGTAAAATCTTTTCTCTTCTTTCACGTTCAGCACGCATTTGTTTTTCCATGGCATCTTGAATATCTCTTGGTGGTAAAATATTTTTAACTTCGACACGATTTACTTTGATTCCCCATGGATCAGTTGCTTCATCTAAGATAGAACGCATTTTAGCATTAATAATATCACGAGAAGTTAAAGTTTGGTCTAATTCTAATTCACCAATAATATTACGTAACGTGGTAGCTGTTAAAGATTCAATGGCACTAATAGGATACTCCACACCATAAGTGTAAAGTTTAGCATCCGTGATCTGAAAATAAACAACGGTATCAATTTGCATTGTAACATTATCTTTAGTAATAACTGGTTGGGGTTCAAAGTCCCTTACTAATTCTTTTAAAGTTACAACATTAGCAATTCTATCAACAAAGGGAATTCTAACATGAACCCCATTATGCCAAGTCGTATAATAAGAACCTAATCTTTCAATAACATATACCTTTGATTGAGGTACAACTTTAATACAAGGAATAACAAATAAAATAACTAAAATAAATAATATAATTAAAAATGGCATTATTTTTCACTCTCCTTTTTAGTAGTTGTTTTTTTACGTGTGGTACTTGTTGTCTTTTTTTTCGGTGTTGCTTTTTTAGCAGGAGCTTTTTTCTTTGGCTCTTCTTTTTTTACTTTTTCAACAACTAATTTAACCCCGTCAATTTCTTTAATAAGGACTGGTTCATTTTCTTTAATTGAAGTATTCGAAACGGCACTCCATAATTTACCATCTACTTTTACTTCGCCAATTTCATTTTTAGTAATTTTTTGAGTAACAATACCCTCCATACCAATGACTCTTTCTAAATTAAGTTTGGTATCTTCTTCTGTTTGATAATCTAATAATTTCTTTCTTGTTGCAATTAAAAAAACAATACCTAAAATCACAAAAACAGCAAATTGGATAACAAATGAGGAAACAAATAAAGATAAAAATAAAGTAATAATACCGCTTGCGATAAACCAAATAGAAACTAAATTCACGGTCGCCGCTTCTACTAACCCTAATAAAATAACAATAACTAACCATATCAACCAATGTGACATAACATAACACTTCCTTCCTCTTGATATTAACACAAAATTCCTCTTTTGAATAGTCATTTTACTCTTTTCTATGGTAAAATGGTAAGGCGAAAGAGGTGTATGATATTGATAAAATTTTATGATTTAAATAACAAAACATGTCAGGAAACAAAAGAACTTGCACAAAACTATTGGATTGATATGATAGATCCTAATGAAGAGGAAATTAAAAGTATTTGTAATCTTTTAAAATTAGAAGAAATTGACTTAAAAAAAGTTCTCGATAAATCAGAACTTCCGCATATTGAGCAAGAGCAAAATGCCACCCTTTATATTTTTAATATTCCTTATGTCATTACAAATAATGGCAAGAAAAAATATCGTTCCTATCCTTTTGGTATCTTTTATCAAGAAAAAGGGCTTATCAGTGTTTCTTTAAAAGAACACCCTCTTAAAGAAGTTTTACAAAAAGAACTTTTAGGAGAAAATAATTGGCAAAATATGGAAGATTTTTCTATTTTCTTTATTGCTAAAACAACAGAATATTTCATTCGTTATTTAAATGAAATTCAAGAAGATATTATTGAAAAAGAAAAAGATTTAATCAAATCACCTAGTAATAAAGATTTAGAACGAATGCTTACCTTACAAAAAAGTTTGCTTTATTTTACTACCTCTTTACAAGGTAATGAAATGCTTTTAGAAAAACTAGAAAACAATAGTAATTTAAAAGAGACTTCTCTTGATAATTTAAAAGATGCTCAAATTGAAATAAAACAAGCAATTCGAATGGCTAGTATTTATAGGGAAATTTTAGAAAATACTATGGATACATATAGTTCTATTATTTCTAATAATTTAAATGATATTATGAAATTTTTAACTTCCATTACCCTTGTCATTTCAATACCTACTATGATTTCCTCTTTTCTAGGAATGAATGTTACTATTGGTGACTTTGCTAGTAATCCTTACTCTTTTTTACTTATTATTTTAATATGTCTTTTAGTTACTCTTTTAATTGTTATTCTTTTAAAAAAGAAAAATCTTTTGTAAGACTTTTCTTTTTTTGGTGTTATCACCAACCATTTTCGGCAATTTGCTGATTTCTTTTCGGTGATTTGATGGATTTTTGTTCGGTGATTTGCTGATTTTAACTCATTCTATAATGGCCAATGATGTCATTATGATGCTCTAGAATATCTTCCTCATAATATTTTTGAAAAGGACTAGCGTGATGAATAACAAAATTAATTCCGTGACGATTTCTTTTGTCAGATACAATGCCAATATGCTTTTTAAAGACCACAATATCACCACCTTGCCACTCCTCTATTTTACGAATATCAGTTGTTAGACTAATCGCATTATAATCAAAATAAATCTTTAAATTTAATACTCTTCGAAAATCAATATTTTTATCGACGACATCAATATCATATAAGTTTCTATAGGCATTTATATGTTCATTAACAAGTTCTCTTAAATCATAACCAGCATCTAAAAAAGCAAAAGCAACGACATCAGTACACACACCATAAGAATCATCAGGATAACCACTCCTATAATATTTACTTTTATATTTAGGATGAGTTTTTATATAATTTCTAGCGTTCATTAAGATATCTGTTTGATCATCTACCCCATCATTATCTTTATCTATCAAACTAACATATGTTTTAATGCCAAAAAATTCATTTGTGTACTTTTTATGAGGTAGCAAATTAAAGTAATAAAGTAAGTATAAAAGAATTAATAAACTTATAGTAATAATACTTAAAATAATTAATTTTTTCTTTTTCATGTTTCCCCCTATCTATTTAAAATTATACATAAAATTAAAGACAAGTAAATAATTATTAATAAGTTAAAAATACCCAGTTTTTTACAACTGAGTATCTTTATTATTTCGTACGAATTGTGAAATTATCATTATTCACATCTACAACTAAAATATCATTAGGTTTTAAATCTTGTTCAATCATATATTTAGCAAGTAAAGTTTCAATGTTTTTGGTAACATATCTTCTAATTGGTCTTGCACCATAATTTTCATCAAATGATTCATCAATAACTTTTTGACGAGCCTTATCTGTTAATTCTAAAGATATTTGTTTGTCTTTTAAACGACTATTAATTTCACCAATAATTTTATTTAAGATTGCTCCTACGACATCTTTATGTAAAGAATGGAAGACAATAATTTCATCAATACGATTGATAAATTCGGGACGGAAGTTATTTTTAAGTTCATTTAAAACTTTTTCTTCAGCATTATCTTCATTGTCTAAAATATATTCACTACCTAAATTACTTGTCATAATAATGATGGTATTTTTAAAGTCAACGGTTCTTCCTTGGGAATCGGTAAGACGTCCATCGTCTAAAATTTGTAGTAAAATATTAAAGACATCTTTATGGGCTTTTTCTATCTCATCAAATAAGACAATACTATAAGGATTTCTTCTTACGGCTTCAGTTAAGACGCCACCTTCATCATATCCGACATATCCTGGAGGAGCACCAATTAAACGAGAAACATTAAAGGATTCCATATACTCCGAACAATCAATTCGAATCATATGACGTTCATCATCAAATAATTCATAAGCAAGGCTTTTAGCTACTTCGGTTTTACCAACACCAGTTGGTCCTAAGAAGATAAAAGAACCAATAGGACGATTAGGGTCTTTAATACCACTTCTGGCTCTTAAAATCGCATCACTTACTCTTCTTAAAGCATCATCTTGGCCAATAACCCTTTCTTTTAATCGGTCATATAAGTGAAGTAGTTTTTCTTTTTCACTGCTAACTAATTTAGAAACAGGTATTTTTGTCCAACGTGAAATGATACTAGCAATTCCTTCTTCATCGACAACATCAGATAAAATTGTACCTTTCTCTTCTTTACGAAGATCTTCTAATTCTTTTTCAAGTTTTGGAATCGTACCATGACGAAGACGAGCGCTTGTTTCCAAATCATAACTATTTTCGGCATTTTGTAAATCAAAACGAGCTCTTTCTAATTCACTCTTCTTTTGATTTATTTTATCTTTAATACCTTTTTCTTCTTCCCATTTATGACGCATTTCACTTTCTTCTTTTTTCAAAGTAGAAAGTTCTTCATCAATTTTCATAACTCTAGCTTTAGATAAATCATCTTTTTCTTTTTTCAAAGCTTGACGTTCAATCTCTAAAGACATAATCTTACGAGTTAATTTATCAAGAGGTACAGGAACAGAATCAAGTTGCATTTTAATAGTAGCACAAGCTTCATCGACAAGATCAATAGCTTTATCTGGTAAATACCTATCAGTGATATATCTATCTGATAAAGTAGCTGCAGCGACTAGTGCACTATCTTTAATAGTAACACCATGAAATATTTCAAATCTTTCTTTTAAACCTCTTAAAATAGTAATCGTATCCATAACAGTTGGTTCAGAAACTAAAACTTTTTGAAATCTTCTTTCCAAAGCCCCATCTTTTTCAATGTATTTACGATACTCATTTAAAGTAGTTGCGCCGATTAAATGAATTTCACCACGAGCAAGCATTGGTTTTAACATATTAGAAACATCCATAGCTCCTTCAGCCCCATTACCAACAATCATATGAATTTCATCAATGAACATAATAATGTTGCCATCACTTTTTTCAATTTCTTTTAAAACGGCTTTTAGACGTTCCTCAAATTCACCACGATATTTAGCACCAGCCACTAAAGCTCCTAAATCAAGTTCCCAAATCGTTTTATTTTTAAGACTGTTTGGAACATCTCCGGCAACTATTCTTTGGGCAAGTCCTTCTACAATCGCTGTTTTACCAACACCTGGTTCACCAATTAAAACAGGATTATTTTTACTCTTACGTGATAAAATACGAATAACATTTCTGACTTCTTCATCACGACCTATAACAGGATCAACCTTATTATCACGAGCATTTTTTGTAATATCACGTCCATATTTATCTAAGACATTTTTCAATTCTTCATTATTTTCATTATACATATTTAACCCTCCTTTTTAAACATCCCCATTATACCTCAATCGTTAGCACTTGTCAATAAAGAGTGCTAACGATTATTATAAAAAGATATCTAACCGAAGTTAGATATACATTTTATTATTCATCTAAATTCAAATCTTTAATATACTCTATAAAATAAAGAGGAATATTAATTATTTTCCCATCTTTATTTAAATTATTTAAAGAAAATCTAAAAGATATTTTATTATCATTTTGAGCATTATATTTTGTTAAACTATTATGATTAGTACTTTTATTTGCTTTTACTTCTATAGGAATTATTTCATTATTTACTTGGATTACAAAATCAATCTCATTTCTATCAAAAGTATAATAATTAGGAGATTCATCCAATAAATAATTTAATGTATTAGCTACATAATTTTCTGTAAATGAACCCTTAAATTCTTCAAAAAGTCTATTACCATCTAAAATAATTCTACTGTCCAAATTAGCCATTCTTCTAAGTAATCCCACGTCGTTCATATAAATTTTATAGGCAGACAAATCATAATACGCCTTTAAAGGAAAAGCACACTTATTTACTAAATAGCATTTAGAAATTAAATTAGCGTCATTTAACCAATTTAATGCCCCTTCATATTCTCTAGCACGTGCTCCTTCTTTAATCACTTGATATACAAATTTTTTATTTTCTTTAGCCAACTGTGATGGTATTCCATTCCATATCAATGATATTTTATTTGCCTCATTTACGTCAGTATGTTTGGAAAAATCATTTTCATAAGAATCCAATATATTTTTTTGAATTTTATTAACTTTTTCTATATCTTTATCATTAACCCAACTATAAACAGCTTCAGGCATTCCACCAACAATATAATAAATTTTTAATTTTTCTATTAACCTATCTTCAAATAATTTAGGAATTTCTTTTATCTCTTTTGTTTGTCTCATAACTTCAACTAGATTTTCAGAATCATCAGCAATTAAAAATTCACTAAAAGTCATAGGATATAAATCTAGAAAATCCACTTTACCAACAGGAAAAGACGTTTTAGAAAGTCTTATACCTAAAAGTGAACCGGCACAAGCAACATGATATTCACTAGCCTCTTCACAAAAATATTTTAATGAATTTAGAGCATTAGGACACTCTTGTATTTCATCAAATATTATCAATGTTGTATTTGGATTTATTTTTTTACCATTTGCTAAAGATAATTGTTCAATAATTCTTCTGGGATCTTTGGTGTTTAAAAATAATTCTGCCAAACCATCATCATGATCAAAATTAAAATACGCGACATTATCATAATTGTTTTTACCAAATTCTTTTAATATATATGTTTTACCTACTTGTCTAGCCCCTTTTAAAATCAGTGGCTTTCTATCCTTACTATTTTTCCAATGAATAAGCTTCTCAGTTATAAATCTTCTCATAGTACCATCTCCTCTAATAGTACTATATCACACTTTTGCATAAAATATTCAAGAAATTATCACGCTTTTGCAAAGATTTTTGGCATATTTATCACATTTTTGCAATATTTACTTAAATTACATAATAGTATTAATCCCCTAATAACTCGTATGGACTTTCTTTAGAACCATTACCACTAACAATTGCAACAGAAGATTTTAAATAAACTGAAGGACGAACCAGACCAGCATCGTACGCATAGTTGTCGTAGACACGGCCAGAGTGGTTGACATCGAATATAGTGTCAGCACGTAAAGAGTATGCGAGCGAAGAAACTGTCCATTGCCAATTGCTTGAATTATAAAGCCAATCATTATTATAGCAATCACTTGCACTATCCCAGTTATATAATTCGCTATTTAAACAACTTGTTCGATTACTTGTACTTCCGCCACTCGTGGCGTAACCGTAATCACTTGGATACATTAAACCTATTTTGCCATTCCATGTCGTTGTTCTCGTTACCGTATCATTACAATATGTGCCTGACGTGCATATTTTTCCATTATTGCTACTTCTTTCGTAATTATAGAAATGACTGACTAGACCATTACTTGCAGTATTATAACCACTTGTGCCATTTGTACCCGTATGCCATAAAGTGTTTCCAACTAAATTTTTTAAATTTGTTTTTAAGCCAGTTGTAGTAAAATCACAGGCTTCTGTTCCATTATTACCACTAGAATAGCAATTTCCAGAACTGTTATTATAGTACAAGGAACCTCCGATGCTTTCACTTTCATACCCTGGATTTAAAAGTTTCATTAAATCAGCTTGACTCCATTCATTAACTCCATAACCACTATTTACTGATGACTCTGAAGAGTCCCATGAATATCTTCCTATTGATTCATCTCTTATTAACTTTATTCTTGATTCTCTTTTAACTGTACCATCATCTATATTATTCATAACACCTATAATACGCCAGTACTCATTATCTATTTTGACATAATTACAAGGATTTTTTCCAACATATCTTAAATTGTTATCACTGGTTCCATCATAGGCTAAAGTATATGTACAACTATCGTTTGAAATACCTGGAACAGTAATAACATCTGTTGAAGAAGAATCAGCATTTTCTTTAACATAGCTTAAGACATCTTTGCCTGCGACAGGTATTTCTTCTATATAACTTGCTGTCACAACTACTTTAGAATTAAAGGTTGTATTTTGAATATTTACTGTTTCAGTTGTTACATTTTCATCTAACCATACTCTTAAATCATAAGTTCTACTTTCTTTAGCATCTAAGTATCCTGCTGTTAGTTTAAAAGCACTTGTTGCGTTATTAAGTGTTTTAGAAGTTGTTTCATAATTAGATAACAAATCTAGTTTTAATTCATTTTCTACATTATTTTCTTTTTTAGAAAACATAACTTTAATTGCGTCATTATTTGTTAATGTTGTAGTATTTAAAACTTCTAAATTAACAGCGTAAGAAGCATAAGAATCACAGTTATTTGTTATGGTAAATTCATATGGTGTTAATTTTTTACCATCTGCATCATATAATGGATAACTTTTTTGTAAACTTATGTTATCTTTTTCTGTAAAACTAATATTAAAACAAGTAGAGGCAATATCATTTTCACCTGTTTGAGTTAAATTTAAAGTCCATAAAGCATAAGAAATACCCACTATACTTAATATTAATAGAACACTTATAATAATAATTATTAATACTTTTTTCTTTTTCATTTTACTACCCTTTCATCGAATAAAAAATAAAACTAATTGGTTACAATCTCAAAAGGACTATTCGCCGTGCCAATTCCTCCGCTTATCTGAGCATCAGATGAGAGATTGACAACTGCGCGAACACCATAGCCGACGATCACCCAGTTGGCGTCAGGATAGCCTGCGCTATACAAGATGAACTCAGAAGCCGCCGTATTCGAGACATTGAAATTCCACGGAGACAAAGTCCAATAATGACTTGTACTGTATGTATAAGCAGATTTATTAATATAACCATCGGCATACCCTGAAAGCATTAATTCATCGACTGTAATTAAGCCAATCGGATAAGTTAAGGCTTTATTTCCTTTAGTATTTGTACTTAAGGTAAATAAATCGTTGGTTTGAGCACATTTTAAAGTTGGTTGTTTTGTATAATAATATCTACGATAAGGTCCATAAGTTGTCGTAGAACCTGTTGTAGAATATCCATTTCCCGAATCTATACTTCTATCATTACAGAAACCGGCATCAGCGATGACTGATTCATTGCTCGTTCCTAAAATATGAGTTTTATACCAATTGTCTAATTCTTTTTTGATATTGCTTTCGTTTTCATTGGCATTTGTTTTTTCATAACTTGTATTTAAAGTGCTCCCATACATGTATCCTACATAAGCTGGGTTATCTCTTTTACTATTAAAGGCAGCTGATTTTATATTTAAACCAGAGCCACTGGCGTTAGGTGTCGTTCCTGCATATAAAAGTCTAACGCTGCCATCACCATTGATACGAATGATTCGCCAATAAGCGCCAGCATATTTTACATAGTTGTTATTTACGGAACCACGATAGTAATAACTTATACCATCAGCATCTGGCATTTGGTAAAGTCCTTTATCTGATTCATCACTTTCTCGTTCTGTTTGGTTCATTAAATAACCTTTTAAATTATATCTTCTCGTTTTGAAAGAAGTTCCGCCAGCACCAGTTGCTGTACCATCAGTAATACTGGCACCTGTGATTTCGTAAATACTTAAACATCCTGAGGTATTTTTCCTTATTGATATAACATCAGCAGAACTTGTGCTATATCCAGCACCACAGAAATAATACTTCGTAGCCCCACCATATGTTAACTTAGTTGGATCTACTTGTTGAACATTTGTAATAGTATATTTTCCTGTCTCAGAATTAAAGGTATAACTAGAGCCTATTGGAAGTAAAACGTCTGAGGCAGACAAGTTTTTAAATCTTGCATCTGTGTCTTTTAAAGCAACTAAATCGGGGTGAGGCATTATTGATGATGGACTACTTAGACTTGTGTCTTTATTTTCATTCCAAATAAGAATTGGGGATGTCTTACTAAAATCAACTGTTTGTTTAGCAGCTATTTTTTGTTTAGATATTTCTGGGGTTGTTTGATATTCGTTTGCTAGTATGGCATCAGCTAAGGTTGTATAGCCTTGTTCTGATGGAATATAAGTACTTCTTTGGGCTCCTATAGTTACTTTTGATAAAAAGGTGGTATTCATAGAGTCCGTATCATTTACTGTCACATCTTCATCCATCCATAGTCTTATATTGTAATCGGCACTATCATCGGTTCCAAGTGTTCCTTTGGCAAGTATTTTAGAGGTGGAAGCATTATCTAAAGTGGTCGTGTTGTCTTCTAAAGCATTTAAATTGGTGATAGCTTCATTGTTTACCATGGCTTTAATATATTTATAAGGCATTGTGGATTCATTTAAAACTTCTAAATTAACGGTATAACCTAAAAATAAATCACAAGTATTCGTGATAGTAAAACTATACGGGGTTAATTTTTTACCTTCGGCATCAGATATAGGATAGGCCTTGGTAAGATTGATGTCATTTTTTTCATTGGTTAAAGATAAGCTCAAACAACTCGTAGCTACTTTATTAGGATTGACACTGGAAAATGACAAAATCCAATAAGCATAGGAAACACCTATAACCGTAATTGTTACTAATAATATTACAATAGTTAAAACAATCTTCTTCTTTTTATTCATCTTCTTATACTTCCTTAAGATTAGTATGTAACATAACACGTATTTTAAACTGCCTTTATTATTACTTTATAACTATAGCACATCTTCGCACATTTTAGCAACTTGTTTCAAATAAAAAACAAGTTAGTCTTGCCTTTTAAATATAATTAATTGTCTTTTAGAAAGGGGTCCCAAAGTAAAATCAGTAAATGAGAAACTTTCAAAATAATCTTTAGAAATCACACGATTATATAAAGGTTTATTTAAATAAATTTTTACTTCTTTCTTTTGATAAATTTTATAATTTAGATAATAAGGATCCCATAAATAATAATTTTTCTTAAAGTTTGTAATTAAAACATAATGTTCACAGCAAAGTTTAGTTCTTAAAATAAAGACTGTCTTAGGATCATTATTTTCTCTAATTATTTCTGGTGTAACCGCATTCCCCTCATAAATTAAAACATTTAAGGGTAAATACTTTTTTAAAGAAAGCGAAGATTTTTTCATAGCTTCTTTACTCGTTCCTTTTTCTTTTTTATCTAAAGTAATATTCATTATTTCTTTAATAACTTCATAAGATATTTCGTCTCGATCAAATAAATATTTTAAAGCATTATAAAGAGTAATGGGTCCACAGTCAAACTCACTTAACTGATAAAGCAAGGGTGTTTTCATAAAAATGATACCTCCCCTACTAATGTATTTTTTTAAACTCTAGTTATTACAAATTAACAAAGAAAAAAAGTACAGGTTTATTCTTCTGTACTTTCTTCTGCTTCATTAATAATTTCTTCACTTGGAACGGATACTTCATCACCCATATCATCACTCATAAGATTTTCTTCTAAGACTTCACTTGCTTCATCATCCATAAATTGTTTTTGAAGTTCAAGTTCAATGTCACTATATTCTTTAGCACCTGTTCCAGCTGGAATAAGTTTACCAATAATAACATTTTCTTTTAAGCCTCTTAAGTAATCTGTTGAGCCTTTAATAGCAGCTTCCGTTAAGACACGAGTTGTCTCTTGGAAAGATGCTGCTGATAAGAATGAATCAGTTTGTAAAGAACTCTTTGTGATACCAAGCATGATTGGTCTTCCTTTGGCAGGAACGCCACCTCTTAAGATAACTGGTTTGTTCGCATCTGTAAATTCTTTTAAAGATACACTTAAACCTTCTACTAAATCCGTATCGCCTGGATCGACAATTCTTACTTTATTAATCATACGTTTAACAATAATTTCAATGTGTTTATCATTAACGTCAACACCTTGTAATTTGTAAACGCTTTGAATTTCTTTTAAGATATATTCTTGGGCTGTGATTGGGTTTGTAACAGCAAGTAATTCTTTAGGTGAAATAACACCTTCGGTTAATTTATCACCTGCTTTAACCACATCGCCTACATTAACACGAACTTTCATGTTGTAGTTTGTAACATGTTCACGAGCTTCAACATCATTTTCCACGACAATTTTATGTTTACCATTATCTTCTGTAATAACAGTAACTTTACCGTTAATTTCAGAGATAGTCGCTTTACCTTTTGGATTACGTGCTTCAAACAATTCTTCAACACGAGGAAGACCTTGTGTGATATCGTCTCCGGCAACACCACCTGAGTGGAATGTACGCATGGTAAGTTGGGTACCTGGTTCACCAATAGATTGAGCAGCCATAATACCAACAGCTTCACCTGTTTCAACAAGGTTACCTGTTGCAAGGTTAAGACCATAACATTTTTGACAAACACCATTTTGGGTTTTACATGTTAGAATGCTTCTGATTTCTACAGATTTGATACCAGCAGCGGTAATTTTCTTAACCATATTTTCAGTGATTAAAGCACCTTTTTCACAGATAACTTCTTTTGTTTCTGGATTAATAATTTTTTGAGCACTATAACGACCTAAAATACGTTCGGCAAGTGATTCAATAACACTACCATCTTTATCGTTTAATAAGTCTTTAACTTCTACACCTTGAATAGAACCACAGTCGTGTTCTTTAACAATGATATCTTGAACAACTTCGACTAAACGACGAGTTAAGTAACCAGAGTCTGCTGTACGTAAAGCGGTATCAACGTTACCTTTTCTTGAACCATGACTTGATAAGAAGAATTCTGATACGGTTAAACCTTCTGAGAAGTTTGACATAACAGGGATTTCAATGGTAGAACCATCTGGTTTAGCCATTAAACCACGCATACCAGCTAACTGAGCAAAGTTTGATAAAGATCCACGAGCACCAGAGTTCATCATCATGAATAATGGATTATCGTAGTCACCATCAGCCATTTCTTTTAATTCGGCTTTGATTTTATCATTTGCTTTATTCCAAATATCAATAACGGTATTATAACGTTCTTCATCGGTAATCATACCACGTTTAAATTGTTTATTAACTTTATCTACTAAAGCTTTAGATTCTTCAATGATTTGTCCTTTTTGTTTAGAAGGAATAATATCATCAGCAGAAACCGTAATACCAGCAATCGTAGAATATTTAAATCCTAAGTCTTTTAACTTATCAAGGAAAATACTGGTTTCTGTTGTATGATAACGTTTAAAGACTTGGGCAATAATTTTACTTAAGTCTTTTTTAACAAATGGTTTTGTTAAAGGCATAGCTTTGATAGCTTCAGGAATATTTGTTCCCATTTCTAGGAAGAACTTGTTAGGAGTAATTCCTTCAATATTTTCTTTAGTGGCTTCACTAATGAATGGATAGCTATCAGGTAAAATGTTATTGAATTTAATTTTACCACAAGTCGTAACTAAATATTTATCCATTTGTTCTTCTGTAAATAATTTATGTTTAAAAGATTTAACTGGTAAAGCAATACGCGTATGAAGAGTAATTTCATGTCTTGCATAAGCCATTTCTACTTCATCTGGATCTTTATAAACTTTACCTTCATGTTCTTCGCCAGCTTTTTCTTGGGTAATATAGCAGTTACCTAAAACCATATCTTGGGATGGAGTAACAATTGGTTTTCCATCTTTTGGGTTTAAGATATTTTGAGCACCTAACATAAGAAGTCTTGCTTCTGCTTTAGCTTCTTCTGATAATGGTACGTGAACAGCCATTTGGTCACCGTCGAAATCGGCGTTAAATCCAGTACAAACAAGGGGATGTAAACGGATAGCTTTGCCTCCAACAAGTTTAGGTTCAAAAGCTTGAATACCTAATCTATGAAGTGTTGGCGCACGGTTTAACATAACTGGGTGTTCGGTAATAACATCTTCCACAACATCCCAAACACAGTCATTTTTAGTATCAATTAATTTCTTAGCGCCTTTAATATTATGAGCAAGACCACGTTCTACTAAACCATTAATAACATGTGGTTTAAATAGTTCCAATGCCATATCTTTTGGAATACCACATTGATACATTTTAAGGTTTGGTCCAACAACGATAACACTACGACCAGAATAGTCAACACGTTTACCAAGTAAGTTTTGACGGAAACGACCTTGTTTACCTTTTAACATACTAGATAAACTCTTTAATGGACGATTTCCTGCTCCTGATACACTTCTACCACGACGGCCATTATCAAATAGGCTATCGACAGCTTCCTGAAGCATACGTTTTTCATTTTGAACAATGATGGTTGGAGCACCTAATTCTAAAAGTTTTTTCAAACGATTATTACGGTTAATAATACGACGATATAAATCATTTAAATCACTTGTTGCAAATCTTCCACCGTCTAATTGAATCATAGGTCTTAAATCTGGTGGAATAACCGGAATAACATCCAAAATCATCCATTCAGGACGGTTACCACTTTCTTGGAAGGCCACTAAACAATCTAATCTTTTAACAAGACGAATACGTTTTTGCCCTGTAGCACTTTCTAATTCTGCTCTTAAAGAAGCAACTTCTTTATCAATATCAACTTCTTTTAAAAGTGTTTTGATAGCTTCTGCACCCATACCTACTTTGAAACTATTACCATATTTTTCATAGTAAGCACGATACTCTTTATCAGATAAAGTTTGTTTTTTACCAAGAGGAGCACTTCCTGGATCTAAAACAACATAAGAAACAAAGTATAAAACTTCTTCCAAATCTCTTGGACTCATGTCTAAGACAAGACCCATTTTTGAAGGAACGCCTTTGAAAAACCAAATGTGGCTACAAGGAGAGGCAAGTTCAATATGCCCCATCCTTTCACGACGTACTTTTGATTTAGTTACTTCGACACCACAACGGTCGCAAACAACATTTTTATAACGAAGACGTTTATATTTTCCACAAGAACATTCATAATCTTTGGTTGGGCCAAAAATTTTCTCGCAGAATAAACCGTCTCTTTCAGGTTTTAAAGTTCGATAGTTAATTGTCTCAGGTTTTTTAACTTCTCCATAAGACCAAGAACGAATTTGTTCAGGACTCGCAAGACCTATTTTTAAACCTTTAAAGTTATTTACTTCAATCATCTTTATTCACCCTCCTCAAATTCACTATCAATTTCTACATCACCTGGGAATTCTAAGTTATCTAAATTATCTTCTTCAAACTCGTCTTCCTCTTCTTCATAATCCTCTAAAGGATTTTCGATTTCTTCTGGTTCTTTACCATTTACATCACTCATGTCGATTTCATCAATTTTGATGATATCTTCTTTTTCTTCTTCCTCTTCGATTTCTTTTAAATCTAAGACTTCATCTTTATTATTAATAATTTGAACATTTAAGCCTAAAGCTTGGAATTCTTTAATTAAAACACGGAATGACTCTGGTACACCAGCTTGATTTACGGTTTTACCTTTTACTAAAGCTTCATAAACTTTAACACGACCAATCACGTCATCGGATTTAATGGTTAAGATTTCTTGAAGAACATGTGCAGCACCATAAGCATATAATGCCCAAACTTCCATTTCTCCGAAACGTTGTCCACCAAATTGAGCTTTACCACCTAAAGGTTGTTGCGTAACTAAGCTATATGGACCTGTAGCACGAGCATGTAATTTATCATCAACCATGTGATGTAATTTAACCATGTACATAACACCAACATTGATTTTATGTTCATATGGTTCGCCGTTACGTCCATCCGTTAAAGTAACTTTACCATCACTTGGTAAACCAGCTTCAGCCATTTCTTCATGGATATCATCCATGTTAGCGCCATCAAATACTGGAGTGGCATAATGAACGCCTAATTTTTTACCAGCCATACCTAAATGTAATTCAAGAATTTGACCAATATTCATACGAGATGGAACACCTTGTGGGTTTAACATGATATCAACTGGACGACCATCTGGTAAGTAAGGCATGTCTTCTTCTGGTAAGATTAGAGAAATAACACCTTTATTACCGTGACGACCACTCATCTTGTCACCAACTTGGATTTTACGTTTTTGAATAATATAAACACGAATAATTTTGAATACACCAGCAGGAAGTTCATCACTATTTTCTTTTGTATAAACTTTAATGTCATGAACAATACCAGCTGCTCCATGATCTACTTTTAATGAGGTATCTCTTACTTCACGAGTCTTTTCACCAAAAATAGCATGTAATAATTTTTCTTCACTTGTTAATTCTTGGACACCTTTTGGTGTTACTTTACCAACTAAAATGTCGCCTTCTTTTACTTCAGTACCAATACGAACAATACCTTCGGCATCTAAGTTTTTACGAGCTTCTTCACCAACATTTGGAATATCACGCGTAATTTCTTCTGGACCTAATTTAGTATCACGACATTCTACTTCATACATTTCAATGTGTAAAGAAGTATAAACATCATCTTTAACAAGTCTTTCATTTAAGATAACTGCATCTTCATAGTTATAGCCATTATAAGTCGTAAAGGCAACCGTCATATTTTTACCTAAGGCAAGTTCACCTAAATCGGTACTTGGACCATCAGCAATAACTTGACCGGCTTTAATCTTATCCCCTGTATGAACGATTGGAATATGATTTGTACAAGCTCCGGCGTTATTACCTTCAAAGTTTGCTAAGTAATAAGTGTCTTTACCACCGGCATTTTTAACAACGATTTTTTTAGCATCGGCATAAGTTACGACACCATCTGCTTTAGCCACAATGGTACTACCAGAATATTTGGCTGCAACACATTCGACACCAGTACCAACAATTGGTGCTTCACTTTTTAATAAAGGTACAGCTTGACGTTGCATGTTAGAACCCATAAGTGTTCTATGAACGTCGTCGTAGTTTAAGAATGGAATACAACTTGTTGTAATAGAGACAACTTGACTTGGAGAAACATCCACAAAATCAACTTTATCTTTAGAAACCATTAAGTTGTCGCCATTATAACGAACGATAACTTCGTTTTCAACGATACGATTATCATCGTCTAATTTAATATTTGCTTCAGAAATGTAGTAATCAGTTTCTTCGTCAGCTGTTAAGTAACGAACATCATCCATTTGAACTTGACCATCAACGACATGACGATAAGGAGTCATAATGAAACCATATTCATTTACTTTAGCATAACCTGATAAAGAGGTAATTAACCCGATGTTTTGTCCTTCTGGACTTTCTACTGGGCATAAACGACCATAATGGCTTGCGTTAACGTCACGAACATCCATACCAGCACGTTCTCTTGATAATCCGCCTGGACCTAAGCTAGATAAACGTCTTTTATCAGTTAATTCGGCAATTGGGTTAATTTGATCCATGAATTTTGATAATTGGGAACTACCAAAGAATTCTTTTAAAACAGCGGTAACAGGACGAATATTAATTAATGATTTAGGAGTGATATCTTCAGCTTCTTGAGTTGTCATTCTTTCTCTGATAACTCTTTCCATACGAGCCATACCTACTCTAAATTGATTTTCAATTAATTCGCCTACTTGTCTTACACGACGATTACCTAAGTTATCGATTTCATCTGTATTACCAATACCATCTAATAAATTTAAATAGTAGTTAACTGAGGCAAAGATATCGGGAATAGTAAGACGTCTTTCTTCTACAGAAGTATCTACACCGATAATTTTCTCTACTTTATCTGGATTATTTTTATTTTGAACATGAAGAATTTGAACCATATTATATTCATCAAGTTCTTCATTAGTCATCACTTTAGTAAGACCATAACCAGAGGCAAAAATAGGCTTTAATTCATCTAAAATTTCTTTAGTAATTAAAGTTCCTTTAGCAAATTTAACTTTGCCATCTACTTTGATATCTTCAGCTAAGACACATCCAACAAGACGATCACAAATATTTAATTTTTTATTAAATTTGTAACGTCCTACTTTGGCTAAGTCATAACGGAAATGATCAAAAAATCTTGTGATTAATTGGTTTTTAGCAGAATCTAATGTAGCTGGTTCACCTGGACGTAATTTTTCAAAAATATCAATTAAAGCTTCGTCTGTATTTTTCGTACTATCTTTTTCAAATGTGTTTGTTAAATAGTCATTTTCACCGAATACTTTAATAATATCTTCATTACTAGATAAACCTAAAGCACGTAAGAATGTTGTAACAGGCACTTTTCTTGTTCTATCAATACGTACATAAATGACGTCTCTTGCGTCTGTTTCAAATTCAAGCCAAGTTCCTTTGTTTGGAATCATTTCACCACTAATAACACGACGTCCATTCTTGTCTATTTCACGTTTAAAATAAACACTTGGACTACGTACTAATTGGGAAATAATAACACGTTCTGCTCCGTTAATGATAAATGTTCCTGCATCAGTCATTAATGGCATATCGCCTAAGAAGATTTCTTGTTCTTTAACTTCACCTGTTTCATGAATAAAAACACGTGCTTGAACCTTTAATGGCGCAGCATAGTTTACCATTCTTTCTTTTGCTTCTTTTACAGAATATCTTGGTTCATCGAAAGAATAATCACCAAAGTCAACCGTCAAATTTCCAGTAAAGCTTTCGACTGGAAATAATTCTTCAAATACCTCTTTGATTCCTTCTTCTAAAAATTTTTGGTAACTTTTCTTTTGGATTTCTAGTAAATCCGTAAGTTCCATTGTACTTTTACTACGAGAAAAATTTCGTCTTTCACGATAATCCCCGAATTTATTTAGTTTATAAGCCACGATCTCACCCCATCTAATATTTTTTTAGGAAAACCCTACGTTTTAAAAACTAACACGTCACCAATTTATAATTCTACTAGGAATTACCTGGGTTGTCAATAAATTTTGGCACGCATAATATAAAATCCTTTGTCTTTTTTGACGATGTCACAATCATATGTTTCATCTAGTATTTTTAAGATACTTTTAGCACCTTGGTCTTTTCTAATAACAAACCAAAGCACTCCATTTTCATTTAAATATTCCTTTGCTTTTAAAAGGATATTTAAGACGACGTCTTTACCTGCTCTAATAGGAGGATTGGTAACAATAATGTCAAATTTACCCGTTACATTTTCATAAGTATCACCTACTAAAGCCTTGGCATTTACTTTATTTTCTTTAATATTTCTTTCACATAAGTGAACCGCTCTTTTATTAACATCCACCATTAAAACTTCACTATTTAAAATCTTACTTAAAGTGATACCAATAAAGCCATAACCACAACCAACATCTAATATTTTTAAATTTTGTCTTTGTTCTTCTTTTAAAATGGTATCAACTAAAGTTCTACTTCCATAATCAATTTTGTCTTTAGAAAAAACTCCTAAATCACTATAAAAAGAGAAAACATTCTCTTTGTTTTCATAGGAAATGACCCGGAGTTCACTTTTTAAATTCGTATTATTTGTGAAATAATGTTCCAAAAAATCACCATATTTCTTTCGTTTGACTTGTGTAAATAACATAGCAAAATTTACATGCCTTGTCAATAGAAAAAGACACTTTTAAAAGGTGTCTTTATAAGATTTTTATTTTTCTTCATTTTGATATAAATTACGATAAATTTGATTGTTTTTTAAAAGTTCTTTATGAGTACCAAGTCCTACTTCTTTACCTTTTTCAATAACATGAATGATATCTGCATCAACAATTGTAGATAAACGATGGGCAACAATAATTACCGTGTGGTCCTTTACTAAATCATCAATTGTTTTTTTAATATAGGCTTGTGACTCATTATCTAAAGCACTTGTTGCTTCATCCCACAAAATAACTTTGGTATCTAATAGTAAGGTTCTTGCAATAGCAAGTCTTTGTTTTTGACCACCGCTTAAGTTAATCCCTGCTTCCCCAATCATCGTATCATAACCGTCTTTTAAACTCATGAAATAATCATCAACGTAGGCTTTTTTACAAACTTCTCTTGCTTCTTCTAAAGTTAAATCTTCTTTAACAATTTTTAAATTATCAAAAATACTCATATTGAAAATAAATGGTGTTTGTCTAATAATAGAAATATTTTTTCTTAAAGAAGCTTCGGTTAATTTTTCAATGTTTACCCCGTCTATTAATATTTCTCCATCATTAACATCAAAGTAACGTAATAATAAATTAAAGATGGTACTTTTTCCATTGCCGCTACGCCCTACAATAGCGTTCTTTTTATTAGGAAGAAAAGTCATATTTAAATTTTCTAAGGTATTGTCTTCAGTTTCTCTATATTTAAAGGAAACATTTTTAAATTCAATTTTTCCGTTATTTTTGTCTAAAGAGATTTCTCCATATTTTTCTTCTTTATATAATTTATCACTTAAGATTTCATTAATTCTTTCTAAAGAAACTGTCACTTTATTAAATGAAACGCCAAAGTCACTTAATGATTCAACGACTTGATCAATTTGCCAAATATATGTTTCTAAGGTCATAAAAAGACTTAAACTTAATATTTTTTTAGCATAAAAGTAGCCGGCAGTTAAGAAAATAATAAGTTGAAAAACAAAATAAAGTAAATTATTAAGAGCATAATACCATGTTTCTTTCCGTCCTAAATCGGTAACATTTTGATAATAAACATCTAGAATACTGTTTAGCTTTTCTTCGACATGTCTTTTAATACCTAAAGCTTTTATTTCTCTTACACCACTAATGTTTTCTGTGGCTTCTTTCACATATTTATCACTCTGTTTTTTTATTATTTCATTATTCTTTTTTATTTTAGGTAAAAACTGGTAAGAAATAAAGCCCATCATTAAAGACATCACTAAAATTTCTAAACCTAAAACCCAAGAAATGTAAAAAGAAAAGAAAACTAAAATAATAACCACAATGGCTCTACAAAGAAGACGAATCAGTTTATTTAATAATTCCATAATTTTTTCTGGTTCAAAATACATTCGATTGACAAATTCACCAACACTCATTTCTTCAAAAGCTACCGCTGGTAAATTATTAATTTTATGATAAAGATCTTTCGTTACTCTTTTCATAAAGTAGTTTTCTAAATAATTATATAAATATTCTCTAGGAACTTCTAAAACAGTGAATGTTAAAATATAAATACCTTCGTATAAAACAACACAAAAAACAAATTTATGAAACGCATTAGCTACTAAATATTCTACTGCCACGCCCCATAAAGCTGCTATAAAAGCTGGTAGGCAAGAAGTTATTACTAAAATGACGTATAAAATAAATTTTAATTTTTCTTCTTTTAAGTAACTAAAAAAGATTCTCCAAGAAGATAATTTTTTCATAAACTCACTACTCCTTTAAATGAAAAAATAAAACTTTGAGTCTTCAAAGTTTTACTTTACTAAACTATCTAAATCGACATCGCTACGGTCATGTTTAATTTGTTCCCAACTATCTGTTTTTTTAAATAAACAAATAATATTAATAGGAATCCATGTAGCAATGAAGAATGAAAATAAGAAAATACCACCTAGAATGTTTTTAGCACTCTTCTTATTATATTTAACAACAAAGATGTTCATAGCCACATTTAGAATATAGAACACAATGAAGAAAAGTATTCCAGAAGCATATAAGTATGAGAAGAAATCAAATAGTTCGACATCTAAAACATGGAAGATAATTAAAACAACTGTTAGGATTAAGCCTAAAACGGTTACAATAGGTGCTACATACATCATAAACATATCAAAACATGCAATATTTCCTGTTTTTAAGAAAGTACCTAATAATTTCTTACCATAAATTTTTAAACAGCTTAAGGTTCCACTTGTCCATCTTTTTCTTTGTTTCCAACTTTGCCAAAAACTTTGAGGATGTTCGTCATAAGTAATAGCATCTTCTACAAAGGCAACTTGGATACCTCTTAAAGCACATAAGCCAGTAAATTCTGAGTCTTCCGTTAAGGTAACGGTATTAAAACCATATTCATCAATAACATCTTTACGGACAACAAAACCTGTGCCATTAATAGCGGCTGATCCAGAAAAATTCATACGTGCACGATTGAAGAAAAAGTTTTGAATGAAATAAAATAATGTATAAGAACCTGTTAACCAGTTATCACTCATATTTTTAGAATCTCTAAAACATTGTCCTACTTGAATACCTTCACATAACGCGTCATTCATACGAGCTAAAAAGTCTGGATGAACCAAGTTATCTGCGTCAAAGATGACATAAGCGTCAATATCGGTACGTTCTTTTAAATTTTTAAAAGCAAACCTTAAGGCATCCGCTTTTACTTTAACAGGAACGGTACATTCCATAACAGTTGCGCCTGCTTTTTTAGCAGCACCTGCTGTATCGTCGGTACAATTATTGGGAACAACAATAATCTCATATAAATCTTCAGGATATTTTTGCTTTTGTAAACTTTTTATTAAAGCGCCAATAACATCTTGTTCGTTTCTAGTCGGAATAATGATTGCAAATTTATGTTTGGGTTTATGTTTTCCAAACATACTTTTATGATAATTTTTAAAACCAAATAAGCCTGTAATTCCAAAATACATTCCATATATAAAAGATAGCGCAAATAAAATATAATATATTGTGACAGCAACACTTGCCATTTTCTTCAACCCTTTCAAAAAAAGATAATCTTTCTTTCACTAAAAAAATTATAGTATAATTAGCCTTAAAAAGCAATTACATTTTTGTCACAATCTTTAATAGATATGCAATCTGCAAATACTTATTTATTCCAATATTTCAAAATTTAACTAAAAAGCCAACTTGTTTGTAATAAATTAATAGCTGATTTAGCCTCTTAATTTTCCTAAACCTTTTCACTTTATGATTTTATATCAAATTGGTACTATTTCTTCTATTTATATTACTTAACACTATTTTATGACATAAGGATCAGTCATAGTTCCACTTCCTGTAAAAGTGACGTCAGACTTTAAATTAATAACTGGTTTAAAATATATAGTTGAACCACCTACACCATGTTCTTCTAAAGCGCCATCAGCATTTACTCCATAAGCGTAAGAAGATTTACCATTCCTAACAAATGGAGCATAAAAACCAGCAGACGTCATAGACCAATAATCATATCCAGTTGTAAGATAAGTAGATGGAATTTTTTTCTTAAAAGAAAGACTTCCAACTGTTAATGTTCCGGCATGACCGGCATATATTGCTTCATATATATTAACCGTCGCAACAGGATATGTTAATGCTTTATTGCCTGCATTAGAATTAATCACAGTGTAATAATCATCATTCTCACAATTAAGTGTTGGCTTATTATACATAACATTATAAATAGATGTATTCAAAAATTCTGTATCACTTTCAGATAAGATTGTCCTGTCGCCACAAAAGCCAACGTTTACATCTAATTTTGAGGCATAATTTGATAACTTATCTGTATAAAATTTATCAATATTATTTTTGATTGTTGAAGACGTTCCCGTACCATGAACTTCACCAGATGTATACATATAACCAACATACATTTTATCTTTAAAGTTTTTATTAAATGGAACCAGACCATATTGTCTATCAGTAGAAGATTCGCCATTAGCATGAGCACTTGTTCCATCATAAATCATTCTGATAGAACCATTACTGTTAATACGAATAATTCGCCAATAAAAGCCTGCAAATTTAACATAGTTGTTTTCCACCGAACCACGATAATAATAGGTTGGATTGCCATCATTGTCTGTTGTTTCAAAAATTCCTTTTTCGTGGGATTCACATGATGAATCATCACAGGCTGACTTTGTAAAATCTGGAGTATAACTATTAACTTCAATATTTCCTAAAGCAGTTTTTACTGTTTTAGCTGTTCTATTAAAATATAAGGTGCATTTTGTTCTTGTATTTGTGGTTGCACTATAATTATGATAATCACCAATGAATTTCCAACCAGCATTATCCCAAGTTGGAACAACGCCATTATTACAATTTGATTTTGTCTCATCTAAAGTGTAACCTGTATTTTGAAGAGGCATATTTCTTGATATAACGCCATCTATATAATAAGCAAAATAGATATCTCCCGGATCTTCTACGGTTCCATTTATGACATCAAAATCTTTTTTTTCTTCATACAAAGCATAGGATTTATAAAACAAATAACTACTTATAGAAAGTAAAAGAAATCCTATGACCAATATGACATAAGATTTTCTTTTATAATTATTTTCTTTATATTTTTTTAATTCCATTATCTTCACCATAGTTTCCTATGATGATTATAACAGATACCCCCCCCCCCGACTGTCAATAAGCTTTTATTTTATTTGACTGTTACGCATTTTTTTTATTTCTTCTTTTGAAAGTCCAGTGACAGCAGAAATCTTTTCTAAAAAAAGGTTCATTTTTAAAAGTTCTTTAGCTACTTCAACATTTCTTGCTTTTTTACCGATACTAATTCCTTTACCAATTCCTTCTTCACGGCCATAATCGCGAGCCTTTTTAAACATACTTCTTTCTTCATTCATTACTTCATCACTTAAAAGGGCATTCATATACTCATCCATTGTCATAATTGTTCTCCATTTCCGTTTTAGTTTATCTCGTTCTTCTTCACCATTTACTTTTAAATATCTTAAAATATCTAAAAATTATCCATCACTTATGCCTACATTATAATTAAGCTTATCTAGTAAATCAAGGCGTATGTAATAAATTTGAATATCATCTGTTAAAGGATATCCTTGTTCTTCTAAGAAATATCTTTGCACTAATTTATCTTGTAAAACACCTTTTTTAACATGATCTACTAAATTAATTTGGATAAACTTCTTCATCTTATGATATGGAATGCTCTTTTTTAGTTGACTACTATAACCACGACAAAGATAAACATTTGACTTTCTTAAGTTTTCTTCATTGAATGTTTTATAAGCTTCTAAGTTTAAAATGACATTGTTTCCTAAAAAATCAAAAACATCGGCCCTGATATTCTTTTCTTTATAAGTTGCTTTTTTAAATAAAAAAAGATTACAATCTCTTGCAATCTTGACATTTATTTGACGCTAATTAACAACATAAGGATCGGTCATAGTACCACTTCCTGTAATAGTCACATCAGAACGAATATTGATTACTGGACGAAGACCATAATTATAATTTGTAGCTTCATCATCAAATCCACCTACAATATTCACAGTAAAAACACTTGCATACCAAAAAGTAAAATCATAAGGATTATATCCTCCAGGGGATGTCATTGTATAAAAAACATGACCAGTTGTTAAATAGCTTGCTTTATTTATTTTCATTTCATTGTGCATTCCGTCAAAAATTCCTCCAGAATGACCGGCTAACATCGCTTCATCTACAGTTATTAATCCTATAGGATAAGTTAATTTTTTATTACCAGTTGTTGTACTTGTTAAAGTATAATAATCGTTTGTATTTTCACAAATTAAAGTGGGTGTACTCTTTTCTACTCTCAAATAGCCTTTATTATAGGTAACAACATTTCCAGTGCCAGCACCATTTTGTTGATTTAAATTAGAACGGTCGCCACAAAAACCAGCAGTCGCATCTAATTTTGAAGCATAACTTGAAAGATTATCCGTATAGAACTTATCTGCATTTGTTTTGATAGTTGAAGATGTTCCTGTGCCATGAGCATCTCCTTCAGCATACATATATCCAACATACATATTGTTATCATAAGCCGGATTAAACGGACTAGTACCATACTGTCTGTCTTCTGAGGATTCTCCATTCACATGAGCAATCGTTCCATCATAAATCATTCTAATTGAACCATTACTGTTGATTCGTATAATACGCCAAAAATAACCTGCAAACTTAACATAATTGTTTTCCACTGAACCACGGTAGTAATATGTAGGTTTACCGTCTGTATCTGTTGTTTCAAAAATTCCTTTTTCGTGGGATTCACATGATGAATCATCACAAGCGGACTTTGTAAAATCTGGCGTATAACTATTAACTTCAATATTTCCTAAAGCCGTTTTTACTGTTTTAGCTGTTTTATTAAAATATAAAGTACATTTGGTTCTTGTATTTGTGGTCGCACTATAATTATGATAATCACCAATAAATTTCCAACCAGCATTATCCCAAGTTGGAACAACGCCATTATTACAGTTTGATTTTGTTTCATCTAAAGTGTAACCTGTATTTTGAAGAGGCATATTTCTTGATATTACGCCATCTATATAATAAGCAAAATAGATGTCTCCTGGATCTTCTACGGTTCCATTTACAACATCAAAATTTTTCTTTTCTTCATACAAGGCATAGCTTGGGGATAAAACTAGATATCCTGCTACTACCCCTAATAAAAAAAATAAGAAAAAAATTAGTATCTTCTTATAATTTATTTGTTTAAACTTTTTCAAAGACATAAAAAAATCACCACAGTTTCCCTATGATGATTATAGCAGATACCCCCCCCCCGAGTGTCAATAGTTTTAAAAAAAAATTAGCCTTACGACTAATTTTTATCTTTCTTGTGAATTTCAGCAATAATATGTTCTATTTTATTTCCATAAGAAACAGAATCATCATAGACAAAATTTAATTTAGGAGTTTGACGAAGATTCATCTTTTGAGCAATAAATTTTCTTATCATATCACTGGCTTCATTCATATCTTTAACAACTAAAGTTTTATCACGATTATCTAAACTGGTAAAATATACTTTCGCATAAGATAAATCACTTGCTACCTCAGCGGCTGTGATGGTAACAGTTTTTAAAAATTCATCATTTGATTCTAATAGAAGTGTTTCTGATATTGTTTTAACAAGTTCACTTTCAATTCTTTTAATTTTTACACTCATCTTTTAATTTCCACCATTTCATAAACTTCAATGGTATCTCTTTCTTTAATATCACTATAATTTTCTAGAGTAATACCACATTCAAAACCTTTTTTAACTTCTTTTACTTGATCTTTTTCTCTTTGAATAGAAGCAATTTTACCATCATAAATGATAACACCATCACGAATAACACGAGCATTTGCCCCTGATTTTACAAGACCATCGGTTACATAACATCCGGCAATTTTACCAACTTTTGAGAAAGAAAAGATTTTACGAATTTCTAGACTACCTAAAATATGTTCTTCAAATTCTGGTTCTAACATACCTTTCATGGCAAGTTCCATTTCCTCAATGGCTTTATAAATAATCGTATATAAACGAATATCGACATTGTATTCTTTGGCTACTTCTTTCGTAATATTAGAAGGTACGACATTAAAACCAATAATAATTGCATTAGAAGCATTAGCAAGGACCACATCACTTTCAGTAATAGTACCAATACCACTACGAATAACCTTGACACGAACGCCTTCTACATCAATTTTTTCTAGGGAAGATTTAACAGCCTCTTCACTACCACGAACATCTGCTTTTAAAACAACATTAATTTCTTTTTGACCTGATTTAATCTTGGCAAATAAATCATCTAAAGAAACAACTTCTTTTTTATTTTTTGCTTCTTTTAAAGCAACTAAACGTTTCTCGGCAACATTTTTAGCTTCACTTTCTGTTTCAAATGCCATAAATTTATCACCAGCACTAGGAGATTCTGATAACCCTGTAATTTCTACTGGTGTAGAAGGTCCTGCTTCTACGATAGCTTCACCACGATCATTTTTCATGGTTCTCACACGACCAAAGTAAGCTCCAACGACAACTGGGTCTCCTAAACGTAAGGTTCCATTTTGAATAAGTAAAGAAGCTACTCCACCAATATTTTTATCTACTTTCGATTCAATAACTGTTCCCATGGCATAACGAGATGGATTGGCTTTATAACCATTTACTTCACTAATAATTTGAATGGTTTCTAAAAGAAGATCAACACCTTCACCTGTTTGGGCAGAAATATTTACAAATGGCACATCGCCACCCCATGATTCTGGTGTAATTCCAGCTTCACTCATTTCTTGCATAACTCTTTCAATATTAATATTTGGTTTATCAATTTTGTTAACAGCAACAATAATTGGAACGCCAGCACTTTTCGCATGATCAATGGCTTCTTTCGTTTGAGGCATGACACCATCATCCGCAGCCACAATAATAATAACGATATCTGTGACACTGGCTCCTCTTGCTCTCATCTCGGTAAAAGCCGCATGACCTGGAGTATCAATAAAAGTAATCTTTTGACCATTATGTTCAATTTGATAAGCCCCAATATGTTGAGTGATACCACCAAATTCTCCTTCAACCACTTTACTATGACGAATATAATCTAGGAGAGTTGTTTTACCATGGTCAACATGTCCCATGATGGTAACAACAGCAGGACGTAAAACTAAATCTTCTTCTTTGTCATTTACTTCGTATTCTTCGAAGTTTGTGACATCTTGGGTTTCTTCTTTTTTTAGGGTTTTTCCATAATCTAATGAAATTAATTCAGCTTGTTCAAAAGGAATTGCCTGATTTAAACCAGCCATAATACCAAGACTCATTAATTTTTTAATAATATCCGTTCCACTTACGCCTAAACTTTCGGCTAAATCAGCTACACTCATATTATTTTTGTAAAGAATAATGTCTTCATCGACTTTGTTTGTCATTAACTTTTCTTTGTGTTTATACATTTCTTTACGTTTATTCATGTATTCTGATTTACTTTGCTCTACTTCACTACGTTTTTTTAGTTTTTGTTTTTTTACTCCAGGATTCATGGTATGAACATTCGTGGAAGCCACTAAATCTTCGACAACTTCATCCATACTATCCTCATCTTCATAAGTGGATTCACTATCTGAACTAATTAAGTTAGTAGCAAAGTCTAAATTAATAACATCATCGTCTGATAAATCATCACTTGGACTTTTCACATCAATTCCTAAAGTTTCACATTTTTTTAACACTTCTGCAACGGTTAAGTTAACACTTTCTGCATATTCTTTTACTGTCATAAGATACACATCCTTTCTATTTTCCTCGTATTTTTTGTAAACTTTTTTCTCTTTCTACACTTTGTTTTAAAGATTCTTCCATGGAAGTTAAACTAGCCATAAGCTTACTTACCGGCGTAATTTTATGGATTCGAACACCACCAAGTGTGAGGATTTTTTTAGATAAAGCCATTAAATCCTCATGTTTATAATCTTCTAAATAATAAACATCTGATATACCCGAATTACATATTCTTTTAGCACATTCATGACACGGAAAAAGGGTTACATAAATAGAAGCACCCGTTAAGTCTTGCCTAACTAAATCAAGAGCATTCGCTTCCGCATGAATTACAAAAGAATTTTTTATTTGAAATAAATCTCCGTTTTCTTCTCCTAGAGAATTCCAAGGCATTTCATCATCACTAAGTCCTTTAGGTGTTCCGTTATAACCGGTGGATAAAAGACGATTGTTTTTAACGATGACTGCCCCAACTTGTGTTTTGGGATCTTTACTTCTTTCTTTAACAAGCAAAGCCATTAACATGAAATACGTTTCATAATCAATGACATTTTCTCTTTTGCCTGGCATTATTTTATAAAGCCTTCTAATTTTTCATAAATTTCTTCAGGTATATCAACTTCTAGAGCTCGATTTAAAGCCTTGTTTAAACGAGCTTTCTCTATCACTTCTTTGGATAATTTCAAATAAGCACCTTTGCCATTTCTTTTGCCAGAAGTATCAATTTCAATTTCTCCTTCCGGAGTTCTTACGACCCTGATGAGTTCTTTTTTAGGATACTTTTCTCTGGTCACAACACAGGTACGCATCGGAATTTTTTTCTGTTTCATAAAAACCTCCCTTAATCTTTCATTAATTTTCTTCTTAATATGATTTCATTTTCTTTTGTAAGAGAACAACCAGCTGCCTTAGGATGCCCGCCACCATGATACTTTTCAGCTAAAGGTAACACATCAATATTTTTTAAACTTCTAAAAGATATGGTACCATTATCTGGAGCAAATAAGGCTAGAACATCACAGTCTGGATAATCTTTTTTTAAAGCATCAGCTAAAAGATTACGTAGAGAATAAGGCCCGTAAACACTGGCAAAATTAATATTCTCTTCTTTTTCAAACACAACTCTTTGAAGTATTTCTTTTACTTTTTTTGTCTCTTCTTTGGTAATATCCAAAAGCCAAGTTTTCTCTTCTTCTGTTCTTTGTAGCCCACAATCTTGTAAGCATTTATCTTTGTAATAATAAAGATAACCAACAGGTCCTAAGTAATGATGGAATGTTTCAAGCAATAAAGCTTTTCTATTATTTTCTTTTTTCCATTCCCAAGTATCATGAAGACGAGTCAAATTCACTAATTCTTCTAACGTTTTATTTTCTTTTAACACTGGGAAATCTTTTAAAAGTTCTTGGTAGAAAATACTCATGGCACAGTCTTTTTCATCATCACCAATATAAACAAAAGATGGTATTTCTTTTTCTTTTAAAGAAGTTAAATGATGGTCGTAAACTTGAAAAAGTTTGGCATTTATAAAAGCCATTTTTTCTAAAAGAGACTTAGATGGGCATAAATCAGTGATATAAACACGTTCATAATTTGTTAGATCTTCTTGTTCTAAAAAATCACCTATTTTTTCATCAAGCTCCAAATTATTTTTACATAAAGTATAAGAAACATCTTTAAAGCTTAATAAGGAAAGAAGAACACAACCGATACCATCCGGATCACTTTTATGAGAAAAAATTTTAACAGTCATTATTTATTTCCTTCTTCATTAATTTGTCTTAATGTTTTAACTTCAATTTTATATTTTGTAAGACGACTAGCAAGTTTTATGTTAGTTCCTTTACGACCAATTGCTAATGATAAATTTTCATCATTGACAATGGCTAAAGCTTCTCTTTTTACTGGGTCAATAATATTTACTGTTACATCTTTAGCAGGAGCCAACGCATTAGCAATAAAGGTTGCTGCGTCATCTGAATATCTTACTAAATCTACTTTTTCACCATTTAATTCTTTTAAAATGCTGGCGATACGAGAACCTCTTTCGCCGATACAAGCACCAACAGGATCTACTTTTTCATCATTTGAGTAAACAGCTACTTTACTTCTTACACCTGGTTCTCTAATAACAGAATATAGTTCAATCGTTCCATCAACAAGTTCTGGAATTTCTGTTTCAAATAAACGTTTCACAAAACCATAATGTTTTCTAGAGCATAAAATAAGTGGTCCTTTAGGTGTTTCTTCTACTTTAGTAATGTAAACTCTAACATTAGTTCCCATTTTTAAAGTTTCTCCTGGAATAATTTCACTTTTGGCCATAATACCTCTTGATTTACCAAGGTCAACATAATAATTTTTTTGGTCTTCCATAGCTAAAAGTCCCATCATCATTTCCCCTTGTTTATCATGGAACTCAGCCATAATATTTTCTCTTTCGGCTTCTCTAATTTTTTGAGTTAACACTTGTTTTGCGGTAGAAGCTGCCACACGTCCAAAATCTTTTGGTGTCACTTCTTTTTCAATGGTCTCGCCAATTTCAATTGTTGGATCAATTTCTCTTGCTTCTTCTAAAAGAATTTGAGCATCCGGATTAATTTCTGGTGGAATATGAATGGCATTACCTTCTTCATCAACACTATCTACTCCATCATCATAATCATCAACGACAACATAGTAAGATAAAACACGAATATCACCGGTATTACGATCTATTTTTACTTTAACATTTGTCTTTGAACCAAAGTTTTTCTTATATGCTGTGGCTAAAGCAAGTTCCATAGCATCATAAACAACATCCTTACTAATGCCTTTTTCCAAAATAATATTGTCTAGAGCTTTTATAAATTCTTTACTATTCATTTTCTTCATTCCTTTCTTTACTAGATACATCTAAAATGTATGATTCTTCAATGATATCTAATTCATCTAATATAGGATTAATAATATTGGTGGCTTCCACCACAGTATCTAAATCCAAACCACTTACACGATCTAGAGTTATATTTAAGAAATAATAACTTCCATCTTTAACATATTCAATATTATCAACGATAATATCCATATCTTGTAAAGGTCCTTTAATCGCTTCTTTTATTTTTTCAATCAATGAATTTCACCCTTTCCAATAAGAAAAGTGGGAATTTCTGCCCACTTAATCTGATAACTGTATTATAACATTTGTTTATTTATTTGTAAAACACTTTTTTCTTTGCTATTTAAGGCCAAACAAGCCTTTTTTTAAAGGAGTAAACTTAGGTTCCACTAAAGGTTTATTTTTAATTATATTTTTTGCATTTTCAGCAAATATTTCCTTAAGATATTGTTCATCTAAAAATCCTTTTAATTCTTCATAGACACTTGATAAATAAGAATAAAAATTATTATCTTCATGATGAATATCAGAAGCCATAAAGGAAATCATATGATGTTTTAAAAACAACCTCAATGTTTTTTGGGCATTTTTACCATATACCCCTTTTAAAGAACCAATGTTACTTTGAAAAAAGACACCTGCTTCTAAGAGTTTCTCAGCTAACTTAGGATCTTTTTGCAAGAAATCATATCTTTCAGGATGGGCCAAAATAGGTAAATAACCTTTTATTTTTAAATCGAAAATAACTTCGAACAAATTACTTACTTTCTGATGTATTGGCAATTCAAACAGTAAATATTTAGAATGATTTAAAGAGGCCATCTCTCCTTTTTTTATTAGCTTTATGATATCATTATCAAAATAAATTTCATTTCCTATATAAAGTTCGATGTTTAATTTTTTAGCTTTATCCTTTAACTTAGCTAACAAAACTTCTTTTTTTTCATTGTTTAAATTATATTTACTTCCCACGATATAATGAGGAGTTAAAAAAATAGCAGTGACTCCATTATCCTTAGCTTGTTCTAAAAGATGAAAACTTTCTTTTTCACTTCTTGCTCCATCATCAATAGATGGCAAGATATGAGCATGAATATCAATCATACGTCACCTAATTATAATAAGAGTAGTAATGATTTTTCTTTTCAGGTAATTTATTTAAAACAACTCCGGCAATTTTATCTTGAAATTTTTCTAAAGCTTTTTTGGTATTTTGAAGTTGTTCCATTTTAGTTTGCTTATAAGCAGAAACGATGACAATCTTGTCGACTAGGTCAGCCATGATAATGGCATCAGCAAGGCCAGAAACCGGAACTCCATCATAAATAACGATATCAAATTTATTTTCTAGTATTTCACTAAGTTTTTTATTTTTTTCTGAAGCTAAAATTTCACTTGGATTAGGAGGCACAATACCTCTTGGTAACACAAATAAATTTGGCACTTCTGTTTTATTAAAATATTTGGTAGATTTTTCACTAATTTCATCAATTAAAAGTAAAGATAAACCTTTATCATTATTAACATTAAAAATTTCATGAAGTCTTCCTCTTCGCATATCACAATCAACAATTAAAACCTTGCTACCAGCTTGGGCAAAAGCAACCGCTAAATTAGAAGCCACAAAGCTTTTTCCTTCCCCTGGCATTGAACTCGTAACTAAAATACTTTTAACATCCCCATTGACAGCTGAAAATTGTAAATTAGTTCTAATAGTTTTAATAGCTTCTGCTACACTTGATTTTGGTTTATGAGCCACAATAAGTTCGGCATTTTTCATTATTTTGCCTCCTTTTCATAATGAGAATTGTAAGGAATGCCTCCTAAAACAGGTAAACCTACCTTTTCTTCTAATTCTTCTAGACTTTTAATTGTCGTATCAAAATAGAAGAAAACAAAAATAACCATACATGATAAAACAAATCCTACAATAGCTGCTAAAAACATCTTCTTTATAATACTCATATTAGATGGACTCGCTGGCACTTCGGCTTCATCAATGACATTCACGTTTTTAATGTTGTAAATTTCGACAATTTCTTTATTGAAAACATTAGCTATTTCGTTTGCAATATCACGCGCTAAAATAGCATCCCCATTATTTACGGTAATACGAATAAGTTCTGTATCTTTTTCACTCGTAACAGAAACATTACCAGCTAAAGTACTACTTGATATATCAAGTTTTAAATTATCAATAACTTGACTTAAAATTCTTCTACTTTTAATAATTTCTTGATAAGTAGACACTAACTTTTGATTTAATGTAACATCACTTTGCGTAATTCCGGTTTGAGATTCTGTTTGGCTATTTCCAACTAAAACAATCGTGGTATAAGAACTATACACTGGTTTTTCAATAAAAACACTATAAAAAAGAATAGCTACCACACAAAATAAGACGGAAAAAATGATAACAAAAATCTTACTAACATAATAATCCCACATATCTTTTAAATTTAACTCTTCCATAAAATACCTCTCTAACAGAGATAGTATAAACGATTTTTAGTAGTTACACAAGGGTCAAAAGTTATTTTTTATTTTTCTTGTCGTATTCTTGACTAAACATTTTTTCATCGGCTTTTGAAGATACTCTAAGACAACACCAAAGAAAAAATAAAATAATAGAAATAAGTATTCCCAAAATAAACATTTTTATCACCTATTAATACTATGGCATAAATTATATAAAAAATCATTTTCTTTCGTTCGACAAAAAAAGACAACTTTTTCTAGTTATCTTTGTAAAATCATTTTGAATACCATTCGAATTAATAGATACCCAATTCCTATTCCTAAGAAAAGATAAGAAAATTGAGTTAAATCCGTAAAAAATTGATTCAAAAAACTGTTCAAAAGGCTACTAAAATTTTTATCAATAATTAAAAGATGCGCAATATCAACGTGATTCAAAACATAATTTTCTATTAAAAATAATAATCCCCCCGTAACAAAGAAAGGAACACTGCCTACTTTCTTTTTTAAAATAATTTTGATAAGCATTAGAGTAACAAGTATTATCAAAATATTAATAATTATAATGATATCGATAACGTTTGATAGAGGAAACATTATCTTTTGAAGTTTCGGAAAACTACCATATAAATTAAGTTCTTCATCATAAATACTTCCAATTTGTTTTACAAAGGCATTCAAACTCTCTGTATCTTTAACTTCAATGTTTTGAGAAGCCAAATACTTTTCAATATTTTCTTCTAACTGATTTGTAATACTTGTAGTATCGATATGACTCTCTTTATTTTCATATAAAGAAGTTAAATTATTTGTAATATCTTCTTTTATTTTTTCTTCCGTGATGATATTATCAAAAACACTTTCATCTAGTCCTGATTGAATAAGATAATGATTCATTTGAGTTTTAATTTCTTCATAAACCTTTGTATCATAATTTTGACGGATTAGTTCCTGTTTCATATATTCTTCATTAAATAAAGTATATTTTAAAGGAAGTAAAATACTTAAAATAAGCAAATTTAAACAAAGTAAAATCAGTAAAATATAATAGCTTATCATTCCTATTTTTTTCATACTTCACCTTCTACTCTCTTAGCATAAACAACATACCTTTGATTGGTAAGGCCTATCGCGGTCACTGGATAACAAGTATAAATCATTAAAAGTTCTTCTTCATTTTGAATAGGAAGAAGATATTCTTCTTTTTTATCAATAATTCTAGAGGAAGTCATTTCATAATAAAAAGTACCATAAGTCGTTTCAATAATTATTTGTTCTCCTACTTGAACCTCAGGAAGCCTTCTTAAAAAGCCTTGATTATTATGTCCCGCTAAAACAATAGAACCTGATTCGCCTGGAAAATAACTGCCAGCATAATGACCAATACCATAATTTAAGATATCTAAAGTATCTCCATGATATAAAGGTAAATCAACACCTATAGAACTAATTTTTAACATACCATATTTTGTCCCATAAGATGGATAATTTTTAAGTCTTTTTTTGATACTGTCAAAAGACAAAGTTGTATCTTCTTCCTTTTTTTCTGTTATCGTGATTGTATTTAATAAAGAAAATACAACATTTACTTTTTTTTCTAAAAAGAAAAAGAAACTTAAAATAAATAAAGAGGAAATAAAAAGAGAAAGTGCAATTTCTTTAACACTTTCCCTAACAACTTGTTTTAAATGCTTAAGCATTTTTTTTCATTTTGTTTGCAATAACTAGGAATCCAAGAATTGAAATAACACCAGCAATTATAACGATTGTATAATTAGCACCTGTTTGTTTAATCATATCTGTAATTTTAGTAAATTCAGTACCATCAACATTGTAAACGGTAATTACACCTTTATTAACAGTAACTTTTACACTTGTTGTATTAGAAATGTCAGATAATAATGCGACTAATTTATCTTTTTCAGTAGTTGTTAATTCTTCTAATTTAGTAGCATTTCCAGCTTCAATAATACTTACAGCTTCATCTACTTTAGCAGAAATTTTATCAGCGTCAGCTTCAGAAATATTATTTTGTTCTAGATATCTTTCAATTTGAGCAATATCAGAAGCACTAGCTTTAAATGTTGCTCCATTAATTGTGTATTCTTTCGTTAATTTTGTTTTCAATTCATCTTTTGTCATTGCACTAACATTAGTAATACTCATCATAAGAGTAATAACTAATGCAACTAAAAATCCTTTTTTCATATTATTTCCTCTCTCTTTCACGAATATTATACAATTTATCGTTTTTAAATACAAGAAAAATTCGCCAAGAGAGTGTCAAGCTAACTCATTTTTATTTGAATAGCATCAATACTACGTCCATATATACCAGCGTATCCATTCGGGGTATCATCGACTTTAGAAACCCACGAAAGCCATGAACCATTTTTTAAATGAACTCGGTAAGTAACCCCTTTTATTTGGACTCCATCAATATCATTTCCAAGATTACCTGCATAGTCATTACGGTTTTCTACCCAAGGAAGCCACATTTTTTTTACCTTATCATGCACTCTCATAGGATATTTATCCAAATAAATACCTCCAATAGCATTGCCAAAGTTACCGGCATAATCACTTGTGGATAACGAAACATTAGGAAGCCAATACTTTTTAACATTATCATAAGCTTGATATAAAATTTTTTCCCGATTTTCATTTGGTAAATCATTATCTAAATACATAACAGGATCAATACAAGTATTATAAGGATTACGAACTTCAAAATGAAGATGAACCCCATAAGCATTACCGGTTTTACCCATATACCCTATTTTTTCACCTTTACGAACATTTTGACCTTTTTTCACATAAACTGTACTAAGATGAGCATATAAAGTATAATAACCATTCGGATGTAAAATTTTAACAAAATTACCATAAGAAGCATTACCCGTACTACCTAAACTTGTTTTACGACCTGTTTGTACTAAAACAACGACTCCATCAGAATGAGCTATGACAGTATCAGCTTGATACCATTTTTTAACAACATCGACAGCTTCATGAACACGAACACGATAAGAATTAGTGATTTGATTTTCACCAGAATATAAAATACGACTCATAAACACTCCTTTCATAAGTAGTTTATGAGTCTTTTAATATTTCACCCGTTTGAGTGCCTATTTTCCTAGTACATATTATTTGTTCAAACAGATAACACATATGGATTTTCAGGAGTACCCTCACCTTGAGTAATTTTAACAGTTGATAAGAGATAAACAGAAGGACGGACAGCATATTGGTCACGTGCATAAGTGTATCCAATATGTCCCTCGCCAAAAATAGCAAATACACTAACAGCATTTGTGGAATGTGTACTCGGAGTTATGACCCATTGCCAAAGAGACGAATTATAAAGCCAATCGTTTGTTTTACAATCATCATTAGAACTATTATTCCAGTCATACATTTGTTGATTTAAACAATTTGTTCTATTCACGCCAGTTCCTCCGCTTGTCGCATAGCCATAATCTGAAGGATAAATAAGTCCAACTTTTCCTGTCCAAAATGTTATTCTTGTAATGGTATCATTACACCAAGACTCTGATGAACATATTTTACCATTATTTGTACTTCGTTCATAACTATAAAACTGATTAGATAAGCCTTCATATAAATTAGATGAATCTTTTATACCATTTGCGCCCGTATGCCATAAAACATCCCCTATTAATGCTTTTAAATTTGATTTTAAACCACTACTTGTAAAATCACATGATGTTAATTCATTATTAATAGAGCTGTAGCAATTACCAGTGCCATTATTATAATACAATGAGCCCCCTGCTGTTTCATTTTCATATCCCGGATTTAATAATTTCATTAAATCTGCTTGGCTCCATTCATTCACTCCGTTCCCATAATTTATAGTTTCAATTGATGTATCCCAGGCATAGTTGCCAATTGTTTTATCTCTTATAAGTTTTATTCTACTTTCCTTTTTTCCAGTTCCATCATCTATATTATTCATAACACCTATTATGCGCCACAACTCTCCGTCTACTTTAACATAATTACATGGATTAGACCCGACATATCTTAAGTTGTTATCGGCTGTGCCATCATAAGCTAAAGTATATGTACAACTATCACTTGTTTTTTCTGGAACAGTGTAGACATCTGTTGTAGATGTATCTGCTTTAGCTACTAAATCCTTAATTTTTTCCGTTCCAAGAGTTGCGTGATAACTAGTCGTAACTGTTATTTTACTTTCAAAAGTTTTATTCATCGTGTCATTTGGCGCGTCATAGGAAAGCCATATATTTAAATTAAATGTTTTTGTTTCATTTGCATTTAATACTCCTGTTTCTAACATTCTGGAATCTGTCGCATTATCTAATGTTTTGGTGACTGCTTCTTTAGACCCTAAAACACTTATTTCATCATTTAGTTTTACTTTAACATAATTAATATCTAATGTTGAGTCTGCAAGTGTTTCTAAATTGATTTGATAATTAGCTTTATCATTACATTCATTTTTTAAAGTAAAAGTATAAGGTGTTAATTTTGCTCCATCTTCATCTTTCATGGGATATGTTTTTTGTAAATTTATGGCATCTCCTTCTGTAAAAGTAACATTCAAACATTTGGTACTAACAATATTTTTACTATCTTGATTTAAATTTAAAACCCAATAGGCATAAGAAATACCAATGGCTACACTTAAAACAAGTAGAATAATAATGGCGATCATAATTGTTTTCTTTTTTTGTTTCATTTTATATACACTCCTGACACTAGTATGTAACACGACTAAAATTTTAAACTGCCGTATTTACTACGTTACTATTGTATCATATTTATATAACCAATTGGTATTAAATATTTTGGAGTGTTAGCTTTGGTAAAAATAGACATGAAAAAAAGACTTACTTCGTGTTATTATGACTAATAACCGTGATAAGTCCTTTATCCAACTCTTCTAGTGCTCTACCGATGGTTCTTTTGTTAACATATTCGTTTTCAGCCATTTGGTAATGGTTGTTTTCTAACATTTGTTTACTACGAATAGAGGCTACATGAACTAATTTGTACTTAGAATCCACGATGGTAAGCAGTTTATCAATGGATGGATACAACATAAAAATCACGTCCTTTACCTCTATATAATACTAAAAAATGAAAAAAATAGTCAAAAAACTTGAAAATATTGACACTTATTTGACAAGTTTACGTAGAGCATTTAAAATTTCGACCATTGCCCAGGTATCTTGCCGACAATAAATTTTCAAAGCTTCTTGTTGTTTTTTTAATTCTTCTTTGGAATAATTATCGTAATTGGCATAAACAACAATGGCTTCTGTTCCATTATGGACATCTAAATTATCATAAGATAAGTCTGAAAAAACAGGTAAAGTCTTTTTTATCGAAAAAGATCCACTTAAACATTCATCATAAAAATTGAATGTTTCTAAATCTTTTCCTGTGAAACCCAAGTCTTCATATAACTCTTTATTATTATTTAAAAGCCATAACAAATCAAAACCACGATTATAAATTTTTAATAAGTCTTCTTTGTATTCAGGAAATATCGAAGCGAGTTCTTTTATCCTTCCTTTTTCAAAAGAAACATTTTGAGCAAATAAAGTCCCTTTATTAGGATTAATATATTTTAATAATTCCTTTACTAAGTCTTCTCTTTCATCTTTCGTTGTTTTGGCTAAAAAGACAATATTATCTTTTTCTAAATCACAACTACCAGGATTACTTTCTATATGTAAACTAAATTCAAAAGGACTTTGAATATAAGGAAACTCCCCTTTAAATCTTGGTAAAGGACAAGGAAATGTTTCAAAATCCAAGTGATAAATAGGATACTCTATTGCAGATAAGGCTTTTCTTATTTTTTCTTTATTGATATAAGAAGTATGATTTTCTAAGCAATTTCTTTGAATAAGATGGTTTTCTTTAGTAAGCCATGATAAGGGGATATCTTCCATTTTTAAATATCCTTCATTAATAAGTTCTAAGCCTTTTATTCTCTTGCCATCCACAAGGAAACCAAAACCATTATTAACATAATTTAAACTACTGTTTTTCTTAGGTATTTTAAGACCACAGACAGTTTTAAAGTATTTACATTCGCTTTGTTCTTTATAAGAGCAATAATTACCTAATGGACAAACTCTATCTTCTTTATTAAATAGATTCTTTTCTAAAGTTTCGATATCTTTTTGAATAACACTTTGCAAGGACTTTGTGATTTCATCACAACAAATAAAATTAATAAGTTCTTCATTATGAATCGCATGGTAAAACGGTTTACCATCTTTTTCTGTTCCATCAAAAACATAATAGGGATTTAAAACAGCCAAGTAATAATGAGCCGGTTTTAAATTTTCCTTACTATGTTCAATGACATATCTTTGAAAAGCTAAATCATAAAAATATTTTCCTAATTTAAAACGTTCAAAAAGTTTTTCTCTTTCCTTTTCATATTTTTCTTTAGACATTTCTTGTTCTAAAGGATAATCAATTTCTCCCTTTAGATAATAAACATTTTTCTTTTTGATAAAAATAGAATATTTATTTTCTTTAGGATATCCTGCTTTTAACTCTAAATATTTACGGGCAGTCGTTGCTTTTACCTCCACGATATTAACCATATCTTCTTGTTCATTAAATATGTCGACATAGCATAAATATTTAGCTTTTTCTGATTCAAAAGAAAAGCCTTTTTGTTCTTTGGTTTCTAAAGCATAAGTGCTTTTTCCTTTAAAATATTCGGTAAAAATTCGTCCCGCTTCTAATTCGACTTGTTTATAATAAGGAAGCATTGCCATTAATTGTTGATTTATTTTTTCTGTTTTATCTAAATAAATCTCTCCACTTGTATCTAACATGGCATCCAATAGTTCTTTTAAATTACTTTGTTCTTCTTTTTCTTGATATTCTTCATAAGACATATCTTGTTTTAAAGCACTTGTCTTTAAATTTTCTAAAAAAGAATATCTAGGGCATCTCGAAAGTTCTAAAAAATCTGTTTTAGTAATAGCCATTATTTTACAATCTCTACTTTAAAAGAACCGTCTTCTTCTTTAGTGGCTTTAAATTTAATATTTGTATAATCTTTATTATCATCATTTAAAATTTGGTCTGTTATTAAATCACTTCCATAAAAATAATTATCTGTTTCTGTAAATTTATCTGTATTTTTTTTCACATATAATTCGCCCGCATATAAAAGGTTATTTTCTTGAACTTCTGCTATTTCTTCTTCGTTTTGAGCATCTTCCAAAGCATAGCTAATTTTGATAATACCTACGGCAAAAATAACTCCTAATAGAGCAAATAAAATTAATAATTCTTGAATCGCATAACCATTTTTCTTCATAGTTTAAACCTTCTTTCAATCTAATAAATCTTTAATATTTTCATAAATGTCTTCATGAATTTCTTCAACTGTTCTTAGTTTATCATCTTTAGCACACATAACAAATGTCCAATTTAAATACTTAGCGGTATATAAAGCACTGTCATAAACCTCATGTAAATATTTTTCATTTTGTTCAATAATATCTTCGGCTTTATTTTCATTTCTTTTCCTTCGCATTTTAACATTCAAAGAGTATGGAACATTTAAAAAGATAACTCTATCTGGCTTTTTTGTGCCTAATTTGTCATATTCAAAAGTAGCCATTTCTTCAATCAGTGCTTCTTTTTCTTTACCGCCTTTTAAAGAGGCTGTTTGATATATTAAACTAGAAGTCGTATATCTGTCTAGTAGAATGATATAACCTTCAGAGTAAGCTTTCTTTAAAATAGTTTGCCATGTAATCATGCGGTCATAAGCATACAAATTGTTAATAAAATAAAAGGAAAGATCTTTAATATCGCCATAAGTTCCTTTTAAAAATTCTTCGACTCCCCTTCCTTGATGAAGATCATAGGTTGGAAAATGATGGCATAATACTTTGTATCCTTCTTTTAAAAGTCTTTTTCTTAAAAGTTCTATCTGAGTACTTTTACCAACTCCATCACAGGCACCTTCTATTACAATTAATTTTCCATACTTCATTTTATCATCTTCATTTCATTACCCATTTTATCAGATATTTTTTTAAAAAGCCATAGTTCGACATAATTCTTTATGGAAAATACGTAGAATTCAAAAGTGAGGTGTTTTATGATTATTAATGGTTACCCTTTAGATGAAAACCAAATGAAACCTATCTTAGAAAATCCTAAGTATTCTTTAATTATCGCTGGAGCAGGTTCTGGGAAAACTATGACTTTAATTGGGAAAATCAAATATTTACTCAATAGTCAAAAATGCACAGAAGAAGAAATATTATGCCTTTCTTTTACAAACGAAACCGTGAAAGATTTACAAGAAAAAATTTTTATTAATACACGTAAAAACGTTGAGGTTTTAACCTTTCACAAACTCGCCTTAAAGATTTTAAAAGAAAAAACTTATCATATTTGTGATGACTCTTTTCTCTCCTACGTTGAAAATGAGTTTTTTGAAAGTTTATTTTTAGGAAATGAAAGTGTTTTAAAAACATTAGGAAAATCTTTCTTTTTAAAACCTACTTTAAAAAAAGAGATAAAAATTCTGCACTCTAAAATAGGAATTGACTTAAAAAAGGATATTCATACTTTTATAAAACTTTATAAGGCTAATAATTATGATGATAACTATTTTATCAAACTTATAAAAGAACATAAACATCGAAATTTCTTACTGATTAGCTATGCTCTTTTCTTACTTTATGAAAGTGAAAAAGAAGCTCAAAAGAAAATAGATTTTGATGATTTAATTCAAAAAGCGATTCAAAATTTAAAAACAAAAAAACTAAATCTTCCTTATAAATATATTTTAATTGATGAATTTCAAGATACTTCGAAACTTAGGTTTGATTTGATTTTAGAAATCTTAAAACAAACAGATGCTTCTTTATGTGTTATTGGTGATGATTATCAATCTATTTATCGCTTTTCAGGATGTGATTTGAAACTTTTTTTAAATTTCAAAGAAATTTTTAAAGATGCGAAAATTTATAAATTAACCCAAACCTATCGTAATAGCGAAGAACTTATCAAAATAGCCGGTGCTTTTATTATGAAAAATCCTTATCAAATAAAGAAAGAATTAACAAGTCCTAAACACTTAGATAAACCAATCGTGATTGTTTATTACCATGATAAAGCTAAAGTTTTAAACAAGCTTTTAGAAAAACTAGATACCTCTTCTTTAATGGTTCTTGGACGAAATGAAAAAGATATTTTAAATTATCCTTATGATAAACAAAAATATTCCTTTAAATATTTAACAGTTCATAAATCAAAAGGGTTAGAAGCCGAAAATGTGATTGTTTTAAATTTAGAAAATACAAAATATGGTTTTCCTAATCAAATTAAAGAACAAAAAGTTTTATCTCTTATTAGTGAATCTGCCTCTTTTCCTTTTGACGAGGAAAGAAGATTATTTTATGTGGCTCTAACAAGAACAAAAAAAGATGTTTATTTACTTGTTAATAAAAAAAAGCCCTCTATTTTTATAAGAGAACTTTTGAAATGGAAAAAATATATTCAAATTATTAATTTATAAATTCAATTCTTTTAGGATAGCTTCTAAGACATAACCGTACTTGCCGTAATAGGTTTCGCCAGCATTCACTAAAAATTCATCTAAAGAAATTTCTTTGTCTATAATTTGATGATCAGGGGTTACAATTTTACCTAATACAAAACCTTCATTTTTCTTAAACATAGCAAGGGTTTCTTTCAAAGGAACTAAGGCAAGTTCTAAAACTTCTTCTTGATCAAAGTTAAAGTCTTTAAAATTTCCTTCATATAAATCCATATAAACATTAGCAAAGGCTCTATCTTTAAAAGGTTTACCATTTTTAATTTTATCCATTTTATATGGTTCCATCTTAATAAATTTAGCATCAGAAGTATCAATAGAACAGCCTATTTCTTCTTTTATTTCTCTGTGAAAACCTTCATTAATGGTTTCGCCTGCTCTTAAATGTCCTGAGGCTGTCGTATACAAAGTATGACTATCGGCACGTCTTTGAAAAAAGACATAACCATCTTTAGTATAAAGCCAACAATGAACTGTCTTATGCCATAAACCTTTTTCATGAACAATGCCTCTTTCTTCTTTGCCTAAAAAATTACCTTCATCATCATAAATATCTAAATATTCCATCTTAACATCCCTCATTACATATATTTTCTGTCGTCTTGACTATTAAATCTGTATAAATTTTTTCTAATTCTTTTTCTTGTTCTTCAGTTAAAGGCTCATTTGGATTCGTTTGACTATCGACCGTTTTCGTATGAAAACCAACAATTTCGCCATTTGATACTGCGATGACAGTTGGAGCATAAAGTCTTTTTTCATCGGTTTTAACTGAAACATCTTCTTCACCTTTTAAAATATAATCATCTAAATAATCATCTAAAAGATTTAACAATTTATAATAATTACTATTTCCCTCTTTTTCCGTCACAACTTTGTTATTTTCATCTAAAGCTAAAACATCTCGAATATTTTCAATATCTAAGTAATAAATATTAGCTACTTTAGAATTTTGACTAGCCTTATCTAATGCTTCGACCATACTACGACACCAAGGACAACTTTTAAACCCAAAGTAAATCACGCCAGATTTACTTTCTAAAATTTTAATAATTTCTTCTTCATTTTTATACACAAATTTATTATTTTCACTAATATTAACTGTCTTATACTCCGTCTTTGTTTTATCATTTATTTGACCATTTAAACTTTCATATTCCATTTTAAATTTAGAAGCATCGGTAACTGTTTCTAAAATGGTTTCTTCCTTTTTAAATGCAAAAACACCACAAATGATAAAAAGTAAAACGACTACTCCTAATAAAGAAAGCAATATAATATTATCTTTTTGCAACTTAATACACCATCCCTTAAAAAAATTATAGCAAAAAGAAAAACAGAAAAAAAGTCCTTTAAACAATACGAGGACTATATTTTCATTAAATTACGAATATTTTTTATCACTTTCTTTTCAATGCGAGAAATATAAGATTGACTAATACCTAAAATATCTGCCACTTCTTTTTGGGTATAACTTTCTTTATTATTTAAGCCATATCTTAAAACCATAATTTGCTTTTCTCTTGGTTTTAACTTATTAATTTCTTCCCCCACACATTTTCTTTCTACTTCTCTTTCATAAGAATCACTTACTAAGTCATTTTCAGTACCTAAGACATCTTCTAAATGAAGTTCATTTCCTTCATTATCATAATTCAAACTATCTTCTAAAGAGACTTCTTTTTTTCTTTTCTTATTTTTACGGATATACATTAAAATTTCATTAGAAATACATCTAGAAGCATAAGTAGCTAATTTAATATTTTTATCTATTTTATAAGTTTCAATGCCTTTAATAAGCCCAATCGAGCCAATACTAATTAAGTCTTCCATTTCATAACCCGTACTTTCATATTTCTTAGCTAAGAAAACAACAAGTCTTAAATTATGTTCAATTAGTTTATTTTTAGCTTCCATATCGCCTTTTTTACATTCAATAAGACACTTTAGTTCTTCTTCTTTGCTAAGTGGGGGTGGTAATTTATCCGTACTTCCTATATAAAAGCATTCGTTATATTTTTCTTTTAACCACGAGATAATCTTATTTAACATAAAAAGTCCTCCCTCACTGAATTATTTAAAATGCACTCGACTCCTTCTTTCATTAATTTTTCTTCACTTATTCCCACGAGATAATCTTTCCTTTCTAAACCATTTATATCTATTTTTTTAATAAACAAGCATTTCATCAAACCATGTGTATTTAAAGCATTATAAGGTACATAACAGATTTTATCTTTTGGAATGTCTTCTAGGCTTTTACCAGATACTACTAAGATTTTTTTCTTAGTCACAGGATCTTTTAGTTTATTTCCTGTATCTAAATAAGAATGAAAAATTTTTTCTTGGCCATTCAAAAAAGATATCTTAATGTCATAAAAGTTTTGATAATAAGATATTTCTTTACGTTCCTTATAATAAACATATAACATGAGGGGTGATGTTATGACAACAAATAGATAAGGAATCGCCATGTTATGATAGCTAAACAAAAGCCCTGTTTGTTCTTCTGAAAAAGAAAGGCATAAAAAGTACATAAAGCCACCTAAAACCGTACTTGTCATATAAAAGTATGTCAAATTAGCAATAAAGTAAGCTTTATCTTTTAAACCAAAAGAAATGACAACCATAAAAACACTAACAATTATTTTAAAAAGAAAGAGAAAAGTATTTGGCATTGGTAAAAACAAAAGTAAGATTGTTAAACTACCTATTAAACTTCCTAAAAAAATTCTTTTTAAAGAGGCATTTCTTCTAAGTGTATTATTAACAGTTAATAAAAGTAAAAAATCAAAGAACAAATTGAGCAAAAAGACTAAATCAAGATATATGGTCATAACGCTTCACCCATTCTATTATAAAAAAGGAAAAGAAAAAAAGTTGTCGGTTTAAGGGATTTCTAAAAAAACATTTAAAAAAGTAATTTCTTCTTTAGATACCATTTTCTTTCTGACTGTCCCCGCTAAGATATCTGAAGCTTGAATTGAAAGACTTTTTTTCGAATCACCATAATAAACATGAACTTTTAAATTTTTAAATAAAGGCATATAATTAGCTTCTAAAATGGGCTTCATACCCTTCGTTAATTCTTTTTGAATACTTTTTTCTAAATCATAAAGACCATTTGATTTAATGGTTTGGTTATCGATTAAGATTTCTAATTCTAAACTATCATTTCTAGTAATCACGTCTTTTTTTATTAAATCTTTTAAAACCATTTTAATACATCTTTTTAAACCATAATCAATAAATCTACCTTTCGCTTTCGCATCTTTTTTGATGTGGTCATACAAATTTTCATTTAAAATAGCAAGAGCAAAACTGTAGTCGTTTTTAAATTCTTCTAAAAATTTTTTACGATCTTTATACTTTAAAATATTACTTTTAATCTCTTTATCTTCTTTATAATGCGTTCTTATTTTATTCACATAATTTCGGTAACGATAATTAAAATTTGTTAAAGAACTTTTAGCCAGAAAAACAAATCCTCCATAAATTAAATAAGCATTTTTATGATCAATTTTTCCCGAATCATCTATTACAAAATATATTTTGGTCATCTTTTTTACCTCCGTGACAAAAAGTATTTTATTTTATTTTAAAAATATTGCAAGCCATTCGACAAAAGATAACAATTAATACTTGTCAAATAGGTTTGTTTATCTTAGAATAACAACTACAAAAAGGGGGATTATTTAAAATGCCTTTTGATTTAGAAAAAGTAAAATTTATATTAGAACATTACCAAAAATTAAATATTGACTTTGGTGATTATTCTAAGATTTATTTAAAAACCACAGAAAATATTTCTGGTTACTTTAGTTTAATGGATATGAAAGGTAAAGATATTTTATTACCTGCCGCGAGTGGTGAGCATCTTTTAAATGCCTATTCTTATGGGGCAAAAGAGGTCACATGTTTCGATATTAATACTCTTGCTTTTTTAGAAACAGATTTAAAAGTAAATATAGTAAAACATCTATCCTTAGAAGATTATTTGAAATTTTTTGAAACTGATTTATTAAATTACTCTATATACGAAAAAGTGGCACCTTTTTTAAAAGAGGAAACAAGAACTTTTTTCGATTATTTATATAGTAATTTTAAGATTGAAGAAATATTAAAAAGAATTTTTTATCATCAATATCTTAATCCTTTATCAAAGGTTACTAAAAATCAACAATTTCTAAAACCAGAAAGTTATGAAACTTTGAAAGACAGATTACAGCCCGAAGACATTTGTTATCTTAAAGGCGATTTATTTAATTTAAGAAAAGCACTTGGTGATTTAAAGTTTGATGGCATAATAACTTCTAACATAAGTGATTCAGTAGTCAAAGTATTTCCTGAAAATTATGAAAAGAAATATTTACAAACTATTCATGAGTTAAGTAAACATCTAAAAAAAGATGGTTTTATCCAAATGGCTTATGTCTATGATTATTTTATTACTTATTATGCTAATTATTTTAAATATGAAAAAAACATGACCGTTAAAAACGATCATTTCGAGTTTCATTCTATAAAGGGATATAGTACTCCAACAAGTAAAGACGGTGTTTTAGTTTGGAAAAAAGCAAAATAAAAGAACAAAATTTCTTTTGCTCTTAATAATTATCTTTACTTCTTAAAAATGATGGAATATCAAATTCAGCTGTGTCGTCATCGTCTAATCTTCTTTTAGGCATTGGACTATCAGCTTCTTTGTCATCTTTACCATCAAAACCAGTAGCAATAACAGTTACAATGACTTCATCTGTTAAATTAGAGTTTGGAATAGCACCAAAGATAATATTGATATCACTATTAGCAGCTTCTCTAACGGTTTCTACGGCATCTTCTATTTCAAATAAAGTTAATGAATCTCCACCAGTGATATTTATAATTGCATCGGTAGCTCCGTCAATGGTTGTTTCAAGTAAAGCACTTGATACGGCTTGACGAGCTGCTTCTACGGCTCTATTTTCACCAATACCCATACCAATACCGATTAAAGCTGTTCCAGATTTTTCCATAACGGTTTTAATATCGGCAAAGTCTAAGTTTACGATTCCTGTTACAGCAATTAAATCAGAAATAGATTGAACACCACGGTGTAACACATTATCTACTTCTTTAAAAGCATCTTGGAATGTTGTTGTTTTATCAATAATTTCTCTTAAACGATCATTTGGAATGATGATTAAAGTATCGACATGTTTTTTTAATTCCTCAAGACCTAAAAGAGCATGTTCCATTCTTCTTTTTCCTTCGAAACGGAATGGCTTAGTTACAATACCAACAGTAAGAGCACCTGTTTCTTGTGCAATTTCTGCAATAACAGGAGCAGCACCTGTACCGGTTCCACCACCAAGACCACAAGCCACAAAGACCATGTCAGCCCCTTTAACGGCTTGTTCTATATCTTTTTTACTTTCTAAAGCGGCTTCACGACCAACTTCTGGATTAGAACCAGCTCCTCTTCCACCTGTGATGTTAGCGCCAATTTGAATTTTATTTTTGGCTTTACTAGCGTTTAAAACTTGTAAGTCTGTATTGACTACATAAAATTCTACTCCTTGAACTCCTTCTTCAATCATACGGTTAACAGCATTATTTCCACCGCCACCAACACCGAAAACTTTTATTTTTGCAATAGGATCTATCTTTAAATTACCGTCCATAATACACCATACCCTCCTTAATTATCAAAAAAATAACCGAATAATTTGCCAAGAATAGAATTCTCACCAAAATTTATTTTTTTATTCACATTACTTAATTCTTCTGTTTCTTCCGCGTTCCAAATGGAAAAATCTACTCCTCTAGAACGTGTTTTTTCATCATAGTATTTTGTCATACCTAGGGCCGAAGAATAAATATTGCTTCGAACACCGATTTCTTTTATATTTAATATTTTGGCTTCATGTCCGAAAACTTCGTCCACAAGCATAGAAAATTGTGGCATTTCGCTTACTCCACCCGTTATCATTATATAATGAATTTCTTTTTTTGTTAAGAGATTTATTTCTTTTTTTGCTAATTTTAGTATTTCTTCTAGCCTTGATGAGGCAATTTCACTCGCTTCATATTCACTAATCGTTATTTTTTTGCCTTCTTTGTTGGTAAAATCTTTATGAACACTCGCACTTGTGCCATTTTTATGAGCAAAAGTAAGTTCTTTTCTCACGACCTCAGCATCTTTCATCGTAAGTCCATAGATATAAGAAAAATCATTTAAAATATTACTGCCACCTAAATATAAATTACTAGTATTTGTTAATATTCCTTTGTTAAAGATAGATACCGAAGTAATATCACTTCCAATATTTATAATAGCTCCTACATTATCTTTCATTAAAGAAGATTCAGAAGCCATATAGTCTCCAATAACCCCCAGTGTAAAATCAACTACTTGAACCCCTACTTTTTCAAGGCATTTTACAATAGGATAAATATTTTTACGAGGAACTGTGACCAATAACGTTTTAACGGTCAAAGTTTTTGCTTGTTGTTTCAAAGGATTTTTTAAAGCTCTTTCTTCATCTAAAATAAAATTAATAGGTTCTAAGGAAACCAGTTCACTATCTTTATCTATCTTATTTTCAGTAGAAAGACGCATAGCTTTTAAAATATCATTTTTCTTTACGATATGTTCTTCATTATATATATTGACGGTTCCTTCCGTCATCAAAAATTTAGTTTCTTCATTTAAAGTCGTTACAATTACTTTAGATATTTTTAAACCTATCATATTTTCGCATTTTGAAAAAACTTCTCTTAAACTAGAAATTAAAGCATTAGGGTCTGTTACAACACCTTTTTTTATTCCTAGAGAATCACCGTAAGCTACTCCCAAAACAGTGGCTTTTCCTTTTATGAATTCTGCGACAACAAGTTTAATATATTTTGAACCAATATCTAATCCAGCAATGACTTTCCGCATTCTACTCACCTTATTTTCTATCTCTAATTATACAGAAAACAAAATAAAAACTCAATTAAAATCAAAAAAAAAGAATGCTTCCTCTTAGGAAACACTCTGTAATCTTTATTTACAGCAACGATTTGGATATACTTGCTCCACTTCATTTACTTCTGAATAACTATAAACTGGAGTATAAGTATGATTATAAACATGATGATTTACGGTAGTTGTATGAAATGGCATGATGTGTGGTACTTCATAATTGATGACACGATGACATACTTGATTTTGAGGACATTCACAAATAGGAGGACATACGTTACTGCAACTTGTTGGACAAGTATTCATACAACATGATCCACCCATGTTAGAAAAATCTCCACTCATACTTTGATAACTCATTTGGAAATCGTCACGATTACATTCTTTATTTTTCAACATATTCTCGTCATTCCTTTCTAATGTAGTTTATGTAACATCAAGAAGGAATGATAGGCCTTTATAATACATTTAACAATTTAAAGCATACTAAGAATTTTTAATTTCAAAAAGTACTTTCGGAGTAATTTTGGGAGTAATTTTTAAAAAAAACATGAAAAAAGCCCTTAAATAAAGGGCTTTTCGAACATATTTGGTGGAGGACGTGGGACTCGAACCCGCGACCCTCTGCGTGCAGGGCAGATGCTCTAGCCAACTGAGCTAGTCCCCCAACAGAACATATCCAATATACCATATGTTTTTAGTCTTGGCAAGAACTTTTTTACATTTTTGTAAAATTAATCAACATTTTTTTTCGATAAAATCATTACCTATGGGTTAATAATCACTTCAAAGTTCCATTTAACACTCTTTTTGTTTCACTAACCGCTACAAAGGCAGAAGGGTCATACTGTAACACTAATTTTTCTAACTTTTCTACACTTTTAGAATTTACCTCAACAAAAAGCATAACACGAGGCACACTGTTATAAGCACTATGCATAGAAAGCATATTGATGCGATAACCACGCATTTTTAAACTATTAATAAGTTTTTCATTATCTTTCTTCAAAATGATTTGTACTCCAACAACACCTTTAATAAGACGTTTAGAAACTAAAGAGCCTATCAAAGTTCCTGTCGCGTAACCTAAAGAATAACTAATGGGTATTAAAACAGAATCAATAGAAATCAGTAAAGCTTCTCTGGCGACAATAAACCAAATAAAAATTTCAAAAAAAGCTAGGATGGTACTTAAAACATAATGCTCTTTTAACATAAAATTTTGTCTTATGGTAGAAATCGTCACGTCTAAAATACGTGCAAAAAAAATCTTTACACAAACGAAAAATAAACTCATAGAAAATCCCTCGTTATTAATATGTAAAGATTTTATTTATTTAATACTATTAAAAGGACAATGATTATCAAAAATAAAAGAATAGCTAATATCATTAAGATTCCTAATGCTTTGTTACTCCCCTTATCTTGATTCTCATAAATAGGTTTTTGAAGACCATATTTTTCGGTAATCATCTTAGCTTCATATTGATGTTCTTTTTGATATTTTTTATATTCATTCATTTGCTCATTTGATAGCATCGCTCCACAAAAAGGACAAATACCCCGGTCGGTACCAAGGGCTTTACCACAACGTCTACAAGTCATTTTACTCCTCGTAATCTTCTATGAAATGATTGCCTTTATGAGGTTCTTCTCTTAATAAATCTTCATAATTTCTTTGTCTTAAGGCTTCATATAATACAATAGCCACAGAATTAGATAAATTAAGAGCTCTTACTTTATCTGTCATGGGAATGCGAGCACAAGTATCTAAATGAGGTTTTAAAATACTTCTTGGAATGCCAGTACTTTCTTTACCAAACACTAAATAAATGTTTTCTTTCTCTTCTTTATAAGAAAAATCAGAATGTGGTTTATGACCATAACGAGTAAAGAAATACATCTTGCCTGCGTTATGGTTTAAAAAATCATCCCAGTTTTCATAAACGGTATAATGACAATTATCAATATAGTTAACGCCACTTCTTTTAATACTTTTTTCATCTAAAGAAAAACCTAAAGGTTTAATTAAATGTAAATGAGTGTGAGTAGCCACACAGGTACGCATAATATTACCTGTATTACCTGGAATTTCTGGTTCAAATAAAACAACGTTTAACATAAAAACCTCCTAACTTTTGAATTCATATTTATCAAGAAGTTGCACAAAATCTTGTTCACTCATCATTTGTTCATCTTCTCTTTCAATGTAATCAACAACTTTACCATTTTTATAATAAATAATAGTTGGTAATTTGCTTAAGCCTTTTTCTAAACGTAAAGATTGAACTTTTACGCTACCAGCATCATTAATAGAACCACAGTTATCCCCAACTGTTTGAAAAAGGACAAAATGATCTTGTAATTTATAGTCATTTACCATCTTTTTTAAGTTTTTCTCTAAATTAAACTCTTCTTCTGTGCCAACGCTTTCTGTTACATATACAAACATGTAATCATTATCTAAATAAGTACTTAAAGAATCGCAAGAAACATTTGCAAAGCCTTCACTTACTAAAAAACTTTTATTTTTCCATTCATCCCCATAAGTGGCCACTTGAGCTTTTTTATAATAGTTAAATAAAGTTATTACAATTAATAAAGCTGCACAAAAAACGCCTAAAATAACAAGAATATTATTATCTAATTTTATCTTCTTTTTATTTCCTTTCTTTTCCATGATATCCCTCTTTTCAACACCTAAAATATAACACATATTAAATAGTTTGACAATGAAAAAGAATATTAGTTTTTTCCCTAATATCCTTTCTTTTTATAGTAATCATAAAGTTCTTTAAAACGGTTAAAATGGACAATTTCTCTTTGTCTTAAAAAGAGTAAAACACCTAAGATATCTTCATCTTTTGTTTCGTTTATTAAAGATTCATAAGTTGCTCTTGCTTTTTCTTCGGCGGCCATATCTTCTGAAATATTGGCAAGCACATCCCCTGTGACAGCAAAATAACTAACGGTAAAAGGATTGCCAAACGAATCACTTGGATAAATGCTCTTACCATGTTCAGTATATAAAGAGCCTAAGCCATTTTCTTCTAATTCTTCGATAGTCGCATCTTTTACAAGTTGTCTTACCATCGTACAAATCATTTCGCAATGTCCTAGTTCTTCAGTGGCAATATCATTTAATAAAGCTCTTCCTTTTTCATCTGGCATTGAAAATTTATGGCAAAAATATCTTAAGGCAGCCCCTAATTCGCCATTTGCTCCCCCAAATTGAGTTAATAAATATTTGGCCATTTTCAAATCTTTTTTCTTTATATTAATGGGGTAATTTAAATGTTTTACATATTTAAACATAATTAGAATCTCCTTTTTTATCCCATGGCCATGGATTTTTTACCCATGAAAAATTATCACCATGTAACTTTGTAACCGTCATTGGCCCATAAAGTTCACAATATCTTTCCTCTAAATCATTTTTTATTTGAACATATTTCTTAAACAAATCATAAGTTTCTTTATCATTTGGATATAAATCTAAATATAAATTTAAATCATTGATAGCAAAACTATAAGTCATAAGTTTAAACAATAATTCTTCTTCAGCATTTTCTGGTTTTAATTTTAGATAAGTATAATTTTTATAAGGCTTATATTCCCCTTTCATTAAGTTTCCTCTTAAAAATCCTTCTTCTGGACTTACAAATTTATTTTCCCGTTCCTCTTTAAAGTCACTACCAGGAATTGCAAAAACGCTGACATTGAAATCATCAAAATTAAAATCAGTATTATCAAATAACATATTTTTTTCTCCTTTCTTAGGTATTTTAATCAAAAAAAAATTCTAGGTCCGGGCGAATATCTAGAATTTTTACAAATACTTTTCTATTTCTTGTTTTAAATTTTTTTCATACTCTAAAATAGAATTTCTTTTGTAAACATAAATGTAAGAAGGATGTAAAGCATGGATAAACGAAGCGTCAATTTGTTCTTTTCCTTTTAAAACATAAGATGAAACTTTTTTACCAAGTAAAACAATGACTTTAGGTTGTAACTCTTTGATTTCTTTTAAAAGATTATCCAGGCAAGTAAGGCATTCTTCTTTGGTCGGATATCTTAGTTTTCCCTTTTCATTTAAAGGTAAACACTTTACTAAATTTGTCTTGTAAAATTTGACATTAGGTAAAGACTCTTCAATTTCTTTTATTATTTTTCCCGTTGGGGTATCCGCTTCTAAAGGAGTATTTTTATTGACATCCAATACTTTCTTAGCCGAAAGTCCTACCCACATGACATCACATGTTTTTGCATTATCAAGTAAAGGTGGTTGGTTTTGGCATAAAGAACATAAGGTGCAATGAGAAATCATTTTTCCACCATGATAGAAGAATCAAATTTATGGAAAAGTAAGGTAATGAAATGATTTAATTTTTTATAAATATATAAAGAATCAATACTTAAAACAAAAGTAATTAAAAGACTCGTGTAAGAAATAGGAAGTAAACTAAAGAAATTATACTGATAAATGACACTATATAAAAAGCCATTAAATAAAACAAAGAACAAAATACGTCTCACAACACTAAATGGATAACATATTTTATAAAGGTAAATAAAACCGGTAATCGCAGTCAAATAAACGCAAATGGTACTTTGTAAATCATATGACAAGTCAAAAACGGTAGAAAAGCAAGTGACTAAGATAACATTAAAAATAACTGTTAAAGCCGTTGGAAGACTGCGACTGACTATTTTTAAAAGAAATTTTCCTTTTACTAAATCCGTATTTGGTTCCAAAGCTAAAATAAAAGAAGGAGCTCCAATCGTAAAAGTGGTAATTAAGGTAAGATGAATAGGAATAAAGAAATATTTAGAAGAAATAATAATGCTGTAAACAATAAGTAAAATTGTATAAATCGTTTTTTCGAGTAATAAAGACCCACTTCGCTCAATATTATTAATCGTTCTTCTTCCTTCTGCTACTACTTTAGGTAAAGAAGCAAAGTTGTCATCAAGTAAAATAAGTTGGGAAACATTTCTGGCTGCATCACTACCACTGGCCACTGAAATAGCACAATCACTTTGCTTTAAGGCTAAAACGTCATTGACACCATCCCCAGTCATCGCCACACATTTGCCACTTTTTTGTAAACTTTCCACGATTAATTTTTTTTGACCCGGTGTTACTCTGCCAAACACATCATATTTTATAGAAGCCTGTTTTAACTCTTCATCACTTAAACCCGTTGTGTCAATACCAGAAATATCTTTAAGTCCTACTTTTTTAGCAATATTTAAAACTGTTTGAGGATTATCTCCTGAAATGATTTTGACCATCACACCTTGTTTTTTAAAATAATCTAAGGTATCTTTAGCTTCTGGTCTTATGACATCTTCAATTAAAATAAGACCTATTAATTTTAAATCATTAGGCTTTTTTAAAAGCTTATCGTTTCCTTTACAAACTGCTAAAATACGGTAGTCCTCGGGATATTTTTTGATAATAGATAAAATATTTTCTTTCTCTTTAGGAATCAAATATTCATAAGCCCCTATATAAATAGAACCAATATCTTCAAAAGATAAAGCACTAAATTTACGTTCTGAAGAAAAAGGAATACTTTCTTTGACATGAACATCCGTAGGTGTTTTAAAATAATCTTTTAAGGCTAACATCGTGGCATTCTCATCCGTACTATAAGTACTAAAAGCATTTAAAATAGTAAATAAATCATCCTTAGAAAAATTTTGATAAGGTAACACATCAACTACATTCATTTTGCCTTCAGTAAGCGTTCCCGTTTTATCTAAGCAAATAACATCGACTCGAGCAAGTATTTCAATACAATAAAGTTGTTGAACAAGAACATGAAATTTAGAAAGTCTAATAACACTTACAGCCATCACAGAACTTGTTAATAAAACAAGACCTTCTGGTATCATACCAATTAAAGCCGCGACAGTTCTAAAAATAGCTTCCGTGACATTACCGGCATTGGCAGACAATTGACTAAAATACATAATAACAGCAATAGGAATGATAAGAAGAGATAGTATTCTTAAAAGTTGTTCAAAGGAATTCATAATCACAGAATTTACTTGTTTTTCATATTTGGCTTCATGAGAAATAGAAGAAACATAATTATCCTTACCAACATGAATCACTTTGGCATAACTTTTACCACTTACAACAAAAGAACCGGATAAAATGTTATCTCCTTTTCTTTTTAAAATGGCATCGGGTTCTCCGGTTAATAAAGATTCATTAACCTCTATTTCACCATCTAAAATAACGGAGTCTGCGATGATTTGATGTCCTTGAGATAACACGGTAACATCATCTAAAACAATTTCATCAAGACCTAAAGAAACAATTTCTCCATCCCGAATAACATCAACTGTAGACTCAGAAAGCATCGATAAACGATCCACTATTTTTTTAGATATAACTTCTTCTACAATACTAATAATAGAGTTTATGATAATAACACCCATAAATAAGCAATTTTTTAAGCCTTGAAAAAGCATGCCATTTAAAACACCAGAAAGAAAAACCGCTAAACCTAAAAAGATGTTTAAAAAATTAAAATAAGTACAAAAATTACTAACAATAATTTCTTTTATTGTTTTTGTTTTAGGTGCATCATCATAGTTTACTTGCCCTTTTTCTACTCTTTCTTTAACTTCGAAAGAAGTTAATCCTTTCATAAATTCATTCATAAAAATCAAATCCTTATGTTCCTATTTTAACATATTTGAAAAAAAATTGCTTTTTTTTAATAGTATGCTATAGTTATGTTAGGGAGAATATATGTTAGATTAGAAATATTATATTGAGGAGGAAAAATTATGAAATATTTAAAAATTTCTTTCATTGTATGTATTTTAGCTGTAGCAGCTAGTACTATTTCTACTTATGCAATGGACGGTTATGCCAGTGTAGTAGGTGTTACGTTGCCTAAATTTGGTAATGAAACAGACGCAACAAATGCTCAAAAAACTGAATTGGGAAGACAGTACTATAAAAGTTTTGGTACCATTGATATGTTAACTGGGGCTAAAGTTAATATTAAAGTTAAAACTCGAAACAGTTCAGGAGTTCTATCATCTTGGCTAACGCTTGGTGAAAACGAAGCAAAATACTGGGATGAGGTACAAAATTATAACACAGGATCTTATACTTTAGTGGCGAGACGAGAAAAATCAGCCATTAGTGATGCTAAACATTCAGGTGCTTGGTATTTAAATAAAAATTTATATGATAGAGTAAATTAAAACTCTTATTCTCCCTAATTTAATTAATAGAAAGGAAACACTGCTATTATGAAAAATAAATTATTACCTCTCACTTTTATAGGTCTTCTTGTTTTAGCTTTTATACCTTTTTTACAAAACGCCATTAATGATTATAAAACCATACAGCTAGAAAACCGCTTAAAAAATGATTGCTATAATAGCCAAAATGGCTTTGAACTGGAAAGTGAACACTGCAATTACATTATAAATTATCAACACCCCAAGATAGATACATTAACTATTTTCAATCAAAGTATCAGTTCAATTATTTTTGATATTTTTATATATGTTGCTCCTTTGTTTATTATGTTATGTAGCATTTGGACTATCATAAAAGAATATCAAAGTGGATTTTTCAAAAAGTATCTAATTAGGCTAAACTATCCAACCTACTTAAAAAAAACACTACTTACTGCTTATAAAAGTGCTTTTATCTTACCTATTATTATGATTTTTCTCTTTGGAATATCTTATCTTTTAGCGGGACATTTTGATTATACAGCGGCCATTAACCTAGGTTATTCTACATTTAAGGTAGATAATTTAAGTCATCCTTTTATCTTTATGTTTACTTTTATTTTAAATAAATTTTTCTTTAGTCTTTTTTATATTAATATAGCCTTATTATTTATGTATAAAAATAGAAATATTCTCGTAGCCATTTTAGAATCTTATTTATCTTTTATTGCCATAGAAATTATTAATGAAGTTTTAATAAGTAGTTTGCTTTTCTATAAAATATTGCACATCAACATTGGTTATAATTTATATATTTTAGACTGTTACAGTGATGCAGGAATAAATACATTAGTTTATTTAGGTATTAGTTTTCTATATGCTTTTATTTCTTTTGTAGTACTTTATTTTGTTTACAAAAACAAAGAAAAAACAATTATACAAAGTGAACTTTTGAAAGGATCTGATTAAATGAAAATTGAAATTACTAATTTAAGTAAAAATTTTAAAGATGTTAATATATTAAATGATGTTAATGTCACCTTTTTACCCAATCATATTTATGGTTTAAGTGGCAAAAATGGCTCTGGAAAAACTGTTTTTCTAAAACTGTTATGTGGCTTTTATTATCCTACAACAGGAGAAATTAAATACAATGGAAACATTTTAGATAGTCGCTTTTCTTATCCTCCAAATACAAGAGCTCTTATTGAAAATCCAGATTTTATTCCTGACTTGACAGGCTTTGAAAATTTAAAACTTTTAGCGGATATTGAAAAAAAGATTACAGATGAAGATATTTTAAAAGCAATGGATATTGTCAATATTAAAACTGAAAAAGACAAAAAATTTGGAAAATATTCCTTAGGAATGAAACAAAAGCTTGGTTTAGCCGAAGTTATCATGGAAAATCCTGATATTATGATTTTTGATGAGCCTTTAAATGGTATTGACGATGAAACGGCTAAAAAATTTCGCGACTTTTTACGCGAAGAAAAAAAGAAAAACAAAATAATTATTATTGCCTCCCACATCAAAGAAGATTTAAACTACCTTTGTGACACCGTATACCGGTTTAATGATGGAAAGTTGTTAACAGAAAATGAAAAATAATCCTTTATTAAATAATAAAAAATCTCAAACAAAATTTATTTTTCTTTTATTGATAATAATATCTTTCTTTGGCGTTACTGACCTTGCTATCGAAACGGGTTTCATAAAAGGCTTAGAAAAAATTTATACCCATTTTTGGATTATTATCTGTTTACTTATTTGTCTTTTCATTCAAACAATTTATTTTACAAGTCTTTATAAAAAAAATTATCCTTTCTTAATACGGCAAAAAAATCAAAAAGAAAATTTAAAAATATTATTAAAGCAACTTCTTATACAAAATTCAATTCTTATTTTAATTTCTTTCTTTTTAACTTCAACAGGTCTAGCTTTAAAATATTTTGGCTTTATCTCTTTCAATGGTTTTCCTCACGCCCTTTTTGTTTTAATAAGATTTTCCATTTATTTAAATCTTCTAAATTTCTTTGTCGCGATAATCTACTGGATATCAAATATAAAATGGACTATTTTAACAGAGATTATTATTTTTATCTTTATTTTTATTTGCCCTATAAAAGTAACGCCATCTAACTCTTTTTATTTTAACTTTGCTAATTATTTATTAGCTAATCCTTTTACAAATGAAATACTTGAAATAACTTGTAGTATCATTAATGTTTTTCTAATGGCACTAGTTGACTATATATTATTTAGATTAGCCTTCGTAAAAAGAAATGATGTGAGGTGAAATAATGAATTATTTCATAAATATTATGTTAAGTGATTTGAAAAGAAAAAAGAACTTTTTATTATTCTTCTTAATTGCCTATATTATTTTAGAAATAGGTATTTATTATTTTTCTGCCCTTAAAACAGATTATAATTTTTTCTTTGGGGCCTATGATTATAAAGAAAATGCTTTACTATGCTATATTCTAAAAATATTCAAAGTGATTGAACCATTTTATCTCTACTACTATTTAACAATAAATGATTTCAAAATCCACTATTCACATATCTTTGTTCGCATAACAAGAAAAACTTGGTTAAAGAAAAAAATGATGAGTTATTTTATCATTATGTTAATTTTAAAAACCTTCAACTTTTTGTTCTGTCTTCTACTATATCACAAGATACCACCTTTATTTCTTTTGTTCGAAGATTTACTTTTAGATATAAATATCATCTTGTGCAGTTTCCTTTATATTTTTAGCCAAAACACTTTTTTTAAAATTTTACCATTAGCTTCACTTTTTATATTTTACTTTTATATAGGTTTAGATAAGATAGGATTATATATATTCTTTAGTCTTTTCTTGTTTAGTATCCTTTGGTTAATACCCTCTAATATGAAATTAGAAAGATGAAAAAAGACCTTGAATAAAGGACTTTTTTTAACATATTTGGTGATCCGTACGAGATTCGAACCCGTGAATGTAACCTTGAGAGGGTTATGTGTTAAGCCCCTTCACCAACGGACCATTTCTTCTTAACAATTAATAGTTTATCATTAATAAAGTTCTTTTACAAGTATGTTTTTTTTGCTAAATTTTCTATATAATTACCCTAGGAGGATAAACTATGAAAAAAGAAACTATTAAAATAAATTCTAAACAAGATAATTTACCTATCGAAATAACTTTGTATATTCCTGAAAAAGATATTAAAGGAATTATGCAAATTTCCCATGGTATGGCTGAACATAAAGAAAGATATGAAGACTTCCTAACCTTTCTATGTCAAAATGGTTTTGTTGTGGCAATAAGTGATCACCGTGGTCATGGAAAAAGCATTTTAAAAAAGGAAGACTTAGGCTATTTTTATGATGAAACAAGTGATTTTATTGTCGAAGATTTACATGATAGCAGTTTACTTTTAAAAGAAAGATATCCGGATAAACCACTTATTTTATTTGGTCATAGTATGGGTTCTTTAGTCGTTCGTAAATACATTCAAAAATATGATAAGGATATTGATAAATTAATCGTATGTGGTTCTCCTAGTAAAAACAATTTAGTAGACATCGCTATTTTCTTAACCAAAATAATTAAGTTTTTTAAAGGAGATAACTACCGAAGTAAACTTATTCAAAATTTAGCTTTTGGAAGTTATAGTAAAAAAAGTGATTTTAGTGATAATGCTTGGCTTTCTTTTAATGAAGACAACGTTTTAGCTTATGATAAAGATGAATACTGTGGTTTTATCTTTACAACAAATGGTTTTCTAAATTTATTTAGATTAATGAAAAGTGTTTATCAAAAAAGAAATTATATAGTTCAAAATAACGATTTACCTATTTATTTTATTGCTGGGGAAAATGACCCTGTTATTATAAATGAAAAAGCATGGTTAAAAAGTCAAGAATTTTTAAAATCATGTGGTTACCCAAATATTACTTCTACTCTTTACCCTCATATGAAACATGAAATATTGAATGAAACAGATAAAGAAAAAGTTTATCAAGATATATTAAATTTTTGCAAATAAAAAATGAAGTGCTCTACATTTCATTTTTTTTATTATCATAATCATCTAAAAAGGAATGAACATCACTACCCTCACGATAACCTAAAACACAATCTAAATTAATATTACTCATACTTTTAAAAATATTGTAATCAATGTCTTTATTTATTTTTCGTAAATTCTTTATAAGTTCTTTAATTTCTTTGCGCTTACTGGTACCATCATTAATTAAAGAACATCCTTCGGTAAAACGACAAGCACAATTAATAAAAGTAAGTTCATTATAATTTTTCCAAGAAATAATATCTTCTTCATGTATATGATACATTGGTCTAATAAGTTCAATTCCAGAAAAATTATCACTATGTAGTTTTGGCATCATTGTTTTTACTTCACAACCATAAAACATCGAAAGAAGAGTTGTTTCAATCACATCATCAAAATGATGGCCCAGACTTATTTTATTGCAGCCTTTTTCTTTGGCATAGTTATAAAGGTAGCCTCTTCGCATACGAGCACACAAATAGCAAGGGCTTTTGCCTGGATATTTTTCGACAACATCAAAAATATCTGATGTAAAAATTTCAATGGGCACGCCTAATATTTCGGCATTTTCTTTAATTTTATTTAAATTATAATCATTATAACCGGGATTCATAACAACAAAACAAACTTCAAAATTAATTTGCCCATGACGTTTTAATTCTTGAAATAACTTAGCCATCAAAAAAGAATCTTTACCCCCACTGATGCAAACCATGATTTTGTCATTTTCTTTCACTAGTTCGTAATCCTTAATGGCTTTAATAAATCTCGACCAGATGGTCTTTCGATATTTTTTAATAATACTTCTTTCGATTTCTTTTGTTTTATCCATCTAAATCACACTTTCTAAAGCTTCAATTAGTTTATCCAGTTCCTCTTTTGTTGTCAAGTAAGATAGACTAACTCTTATGGAAGAAGAGGCTACTTTTTTATTTTTAGTTAAAGCATAAACAAGTTTAGACGGTGTATTTAAAGGACAGCAACTTGTTTTAGCAGAAACGATAATTCCTTTTTCTTCTAATAAGGAAACCAAGTCATTGGCATTCATTTTTAACACACTAAAATTCACAAAATAAACAGAAGAACGAGAAGTACTGTTGATAATAATATCTTTTTTCTGTTTTAAATAATCTAAAAGATAAGTTTGTAATTCTAAAACATATGAATGGTGTTTGCTTTGTTCTTCTAAGGCAAGTTTTAAAGCCGTATGAAAAGCAACAATATTAGGAAGTATAGGTGTGCCACTTCGGTAGTTTGTTGTACTTCTTCCCCCGTGAAGTAAAGGGACTAATTCGACATTTTCTTTTTTTATAAGAATTGAGGTACCATCTAAACCACTTAATTTATGAGCTGAAATGGTAGCTAAATCTACGTTTACCAAACTAAAGGGTTCTTTACCTATTATCTGAGTCGCATCCGTATGAAAATAAGTATGAGGATATTTTTTTAGCATTTTACCAATTTCATCTATAGGTTCTATAATACCAAGTTCACTATCCATTGCGGTAACACTAACTAAAATCGTATCCGGACGAAGACGCTTTTCAATCTCTAGTGGCGTAATAATTCCCTCTTCATTTACTGGAATCACTTCGATTTCAAAACCTTTTTCACTCATATAAGTTAAAGGACTTAAAATAGAAGAATGTTCTAAACTACTCACTAATATGTGTTTTCCAAAGTTTTTATATCTTTCTAAAATACCTTTGACCGCTAAATTATTAGATTCGGTAGAACCCGATGTATAAATAATTTCATCAGGTAAAACGCCTAATAAATCAGCTATTTTTTTTGTAGTATCTTGAATTTTCTCATTTGCTTTTCTTCCTAAAATATGGTTAGAATTAGGATTAGCAAAATCTTGGCATGCCATAATAAAACTATCTAACACTTCTTTACGTACTAAAGAAGCTGCGGCATAATCAAAATAAATCATAAATTCACCTCAAACATTATTTATTTTATTGTTAAATACCCTTTTTGGCAAGATAATTTTGAGCATAAGAACATAAACCTATGATTTCTTTATCAGAATATAAATCAACAAAATAATCCATGATATTTTTAGCTAATCCTAAACCTCTTTTATCTTCTCTCACCCAAACTTTATCGATATAAAAAATATGGTCTTTCTCATGATAAGTGAGACTTACCCACTCGTTTTCATCCTTTATTTTATTTTTTTCTAATATATACATAATATCACCTCATTCGCCGTGCCCAAAAATCACTTTTCTCTTATCCTATAGTAGGAGGAGACTTTATGCGAATTATATTTATTACCATTTTAACTTTTTTTATGCAGATTGGTGAATTTTTATATGGTAGTATTGACTACCTACTTCTTTCTTTGTTTACTCTTTTTGGTATTAATTATTTCTTATCCCTATTTATCGAAATAAAAAATAAAACGTTTAAAAAAAGAGATATTATTTTAAAAACTTTCAAAATATTTGGTTATCTTTCTTTAATCACCGTTTCTGTCTTCTTAGATAATATTTTTGAGTTAGATAGTATTCGTAAATTAATTTTAGAAACATTTTTTATTAATGAAGTTAGTTGTATTTTCAAACATGCTCTAGCCTTAGGACTTAAAGTACCTGACTTTTTAACTAATTATTTACAAAAAATTTTAGATTCTATGACAAAAACGATTGATCCATAAAAAAACAATATAGCCTAAAAACTATACCGTTTTAAATTTTCAACAATTTCTTTTAAATGCATGCCATTACTTGCTTTTAATAAAATGACATCCTCTTTCTGAATAGTTTTTTCTAAAAATTCTTGTAAAGATTTTAAAGTGTCAAAATAGTAAACTTTCTCTTTTAATTGAATATTATCTTGAATTTCTTCTAAAGTGAATTTCACTTTGTCACCGTAAAGACAAATAAAATCAAAAGAATTTAAAACGGGTAAATTGCCTACATCACGATGAATTTTTTCTGAAAACTCTTCAAGTTCTAGCATATCCCCAATCACTGCAATTTTACGTTTACCAGGATATTCTTTTAAAGTATTTAAGGCACCCTTTAAAGCTTCTATATTAGAATTATAAGTGTCGTCAATAAGAGTAGCCTCATTTTTAAGTGTCTCTATTTTCATGCGATTACCAGATATTGAAACCGTTTCTAAGCCTTTTTTAATAAGAGAAAATGGTACATCAAAATAGGTTCCTACCGCAATAGCAAGTAAAGCATTTGACACAAAAACATCACCCATTAAAGGTAAAGATATGGTTTCACCAGAAATATCAAAATTTGTTTTTCCTTTTAATACTTTAATATTCTCAGCACGATAATCACTATTTAAAGAAAGACCGCATTTAATAAGAGGATTAGGAATTTGTAAATTTTGAAGTAAATCATTATCATTATTTATAGCAAGGGGTGCGCTTTTTTTCATTCCATCTAATATTTCTAATTTTGCTTTTAATATATTCTCTCTAGAACCTAATAATCCTATATGAGCTGTTCCAATATTTGTAATAACAGCTAAATCAGGTTCGGCAATCTTTGTTAAATTATGAATCATACCAAATCCATTCATACCCATTTCTAAAACAATGATATCGACATCATCGGCTTCTAAAAGGCTAAGCGGTAAACCGATTTGACCATTTAAATTACCAGGTGTTTTATAAACTTTATATTTTTGATTCAAAACACTACCTATCATATCTTTCGTACTTGTTTTTCCAGCACTACCCGTAATAGCTACAATAGGAATATTCTTTTGCTTTCTAACATAAGTAGCAATGCTTTGCAAAGCAAGAATACTGTTTTCTACTAAAATAACAGGTTTGTCATATTTTTCATTAGGCATTTCATCAACAATACAAGCGCATGCTCCTTTTTCAAAAGCCATACCAATATACTGATTGCCATTAAAATTTTCACCTTTAATGCCAATATAACAATCATCTTCTTTAATAGTTCTTGTATCTTTAGAAAAATGTTTGACAACAACATTATCTTTTCCACAAATTAATTGTCCATTACAAATTTCTACAATTTTCTTAATTTCTAAATTCATCTCTATCCATTCCTTTTCTCTTATATTATACATTAAGTTTACATTTTTTGATATAAAAATCAAAGTTATTAACTTTTTTGTGTTAAGCTTATAAAAAGTCAAGGAGGAACCCGAATGAATTTAGATATTAATCAAACTATTTCTTTACTTACTGATATTATCACACAAGAATTTAATAAAATAGATCCTGTTGACACATCAATTTTTCATCCTCTCATAAATGGCTACTGCTTACATTTTGCCATCCTACTTCATCATTTTTTTCCAGAGGGGCAAATCTTTTTCTCAAGTAAAGATCAACATTATATTTTTTACCTAAATGGACGATATTATGACTATCGAGGAGAATTAATTCAAACAAAAGATTTTTTAATTATAAATTCCACTGACGATATGACATTAATTAAAGATCTACTCCCTGTTAAAGATGATAAAACTGAATTAGATTATGCAGAAATTACTGGTTACGATTCAAAAGAACGAACGCAAAAATGGTTAAATATTCAAAAAAGAATTTATCAAAAAATAAAAGAACTACCTTTAGAATCACAATTAGAACTTTAAAAAACGCCTTAGTGCGTTTTTTTATACTTTAAAACTTTTTCAAATTCCCATCATTCATTTTTTATCATACATACTGGTCTTATAATTTTTGACAATTATCAAAAATATTTAATTAACTATACAAATAGTACAAACAAATTTACACTTATTTACATTATTAATAATAATTTCTTTACTACTTTATGAGTCATTTATATAATATAAAATACAAAGGAAGGAAGTAATTTATGGAAGGCAGGAAATTATCAGAAGAAGAAGTTATAAAACTGATAGAAGTTTGCAAATGTACTGTAAGTGAAACCCTAGACGATACAGATGTCCTTTATCAAGGATATTGTTATTATTTTGCATCTACATTAGTAAGTATTTTAGATGGTTCTACATTATGTAAAAATTCAACGAATGATCATTATTTTATTTTATATAATAATAAATATTACGATGCGAGAGTATTTTTTAACGCGCAAAACAAACGTTGTTCTATACCGACTAAAGTAGTTAATAATGAAGTATTAGTAGAAGATTTAGACGGTGAATTCATAGTTCCAAAATATATAGATGAAAAAAATCATTTAACAGAATACATTTATGCAGGACAATTTGGTGATGTTAGAAGTAGCCTCAAAGATGCAATATGGAAACAAATTTATTTACCAATGTATAATAATGGAATGGAAACTGTTAGTTTATTTAATCAAACTATGAAACGTTAGTTTAACATTTTCCAAATAAATTTTCAGTCTTAATGATTACTTAGAAAAAACACAAGATTATTAATGTTCTTGTGTTTTTAAATACTCTAAAACAATTTCTGTATCATCAAAATGATGTTTTGTATGTCCAATTATTTGATAATCTTCATGACCTTTGCCTAAAATAAGCAACGTATCATTATCTTGAAGCATAGATAGTCCCTTTAATATAGCGTCTTTTCTATCATAAATGACACAATAGTTATCATTTTTGACACCCGCTAAAATATCTTTCATAATATTTTCTGGTTCTTCTGTTCTTGGGTTATCATTAGTGAATATTACATAGTCACTTTTCTTAGTGGCAATATCCCCCATAATAGGTCTTTTCATTGGATCCCTATCTCCACCACAACCTACAATAGTTATTACGTTACCAGATTTATTTTCTAGAAAGGCATCAATTATTTTTTCGACAGCATCTGGGGTATGGGCATAATCTATTACGGCATGGGCATTACCAACATTTATACTTTCACATCTACCATGAGGAGGATATATCTTCAAAGAAGCATTCAGTAAATCATTAATATCAAACCCTAAGGCTTTACAAATAGCTAAACAAGTTAAATAATTATAAACGTTAAAACGACTTCTTAAATTAGTATGAGCAGTATAGGAAATATTTTTATAAGTAAATGAAATATCCATACCCGTATTATTTTCAGTATAGCTAAGTGCCTTATAATCACATTCATTAAATCCAATTGTCATATGTTCTTTTGTCATAAAATAATTACTATAAGCATCATCTTTATTTACAATAATAACACCATCACTTTTTAATTTATCTAATATAAGTAATTTAGCTTTTAAATAATTTTCCATCGTCTTATGATAATCTAAATGATCTTCTGTTAAATTGGTAAAAGCTTCAACAGAATATTTAAGACCCGCTACTCGGTCAAAAGATAAAGCATGACTTGATACTTCCATTATAAAATGAGTGGCACCCATTTCTTTAGCTTTTAAAATATAATTATATACATCAACTATTTCTGGAGTGGTATTTGGTAGTTCTTCTTTTAACTCGCCACAATAAAAACCAATCGTCCCCATATAAGCCACTTTAACTCCTAGCTCTTTTAATAGTTGATAAACTAGAAAACAAGTGGTGGTTTTACCATTGGTACCCGTTACTCCAACTAAAGTCATTTCATTAACTAAATCACTATACTTAGTTACAAGTTCATTTTGAAGCCAAAGACTTGAATTTTTAACAATAATAGTTTCTACGGGATACTCACCATGTTCACAAACAATCCGCGTAGCTCCATTTGCGATAGCTTTCTCGATATAATCGTGCCCATCAACGGTATGACCTTTTATGGCTACAAAAGTATCACCTGCTACTACTTTTCTTGAATCAGTTTTAATAGTTAACATAAATCCTCCTATAATAATTCTATTCTTTTAGCAATTTCTGCACGACCTAAAATTAGCATAATATCATATAAATTTGGGGTTTTAGAACGTCCTGTTAAAGAAACTCTTATAACCGTAGAAACATCGGCAACATTGCCTTTAAAGCTTTCAGGATTTTTCTTATATTCTTTCATATTAGAAGCATAACCAAGTTCATCACATAAAAGTTTTATTTTGTTAAACCAATCTTCTTGATTATCTTTTTCATCATAATATTTTGTAATATAAGTATGTAAAATATTCTTTATCTCATCGATATCACTGATTTTTTGCCATTCATAATTATCACATGTAAACTCACCATACATGTAAGAAATATTATTTTTAATTTCACTAAACATAGCGTAGTCTTTACGTGGTTTTTCACATTCTCTTTCAATATTTAAAGTTGAAATGACAATATCTTTGTGTGTTTCTAAATCATGAGAAAATTCTTCATCATTTATCTTAGCCCAAGATAGAAGTTCATTATAAAACTTTTCAGCACTAATACGACTTAAATAATTACGAGAAATATTAAGAAGTTTTTCCATATCAAATAAAGCACCACTTGTACTCATATTATCAAATGACACATAAAAATCATTAATATTTTTACCTGGATTATTTAAGAACCATTCCTCAAAGTTAGAGTTAGCAAGTGTTAGTAAATAGATTTTAACGGCTTCTTTAGGAATACCTTTTTCACTGTAATAAGCTACATTTGCTTCAGGATCTTTTCTTTTACTAATTTTTCTTCTTTTTCCATCTTCTTCTTTTTGAATAGTGGCTAAATGAGCATAATGTGGAAGTGGAAAACCTAAGGTATTAAATAAATCCACATGGACTGGCAAACTACTTACCCATTCATCGCCACGAGTTACATGTGTTGTTCCCATTAAAGTATCGTCAACTGCATGGGCAAAATGATAAGTTGGAATACCATCACTTTTTAATAAAACAATATCCATGTCATTTTCGGGAAATTCAATACGCCCTTTAATACAGTCATTAACAACAATTTTATTATCAAAACTTCCTTTACTTTTTAAACGAATAACATAAGGATTTCCTGCCTCTACTTTTTCTTTTACTTCTTCCATCGTCATGGCACGTTCTTTACTAGCCCAAATGCCATAGTATCCAATTCTTTGTTTTCTCTTTTGTTGTTTTTCAGTAATTTCATTTAATTCTTCACTGGTTAAAAAAGATGGATACGCTAAATCTTTAATAAGCAAATCTTTTACAAAAGCTTGATAAATATCTACTCTTTTACTTTGAACATAAGGAGCATAATCCCCGACATAATGATCTACATCAAGAGGATATTCGTCAAAATTAACCTCGTATTCTTTAACAGAATTAATGATTTGATCTATGGCATCAACAACTAAACGTTTTTGATCAGTATCCTCAATTCTTAAGAAACATACTCCATTTGTTTCATGAGCAAGTCTTTCGGCTACGATAGCTTGGTAAAGAGTCCCAATATGAACAAAACCAGTTGGACTTGGGGCGATACGTGTTACCATAGCTCCTTCTTCTAAATCTCTTTTTGGATATTTTTCTTCATAGTAAGTTCTGTCATGCTTTACGTTTGGTAAAAGCATGCTAGCATATTCTTCTCTTGTCATTTTCTTTCCTTCTTTCTAAAATAAAAAGATGGTACTCACAAAGGACGAGTTTACCTCGTGGTACCACCTTATTTTTTTCTTATTCTGATAACGGGAAGTTCCCGGATTATACTTGAACATATAATCAACTCCAAAGTTTCTTCAAAATGTCACTTTATCTATTTCCACCTATAAACATAGACTCTCTTTAAAAGTAAAACATTTTTACTCCTCTTTTTCTCTGCTTTCAAAAATTATTTTAAAAGTTTTTCTCTCTTTTGTCAACTCTAATTAACGGTTAATGAAATTTTCTAAGGATTTACCTTGGTGAATTCCATCAATAATTTCAGCTATTTTTTAAAAACATTCCACGACATGTAACCATGGTTCATCTTGGTAAGATGCTGGAATATAACTTAAATTAGTTGTATATAATTTATCAAACCCTTTATTTTGATAAGCCTTTTGAAAATACTTAATATCTTCCGTAAATAAAGAAAAAGTAGTAATAAAAAATACTTTTTGTACGCCTAAACTTTTTAGCCTTTCTCCTACTTCAATAATAGAAGAACCAGAAGCAATCATATCATCAACGACTAAACCTGTTTTTCCTTTTACAGAATCACCTAAATAGGTATGCTCAATGATTGGATTTTTACCATTAATAACTTTAGTTAAATCACGTCTTTTATAAAACAAACCCACGTTAATTCCTAACGTATCTGCATACACACGAGCTCTTTTCATAGCTCCAACATCTGGAATAATGACGATTAAATCACCAAGGTTTTCTTTAGAGGTTAACTCTTTTAAAATGACATCAGCTGATAAAAAGCTTTCAAAAGGAAGATTTGGAATAGCATTAGAAACACTGTTATTATACACATCCATGGTAACAATCTCATTTACTCCAACATTAGCAAGTTCTTTTAAAGCCATAACACAATCAAGAATTTCATAGTTATTTCTTCTATCCTGCCTTGACTGATATAAAAGCGGCATAACTAACACAATTTTTTTAGCATACCCAGCTAAGGAACTAAGACACCTTTTAATATCTTGGAAATGTTCATCTGGTCACATCATCACTTCATGGCCATGCATTTGATAAGTCACACTGTAATTACTGATATCCGATAAAATAAAGACTTCATTATCTCTTATCGATTCTAAAAAAGTAAATTTGCCTTCGCCGTTATTAAAACGATATCTTTTAAACACCACAAGATAAGATTGTGAGCTATTATATTTCTTTTTTAAATATCTATCTACTTTTTGTCCTAACTCATGGATATTATCCATACATACCATTTTTAATTCATTCATAACTTTCTCCATATAATTTATTTTTGGTCAAAACCTAAAACATTTTTTTCAGTACTAAAATGATATCTATCGGTTGTTTTCTCACAAAGTGTTTTTTTAATTTTTAGATGTAAAGTTTCTTTTTTGTTATCTAAAATAATATCCACTCTGTTATCTTTTTCTTCTATTAAAGTAATATCAAACCAAAAAGCATTTGGGGTTAAATCTTTACGTAAACGATTTTTGTCAACCACCCTGCACTAAAGTACAGGGCTTTTTTTCACACTGAAAGTGCGTAGTACAAGTGAACTCGTTAATCTATTATTTTAAAATTATTGAGACTTTCATCTTGTTGATTTTCTATATAATCTTTTATTATTTTATTTGTCACGGTTCCTACGCTTCTACAAAAATATCCGCTAGCCCACAAATATTGACCCCAATATCTTGTTTTTAATTCTCGAAATTCCATCTGCAATGTCCTAGAAGTTTTACCTTTCAATTGCTGTACAAACTTTGACACAGATAAGCTCGGCGGACAGCTGACCAAAATATGAATACGTTCTTTACAAATTGAACCACTAATGATTGTTACCTTCATACTATTAAAACTTTTTCTAATTAAATATCTTAATCTTTCTGCTATAGCACCTTGTAATACCCTATATCTATATTTTGTTATCCACACAATATGATATTCTATATCATATTGAACATGTGATAATTTCTGCGTCCGCCTCACCTCTTTGATTTGCTATTATACTGCAATCGAAAGGCACTGGCAATTAATTACCCGTAAATCTTGAAAGAATATTCGTAAAGCACGAGGCCTGAACCCGTCTCCTTTACGGTCGACCTCTTTTTAACAAAAAAATCAAAAAAATTTTCTAGCTACAAAAAATGAGTAAAATAGTTGATTTTTATTCATTTTTTAATATTAAAATATTGTATTCTATTTTGCATTTATCGTTAGCTGTTTTACCATTTCTCTATTCATTTCATCCTTAGTAGGAAAAGAATCACTTGGAATACTATTAACACAAGTCCACACTCGATGCAAAATTTCTTTTTGTTTGATTAAGGTATTTCTTTCTGTAATTTCTTCATTTTGAAGCTTAGCCTCCGTATTTTTTAAAAACCATTTCATACCGAGTTTATCTAATAGCAAAATTTTTTCTAAAGATATATTTAATTTTCCTTTGTAAGCCATTCGTTGCTTATAAAGCCATATACCCAAGGCAAATCCTGTTTCATCATAATTAATGCCATCTTTTGTTTTAAAATTTTGAGGTATTTCACAATGACCATAGTATTCATAATAAGTCTTAGCTAAATTATAACTTTGTTGCCAGTTTCTTTTTATCTTTTCTTTTTCTAATCGAACATTTATAGATTCTAATAGACATCTTCTTTCAAAATTCAATTTTCCTTTTTTATACGCAGTTCGTTGGTTTTTAAGCCAAGTACCTAAGGCAAATCCTGTTTCATTATAATTAATGCCGTCTTTTGTTTTAAAATTCCGAGGTATTTCACAATGGCCATATTGTTCATAATAAGTCTTAACTAAGCTATAATTTTGTTGCCAGTCTCTTACTTCTAATCGAACATTTATAGATTCTAATAATCTTATTTTTTCAAAATTCATTTGGTCTTTTTTATATGACCTTCGTTGAGTGACAAGCCAAACACCCAAGTCAAATCCTGTTTCATCATAATTAATGCCATCTTTGGTTTTAAAATTTTGAGGTATTTCACAATGACCATAGTGTTCATAATAAATCTTAGCTAAGCTATAATTTTGTTGCCAATCTCTTACTTCTAATCGAACATTTATAGATTCTAATAAACCTATTCTTTCAAAATTCATTTTACCTTTTTTATACGCTGTTCGTTGGCTTGCAAGCCAAACACCTAAGGCAAATCCTGTTTCATCGTAATTAATGCCATCTTTGGTTTTAAAATTCCGAGGTATTTCACAATGACCATAGTGTTCATAATAAATCTTAGCTAAGTTATATTTTTGCTGCCAGATTATTTCAGGTTGTTCTGTTTCTAATCGAACATTTATAGATTCTAATAGACATCTTCTTTCAAAATTCATTTGGTCTTTTTTATACGCTATTCGTTGGTTTGTAAGCCATATACCCAAGGCAAATCCTGTTTCATCGTAATTAATGCCATCTTTGGTTTTAAAATTCCGAGGTATTTCACAATGACCATAGTGTTCATAATAAATCTTAGCTAAGTTATATTTTTGCTGCCAGATTATTTCAGGTTGTTCTGTTTCTAATCGAACATTTATAGATTCTAATAAATTTCTTCTTTCAAAATTCATTTTGCCTTCTTTATATGCCTTTCGTTGATTATTAAGCCACTTACCTAAGGCAATTCCTGTTTCATCATAATGAATTCCATCTTTTGTTTTAAATCTATATGGTATTTCACAATTTTCATAATGTTCATAATAAGCTTTAGCTAAATTATAATAATCCATCCACGTCATAGATAATCTTTTTTTCATATCCATTAAAATTTGGAAAATATCCTCATTAATCATTTCAACCTCAAAAGTCATATTAGTAAAATGAATTTCCCGACTACAGTAAAGTTTACTATTTTTGATTTCTTTAACTCTTTCTCTTATATTATTTTCAAGTTGTTTAACAAAAGAAATGTTTCCTGCAAAATCTAAAATTACAGGAGCTAATATAGCTGATACTAAATCCTCTTTACTGGCTCCTTCATTAACTTTAAGATTCTTTTCTTGACATAAAGCAACTAATTCCTCATAACTTCTTTGCATCAGTTTATCATATTCTTCTTTATTTTTACCCTTAATAGATAAGCCTCTTCCTAGTTGTTCAAAAAAGACAATATCTGAATTTGTTTCTCTTCCCATAATCACACCATTTACCCCTGGTGCATGAACTCCTTCATTGTATTGATTAATGGCAAACATAATTCTTAATTTGTTTTTTACGCTTTGTCCTTTTAAATTTTCATCATTATAAAAAGCTCTTCTATTTTTCTTACCAAGTTCTTTCATTGTATTCGTTGTACTATAGAATTCATATTCTTCTTCTGTTAAGCCCATCTCTTTTAACCATATCTTAACTTCGTTCATAATTGTAGTCATATCACTTTTACCCTCAACACCTCTAATAGGGCAAAAATAAATATATTTACCGTTTGTTTTAATATATTTTTGAAAAATAGCTTTCGCTCCATTTGATTCATGAATCCTTTTTTTGATATCTTTTAATACTCGCGTTAATTCTTCATTATTTTTATATCTTACATTTTTATTTTTTAATTTATTAATTGTTTCGAGCTCTTTTTCTAAAATAACATAGGCACTGCGATAAATAAATTTAGGTAAAACTCCATCTATGATGGCATCACATAAATCATATCTACTACAAACTGTATTAGAAAATATTTCTTCAGTTTCTGGATTTGTCATATCTCTTTCATAGGAAGTTCCACGGTCTCGAACAGCATAAGCAGTCATACCAAATACTTTTAAATTAGGATGAGTTTTAATTAATACCTTTATTATCTTTCCCCATACGGGTCCACCTAAATGATGAAATTCATCTAATATTAACAAATCAACGTCTAAGTGAGCCAATTCTTCATATGATAAATTAATTAAACTTTGATAAGTAATTAATTTTAAATTAGAAAAATCTCTTTCAAAATCCAAGTGTGGATTTTCTTCAATAATTTCTATAATGTGTTCTTTGATAGTTTGAGTAGGAACGATATATAATGTTTTTTTATCTTTATTATCATAAGCTAGTTTAACACCAAGATAAGTTTTGCCTGTTCCTGTTGCGTGAATAATAGACGTAATATTATGTTCCTCATGATGTTTTTTTATTTTCTCATAAGATTCCATATTATGTGGATATAAATTAATAACATTTAAATCTTTCATCTAATCCCCCTGTTTTTTTTTAATTTAGAACATTTATTCTATAGTATTTTCTTAAAAAAAACAAGGAAAAGAAAAAACTTCTGCTTATTATAATAACAATCACTATCATTTTTACTAATTATTCATAGAAAAGAAAAAATTTCTGCTTATTTTCAGATTTTATTTAGCACCAATAATTTTAACAACTATTAAAAATCAATTTAAGAAAATCATAAATTGTTCAAACGATTTTAAAAATAATAATAGTATTACATTTATTACTTAGATATTTCTTTTAAAGAATGGACAGCATGATCAATTGTTCCAGTTACTAAGTGACTCACCTTTGATACGATTACTTCAGGATCTTCATACATATCTTTATCAATCCATTCGAAAACAATGGAAACAAACGCATATTTATAAAAGTTAGTAATAAATTTATTATCTTCCTCACGCAAACCTTTACCTTTAGATTTCTTAGTGATTTCATCATAAATAATAGGATAAACCAAACGATAAAGATTAGTTCTTAGTACTTCTCTTGAAACGGAGTGATAAATGTTTTCGACAAATATTTTTTCTTCTAACATAATTTTAAAAACGATTAAAAATTTATCTTCCCATGTCTCATATTCTTCTTTTTTCTTTATAAGATGGTCGACATCATCAATACAAATCCATTCGACCAAATCAGGAATATCTTGAAAATGATAATAAAAAGTTTGTCTATTAATATTACATTGATTAGAAATATCATTCACAGTGATTTTATTAAATGGTTTTTCTTTTAGTAAATCTTTAAAAGTATACGCAATGGCTTTTTTAGTTGTTAAACTACTCATCATATATCACCTCTTAAATATTATATCGAAAAAAAAGATGAAATAAATCATTATTCCATTCTTTTTTGAATTTATTTAAATAAACCACTTTCTTTTAATAAGATTTCTAAATCAGTACCTTTTATTTTCTTTTCAAGGACTTTAATAAGTTGTCTTTCTGTAAAATTAAGAGGAAGTTCATCGACTGATTTTTTATCCACAGCATAATAACATGCTTTTAAAAGTTCACGAACATCATATTTACTTCCCCATACTTCGGGAACTGCCCTATCCACTTTTAAAAGGGTATAAACAGCTTCCATACCTGTTCTAATAGAATATTCTGTTGTAAAGATAGTATCTCTAGGTGTTTCAGCAAATTGACCAATAAAAGCAAAGTTTACAGCTTTATCTGGAACAACAAGAGGTCTATCTTTTTCTTCTCTTGGCTCAAAAAAGGCATTAATGTAAGGCATATAACATGTTGTTGTATTACATTTATCCGCAAACATTTCAATCTTTTTATCTTCAACCCCAATATGATAAAGCCATTCTTCACATATTTCTTTACCTGTGCAATCTTGAATTGGCTTTTTTATGAAGTTACCATTTTTTGTCGTATTTAAAGCATATACCCAGACTAAAATACTGTCTTTATTTTGAGATTTAAACTGTGGTTGACGGTTGATTGTCCATGATAAATACCAATTATCCATGCTGTCTTTAACCGTAACAATACCACCTGTAGTTACTTTACCATCTCTTGGATCACGCTTACAAATATTTATGATATGCTTAATAATTTCCTCATCACTTACTTCGATAGTTGCACTCATCCAGTTAGTTTCATCCACATGATTACAGAATTTATCCGGATTACCAAATTCACCATTTAAAGCTTGAGAAGCAATATTTTTCCATAAATTCCAAGATTCTCCATAGCCATTTTTTATTTTTGATAAATTAGGAGTATGGGTTTGATCCCCATAACAAGAAGTATCCGTACAACAACCATTTGTAATGAAAACTAAATCATCTTCAATAAGATCAATTGTTTTTTCCTCTCCTTCTTTTTCATAAATAATTTGGGTAGCTACTTTTTTATCTTTCGTATTTTCAAAGATAACATTTTTAATATTCATGCCATATTCTATTTTTACCCCATGACTTTCTAAATATTTTGTTAAAGGTAAAATCATCGATTCATATTGATTATATTTTGTAAAACGCAAGGCTGAAAAGTCTGGTAACCCATCAATGTGATGAACGTAACGACATAAATATCTTTTCATTTCTAAGGCTGAAGACCATTTTTGAAAAGCAAACATGGTTTGCCAATAAAGCCAAAAATTTGTACTCCAGAAAGTATCTGGTAAAACATCAGATATCTTTTTATTTTCAAGGTTTTTTTCTGGGGTAATGAATAACTTGGATAAAGCCATAGCTGACTTTTTATCAAGTTTAAATAGTTTATCGGTATGAGCATCCTCGCCACGATTTACGGTTGCTCTACAAAGTGAATAATTCGGGTCATGTTTATTTAACCAATAATATTCATCAAGAACCGATACATCTGGTGTTTCAATTGATGGAACACTTCGAAACATGTCCCACATGCATTCGAAATGATTATCCATTTCTCTTCCACCACGCATATAAAAGCCCTTAGTAATATCTTTTCTACCATCACAAGAACCACCAGCCAAATCAAGTTTTTCTAATAAATGAATATGTTCTCCTTTCATTTGGCCATCTCTTAGTAGGTAAAAAGCTGCGGATAACCCCGCTAATCCTGTACCGATAATATAAGCTGATTTTTTATCAACTCCCTCTGGTTTTTCGGGACGCGCAAACGCCTCATATGTTCCCGCTCCATAATACATATTTTATTCCTCCTTTTATGATTAACGATTACATTGTAATATTGTTAAATAACTTCTTCAATCATCAATTTTTAAAGAATGCAATAAATTATATATACTTTAATTTAATTGCAGTAATAATCATCCAACTATAATAAATTGTTCAAATATTAGACAAATATACTTTTTTGTATAAAAAAAGAACCATAGTGGTTCATATCTTTATGCAGCAAAATTTTATAAATTTAATTTTAATTCTATTTCTTTCATAGTATTACTACTTATTAAGGATGAATCATATTTAATTTTTATTTCAATTTCTTCATTATTATCATAAGTTTCCACATCAAAGTTGCTTTCTACCTTTTCTATTCCTTCAATATCAAATAAATCTTCAATTGCACCTTTAAAACAATATTCCCAGTAAATATCTTCTCTTGCCATTTTATATTCAGAAACCTTATTTTTTAGATGTTTATCAAAAGCAACATGAGATGGTATTTTTAAAATATTTAAAAATAACCCAATTTCCATTTTGATTATTTTAGGAGTAATCAGTTCAAAATTATATTTCATATCAATTTTTAATTCTTTTTCATTTTCAACAATAACCTCTCAAACGCCTGTTAAAGACATTAAATAATCTTTTAATTCTTTATGTCCCCAACTGCCCATCACTATAGTTAATTCTTTCATTTTGAATTCTTTCCCCTAAATTTCTATATTCATTTTAACAGATATTTTCTTTTGTTAAAATATTCTTTTAATTAACAAGTTTTCTAGAAATAACGTCTTCTGGTTTATTCTTATAAGATCATCTTTAGCTGCATATTACTAAAATTATTCGTTTGCCTTTATTTCTTCGTATTCTATATTTTCACAAACAACATATATTGATGGTTCTTGTTCATCGCTTGCAAAACATATAAACTCTTTATTATTTAATTTAATGTACTTCATAAATATCTTCTCTATATAATTCCACGAAAACATTTCTTTAATATTACACCGTTCAATATCATATAAGATTATTCTCATTTTTATTTTATTAGTTTGATAAGTATTGTTTTCTTTTAATATTGGATTTCCAGACCAGAAAACATCCATTAAAAGTTCTATTTTTGCTTTAGCAATGTCATAATTAACATCTGTAATAAAACTGTCATGAAATTCATGATAACATTCTATAAATCCATTTAAATTTTTTTTTGTAATTTTATTCATATTTTCCTCTTTCTGCAATACTTCCTAATACAATGTATCAATTTTTTTAGTTTTTGCTAATGAATTTTTATGGCACTCTTTTTTAATCTCATCAGTATCACACCCAAGATTGCAAGTTCCCTCTTTACGATAATAATCATCGCATTCGTCATTTTCTTTTTTTAATTCATTTGCTAAAACTTTTAATTTTTCTCTTTTTTCAAATAAATATAATGCTCTTAAAGAATTGAATCCTCTCATGTTTCTATTATTTCTCATGGCCTCTTCTAAATATTTTTTAATATATGCTGGTTTTTCTACTTCTTCTACCTCATCTTTCTTAGCTTTTTGTTCAGGAACCTTTACATCTAATAATATTTCAAACCATGCAGCCACGATATGCCTATGACAAAAATCTGTATTTGATTCATAACATAATAATATGGAATTATCTAATTTTTGATAAACTTCTTCTGGATTCAATTTTTGCAATACTTGGTTCCAATATTCTTGAACATAATATCTATTGTTTTCTTCTTCAGAAACTTTTCCAATATTATCGTGCCATTGTTTCCAAAATGAAAATTTTGGAGCTAACGCAGGATAACACCTTCCTTGATAGTTAGCGTCTTTGCCACGATTACCAGAAATGGAGTACGTAATAAATTTATCAGATTTCCAATCATGATAACTACTTGTACTAATCATATATTTCATCCTTTCAATATTATTCATTTTTTATTCTTTGGTTCAAAATAATTATTAACGTCAAATAATATTCCATGCAAATCGTCATTTTTTTGTTTATATTATATCACAGCTTATCAGATTATAAAAAAAACTACCTCGTAAGTAGTTTTTTTGTTATCTCGAAAATACGAGTATTTAAACAATTTGGTGTGAGTAATCAAGTAGTTTCAAACTTTTCTCGCCAAATTCAATAATCAATACAATATTTGTATCAATTTCTATTAATATTTTAACAAATAATAGAAAAAGTAGCAATAATTTAATGCTACTTTTAGATTTCATTATAATAATATAAGTTTTCCATTAGTTCTTGTCCGTTAGGCAAAGTTAATGGATTAGTATGAGCAAATTCTCCACCCATATGTTTATAAAAATCATTAGACGAATTTTCAGAAAGGCAACCTATAATCATTTTGTTGTACCCCATATTTTTTAATTCATTTATTGCTTTATTAAATAAAACTTTACCAAAACCTTTACCCTTAACACTATCTAACAAATATAATGCACCAAGTTCACCGCATTGGGAACAATTGTCACGCTTTGTTTTACGCACTCTCAAAACTCCAACATATTCATTATTATATTTTAATAGAAATCTTCTACTGCTATCATTCAAACCTTCTTTCAAGTTTGATATCGCTTTTTGTATTTCTGGATATGTATTGATTAATTCTAAAAATCATCATTGACTATACCTTTATAAGATTGTTTCCAAGATAGTGCATTAACTCTTGCATAGTATTCAACATTATCTATATCCATGTTTTCAATAGCATAATCCATAACTATCTTCTCCTTATTTCTTTCTTCATAAAACTAATAAATTCTTCAATTGACATAGACATAGTTTCTTCACTACCATATTTTCTAAAACTTATTAAATTATTATCTCTTTCATTATCTCCAATAATTAAAGTATATGGATTTTTCATAACATTACTTTGTCTAATTTTTTTACCCATTTGCTCCTTTGAATCATCATAACTAACTCTAATATCTTCGTCAATTAATATTTGTTTTAGTTTTTGACAATACTCATCATGATATTTCATATTAACAGGAACAATATTTACTTGAACTGGTGATAACCATACTGGTAATATACCTTTAAATTGTTCAAGTAATAATACTAAAAATCTTTCATAAGAACCTAGAACTGCTCTATGTACCATTACAGGAGTTTGTTTTTCGCCATTTTCATCTATATAGAAAAGCCCAAATCTTTTAGGAGTTGCAAAATCTAGTTGAACAGTTGGAATTTGTATTTCTCTATCAAGTGCATCTCTAAACATAAAATCAAGTTTAGGTCCATATAATGCTGCTTCTCCCTCACATCTTTTTGCATTTAATCTAAGTTCATCAGATATTTATTGTAATAAACTTTCGCATAAATCCCAATCAGACTTTTCACCAATATATTTTTCAGGATGTTCATAATCTCTTACTGATAATGATACCCAATGATTTTCCCATAATCCCATTCTAGAATAAAAGTCTTTAATTAAATTGCATATATTAATTATTTCTTGTTTTACTTGTTCCCTAGTACAGAATACATGACCATCTTCAACGGTTATAGCATAAACTCTTGATAAACTATTTCCTACTGCTCCTTGTAATTCCGCTCTATATTGTTTATCTGATTCCATATATCTAATAGGTAAATCTTTATAGCTTCTTAATTTAGAGGCAAATATTTGAGTATGATGTGGACATTGAACTGGTTTTAAAACAAATTTATGTCCTTTTGGAGATTCAACTCTAAATAATTCTTCATTAAACTTTTGAGCATGACCAGAAGTTTCAAATAAAGATATATCGGCAAGTGATGGACAACTAACTTTTTCAAATCCATACTTTTTACATACTCTTTCCATTTCTCTTTTTAATTCATCAATTATAATAGTTCCTCTTGGAGTAAATAATGGTAGTCCTGCTCCTACATAATCAGAAAAGCAAAACAAATCTAAATCTTGACCTATTTTTCTATGATCTCTTTCCTTTGCCTCTTCAATAAACACATTATATTTATCTAAAGCTTCTTTACTTTTAAAGGATTTACCGACTATTCTTTGTATCATTTCATTATTAGCATTTCCTTCAAAATAAACACCGCTAACTCTTAATAATTTAACATATACTTCATTATCAATTTTTCTTATTTCATTTTCTAGTTTTTCAAAATCATTTTCACTAACTTGTTCATCAGCTTTAAATTCATAATAAAATTCATCATCATTACAAGACATATTATCTAATCTTATATTATTATAATTTTTATTAATTACTTCTTTTAATAATTCACAACATTTCTTATTCATATTTTTACCTTCTTTCTATTTATTTGCTTTTGAGGGAGAAAATCGTATTAACTTCCGTTTCCGTCATTTTTACCATCTCCTTTATAAAATAAAAAGAGAATGATACCATAATAGGAGTCTATTAAGACGGTACCATCCTCTTGTTTTACTTAATTCATATAACCGATATTCTCGGGCATTCCCTTTCGGGTGCAACTAATAGGTAGTAATCATTAACATTGTTTATTATCTTCCACCAAACGATAACTCTCTTTAAAACAATTATTAATAATCATGTCCTATATCATAGTTTTTCTAATAATATTAAATCATCATTTCATTGTTTTTTTGCATAAAATTTAAAAAGTCTATTACTTGATTGTAATAGACTTGCATAAACGATATAATTTAATCTTACCTTTTTGTTAAGCAATGCTAAAACAATCAATACTATAAATTGACTTATTTATTGTGGTATAAGTTGTCGTAGTTAATTGTTTTAACATATTAATCTCTCCCTTTCAAAGCAATAATAATATACCATATTTGCATTAATTTGTCAAAATTTCACTTCTATTGACAGAGTCCAAATTTATCGGAATATAAAAAAAGAAAGAACTCGGTGGTATAATATACCTATATAAACCAATAAAATAAAGGAGTTCTTTCATATAAATATATTACCCCAAATCTTAGATGTTTGCTCAAAAAGTTTTCTTGTCAACAATGCAATATGCAATTTTAAAGATAAGCTAACCCAGCTATTAAGAAAACTTTTTGATATTAACTGTAAAAATATATATGTTGATATGTTTCTTTCTCTTCAAGAATCAATAGCTGAAATCTCGGCATCTATTATCAAAAACATCTTAGAACTAGCTGGTGAAGAATTTAAAAATTCAACGATAAGAAAAGAAAAAGGCTACATAAATAAATCAAATGTTGAACGAACAATAATTACTATTTTTGGTGAAATTACGTTTAAAAGGACATTATATCAACACAAATTAACCAATGAATACTATATCTACGTAGATGATGTATTCGGCATAGAAGCTTATAAAAATTATGACCCTATTGTAAGAGGAATTCTTATTCAAGATTCCATTTTGAAAAAACTAATCAAACAGCTAATTATTCACCTTTGAATTTTTTTCATTTAAAACAATTTTTAAAAGGAAAAATAAATATTCCTAAACAAACTATTTATAAATTTAAACAAGCTATCAAATTAAGAAATAAAATAGCTGATATTATCTATGAACAAAAAGATAAAGAGGCTTTTATAGCTGAAATGGATAAGTTAATAGAAAGTAAAACGAACGAATCAAGAAAGCAAAAAATAACAGAATATAAAGCCTATATCCTTAAACATTGGAAAGGAATTTTAAATATGAAAGATTCTTTATGTAAATCTTCTATGGAAGCACATATTGAACATTGCATCGCATCACAGTTTTCTTCTGTTCCTAAGGCATACTCCGAAAATTATATAGAAAGCTACTTAAAATTACAGGAAATGCAATTAAACAATATTTCTATTTTTAATTATTATCTATCTACCTACAATTCTGAAGATGATTTTGTTTACAATATGCAAAAAGAAGTGGATTTTTTCATGTTTGAAAATTCCACTTCAAATGTTCCAATTTTAAATTCTTCTAGTTATTTATCTGCCGTGATTAATGGGATTCGTAACAATTATGCTACATTCCAATAAATTTGGACTCCGTCATTTATATAAATATTAATTTAACTCTTTTATAAATGACTCTAATTCGTTTATTTCAAGTTTGTTTGACAAATTACCTATATAAATAGTTTTTGAGTAGTTAAATGCTAGAAATGTGATGCCTTTAATAATTATTCTGTGTGGCTCTATATATGATAAATTAGTTCTATCAATTTTTCTTATATTACCATTTATTATTGTTGGAGTAATATTACAAAATCCACATATAAATTCTATTTTCTTTTTTAATTCATCATCAAAATCTAATTCATTCTTTATGATATTAATCATTTAAACCTGTCCTTTCTTTAATTAACAACAAAAAAATACCAACTTCTTTTAGAAATTGATATTTTCTATATTAAATCCAAGACTATAAAAGTCTGGATAGATTTCCAAATGGTGCCGATTGGCAGAATTGAACTGCCCTCTGATGCTTACCATGCATCTGTACTACCACTGTACTAAATCGGCATACATTAATCTTATCATAAAATAAGACTAATGCAAGATAAAATGAATTTATAACTTAAAATTTATTTTAAACCTTGAACTTTATTAGAAAGATTAACAAAATCATCGTTACCTTCATAATATCTACGGTCAAATAAAATCCAACCATCAGAGGCATTTTCAACCTGAGGTTTAATTGAATTTTTAATATCTTCAGGATAATATTCAATATCCTTTAAGGCATTTTCTAAAGTAAAATATCCGTCCATTTCATATTTTTTAGCTTGGATATCAGACTCTAATTTGCTGACGTATAAAACGAATTTGGCATCTTTTGTTTCCTCAGCAACGGCTTCATCATATAAACCCAAAAGTTCATCACGGATTTGTAATGGTTCAAGCATAGATATGATATTTTCTCTATCTGCTTCTTTCTTTTCCTCTTTAGATAAAACACTACGTTCAGAAGTTTTTGCCTTTACAAGTTCTTTTACAAATAACATTTTATAAATTTTAGCAAAATCAATGTCGCTATAACCTTTTAGTTCACTTATAATACCAATTACTAATGTCATAGTACCGTAAATATGATCAGCAACAGATTCAATCTTATCGGCTGGAATACCAACCTCTTTCCAACCTGTACGAATTACATCCTTTAATTTGTTAGCTTCTAAATAAAAATTTATTACATTTTCCATATTTTTAATGTCTCCCTTCGGTTATATTATATCATTCTGAAATAACTTTGCAATAAATTTTACAATCAAACTTATTTAGCTAAAATCGACTATGTCAACAAGAAATGAAGAATTAATGTTAAAAATAAACCGGTCACTGTTGGAATTAAAAAGGCCAAAAAGGTATAACTCCAACTTTTACTTTCTTTTTTTATTGATAAAAGAGTTGTTGTACATGGATAATGACAAAGGGATATGATTAAAAAGCATATGGCTGTTATGTATGTCCAACCATTATTTACTAAAATATGTCTTAAACTTTCCATTGATGTATAAGAAACTAAGGCGTTACTTTTAGTATAACAAAGTAAAAGTGATGGGATAACTATTTCATTCGCGGGCATTCCTAAGATAAAAGCTAAAATAATAGCCCCATCAAGGCCAAACAAATGGCCAAAATCATTTAATTTAGTAACTAATAATAAAAGAAAAGTACTATTTCCTAATTGCCAAGAAGCTAAAAGATAAATTAAAATTCCTAAAGGAAAGGAAACTAACATGGCTCTTTTTAAAACAGGAAGGGCTTTTTCTTTTAAGGCTTGTGAAAAAGTTTTCCAGATAGATGGTCTTCTAAAAGTTGGTAATTCTAAAATAAACATAACTTCTTCTTTTTTAAAAATAAAATGATTCAAAATTTTTGTCCAAAGAAAAGTTAAAATGATACCCAAAGTGATAATTAGTAATAATCCTAATGCAACTAAAAGGCTACTAAATAAGGTATTATCTGTCACAAAAAATAAGCTTATCATTGTTATCATTGCAGGAAAACGACCATTGCAAGGCATAAAATTATTAGTTAACATGGCTAAAAGGCGCATTTTTTTATCTTCCATAATCCTTGAGTTTGTCACGCCAATCGCGTTACAACCAAGACCCATACACATTGTTAAACTTTGTTTGCCACAAGAGCCACATTTTTTAAATGGTTTATCCATATTAAAAGCAATTCTTGGAAATAAACCGTAATCTTCTAAATATGAAAAAAGAGGAAAGAAAATAATTAGTGGAGGCATCATAACTGATACTACCCAATAAAAGGTCCGATATCCACCTAAAATGAGAGGATGCAAAATAAAATCAGGTAAAAAAGAAAAGAACATTAATAAATATTTTTCACCACTTGCGAAAAAAGAAAACATAAAGTCTGATGGGATATTTGACGCAAAAATCGTTAACCAAAGAATAACTAAAAAAATGATACTGGTGACAACAAAAGAAGAAATTTTATGACTAAGAATTTTATTCCAAAAAATATCTTCTTTTTTTAAAGTTTGCTTTTTTCTTTCAACAATGTTTTCTAGTAATTTATCCGCACAATGAATATAACTTTTTAATAGTTCTTCCCGACTTATATAGTTTTTATAAAAACGTAACACTTTTTGTAAACTTTCATTTTTACAAGGTTTTTCTTGATATAAATAAGAAACAGGTTTATCAACGTAGGAATTGGTAAGCGTTAAATAATTAGCAATTTTCCCTTCATGTTTTACTTTAAAAATATTAGGATTTACTCTAAAATGGTTCATTTCATCACATAATCTAGCACACCCAGTTCCATCGCTTGCTTTTGTAATAATAATAGGAACATTTAACCTTTGTTGCAATTTAAGGACATCAATATTTATCTTTTGAGATGTTGCTTCATCCATTAAATTTAAACAGATAATTACCTTATCAGTAACATCTAAAACTTCTAAAAGTAAAACTATACTTCTTTCTATATTCGAAGCATCTAAAACAACCACAGCTAAGTCATAATCTAAAGAGCAGACAAAAGACGAAGCAATTTTTTCTTCTTGACTTTCACCTATCAAAGAATAAGTTCCTGGTAAATCAACAACTTCCCAAAGTGTATCTTTATAGCTAAATGTAGCATAAGCATTTTTGACTGTTTTACCGGTCCAATTACCCGTATGTTCATTTTTATGAGTTAAAAAATTAAATAACGAGGATTTACCAACATTAGGATTACCAACAAAACATGCTCTTTTCTTTTTCATATTATCACCCATATTAAAGAGGCATCTTCATCACGAAGTGTAAACATCGTACTTGCTGTTTTATAAGCCCTTGCGCCTTTTAAAGGGCTTTCTAACATACCAGTTATTGTTTTACCTTCTAAAACACCAAAATGTAATAATTTAAAGCGTTTTTTTTCTGGTAAGAAAATACTTTTAATTATAACAGGTTCATTTAAAGGAATATCTGTTAATTTTTTTAGCATACTATCACATCCTATTAATAAGTTATGCCATTCTAAAATATTTGTCCTATGCATATCTTTTTAAAAAGGGGGCTTTTTTATGTTTCCTTTTAATATCGACCCACAGCTTTATGCTTTATCAGCTACTTTAGTTGGTGCCGCCATTGCCCCATCAATGGATTCCTTAGAAAGCGTAAGCATTGGTAACTGGCTTGTTTTACTAGGAGATTATTTAATTGCCTACTCAGGCCAACTTGCCCTTATAAATAATAAGCAAAATAATCAGAATCAAAATATTGATATTAATACTATTTTGAATACTTTAGAAAAAATAGAAAATGAACTTGAAAAATTAAAAAAAGAAGGCAAAATTTAATGTCTTCTATTTTCACTAATCATTTCTGTATCTATAGAAAGTTGTTTAATTCTTTCCATAATTCTCCGTGATTTTATTTTTTCTTCACTAGAATCATCCATACAAAAATGTTTTTCTAATTCCGAAAGAGTTAAATTAGATGTAAAAAATGTTGTTAAATTACGATTCATTCTAGCCTGCAAAATCGTCCCTAATACTTCATCTCTTCCCCACTCACTTACTTTTTCGGCCCCGATATCATCAATACATAAAATATCAATAGTTTGATATTCGAAAAGTCTTGCTTCATATTGTTCCCAATCTGATTTTAAAACCCGTAAGGTTTCGGGAAAATAAATAATTTTCACTTTAACATCTTTTTTCTCTTCTAATTCATGAAGTAAGGCACTTATCAAAAATGTTTTGCCAGCCCCAAAATTACCATGTAAATAAAGTCCTTTCATAGGTTTAGAAAAAGAAAATTCCTGATAAAAATTGTCTAACCATTTTATAACTAAAATTCTTTTTTTATCTTTAACATCAATATCTTTCATTCTTGCCGTCGTATTAATTTGTTCTTCACTCATTTTTTTACTTTTATCTTCGGCTTCTTTCATCTTATATTTACATGGTTTATAAGTTGGATAAATATTGCCATCTTTTTTAATAAAGATATTAACATGCCCTTTTAAAGCATTTTTACATTCGTATAAACCTGCGCAATTTTGACAATTTTGTAATTCATTTAAAATGTCCAAAAGCTTAGTCGTTCTTGTAAGAGCCTCTTCTTCAGTTAAATGAAGTTTGGATACTAAAGCCTTAAACTTGGGATTAGCTGAGGCTTCATCATAATTTTTCTTTAAACTTTCGTAGTCCTTTTTAAAGTGCATATTTTCTCTTCCTTTCTTCTTTCTAGTTGGTCTTCCATATAAGATTTCAAATAAATCGTCAAATTTTTATCTCCTTTGAAAGCCATATAACATTTACCAGTTACTTGATTATAAAAATAAGAATCATTATTTTTAGGCTCAAATTTACAATAAATAAGTCCTGTTTTTTCTTTGTCTTTGGTAAGATAATAAAATTCTTCCCCATTTAAAACATAATTTCTTTCTTTTGCATAAGAAACGAAATCTTCATAATTTTGAACATCTTCTTCATTTAGATTCATATTTCTTCTTCGTAAAGTTTCTTGGTCTTTTAAATCAACTTTTGTCCAACAGTTAAAAAAAGAATGCTCTGATGTTTCAAAAAACATTTGTACTTTCATTATTTCGTCATTTTCTTTTTCTAAAACTATGGAAATACGATTTAATAAATAAGAATATACTTTAATAAGTTCGTATTCACGATAGGAAAGAAGATAATTTCTTTCTATAATGTATTGTTCTAAATCGATATAGCTAAAAATATCACGTTCGTCAACACTTATGTTATTCATACTTTTTCAACATACTTTCTAACTCTTTTTCTTCTTCTTCGGTCATGCTTTCTTTACTAATTTTTTCGTCAAACCAAACAGGTGGTTCTTCATTTACTTTTTTAACAGACACTTTATTAAATTTATTTATATATTTTTTATGTTCTTTTTCAGCCACTTCCATCGCGTCTTTCGCCGTTTCTATACCAAGACGTTTCCACTGACCAGCAATAGTTTCAACAAAAGCATTGTTTAGTTTGTTATTATTTTTCTTTAAAACATAATCAATCAAAACATTTACCACAGCAGGTTTTAAACCAACATCCTCGAGTAAATACTCTAATAATTTTAAATCTCTTACGGTAGGTGTTCCGGTTTTATATTTGGCACATAAAAAATCATAAGGAGTTGTATTTTCAAAAACCTCGATAATTCTTCCTTTTTTAGAAGTATCACCACTAGGGCTTTTTAAATATTCTGGTTGAGCCCGGTAAATCAGGGTTGGTAATTTGCCATGATTATTATATTGATAATATTTTCTGGTTTGAAGTCTTAAAGTATCTTTATCAATTGCCCCTTTTTCATTAATAGAAAGTCTAATAATCTCACACATTTTTAAGGTATCAATATTATATACAAAAGAAAGATTATTAATTAAAGACCTCATTCTTTTATTTAAGATTTTCTCATTTAACATACCTTTCGGTAAGGATGATATTAATAAGTCAAAATCAATTTGATCTTGCATATTTAAAGGCAATGTTTCTCTTCCGAGTGCTTCAATACTAGGAAGCTCTGAAGATGATTTAAAAACCTCATCAAAATGACTCGTTACTTCTTCATATCCTTTTAAATTAATATTTAAAACACTGTACTCTTTTTTTAAAAGGTTATATTCAAAGGCGCCGATGTTGTTATATAAAACAACATTAAAAATAGGATTTTGAAAAAACTCTTTGGGGTTCATTGGCGAATAAAGTTCATATACATAATTATTGGGTTCACTTGCCATAAAATAAGTTCTTAAAAGACCTACTCCTTCTAAAGTTTGTCGAGCCAGTTTTATACTATCTAAATTTGTTTTTAAAATAGTCATTAAATGATGATGATTATAATCAGCACTAACAAAAGTGTAACGATCTAAATCTCGCCATAAAGTGAGATATAAACTAACAGCTAAAGAACCGATAATAGGTTCATAAAAGCTAACTAAGTATTTACGGTCTTGGTCAGTTAAAATAGTTTTATTGACAACCATATATTTATCCGCTGGTAAAAGGGTAACTACTGCCATAATAAAGACCGCCTTTCTATTCATTATTATATAGAATTATTAATTTTAAGACAAGAAAAAAAGACTTTATTTTTTTGAAGTCTTTGTTTTTTTCGTTTCTTTTGGTTCTTCTTTTTTATTTAAATTAGCTATTTGAGCTTCTAAACTTTCTACTTTAGCTACTAAAGCTTTATTTTGATTATTGGCTACTACTAAAATAGTTACGGCTGCTACAGCAATGAAGACAAAATTCCAAATAATAACCGCTACACTTGAAGATCCTGATTCTTTTTTAGAATCACCATTTTCTATTTCTTTTAGGATGTCATAACGATCTTCTTTTTTGGTATCATATAAACTTTTGATAGCACTTTTAAGTTTATCGTCATATGAACTACTATATCCTGTAAATACTTGGTCCCCGATAATAATAAATGGTACTCCATCAGCACTTTCATCTAAAATCTTAGCCGCTTTATCCATTAAATCAGCGTTCGCAGAATTACTCCACACTTCATAACCAACAACTTTAAAGTATTTTCCATATTCAGGAATGATACCGTTTAAAAATTCTAAGAATTTTTGGCAATAACCACAGCTTTGACCATAGAATAAGTAAACGATGGCTTGATCATCATTTTCACTATAGTTACTAAAATCATGAGTAATATTCTTTGATGTTAAAATTTCGTCTAAATTTTCACTTTTTACTTCATCAGCAAAAACATGAGTTGGTAATATCATAACTACCAATAATAATAAAGTTATCCAAACTTTTTTCATAAACAACACTCTCTTTCTAATTTAATTTATCAAATAAACTGATAACATCATCAATAGCACTTAAATTATCATTCTTTAATTCATCCACTATACAAGTTTGTAAATGATTTTTGAGCATTTCGGTACCAAGACTTTTTAAAGATTTGTTGATAGCTGAGATTTGAATCATGATTTCATCACAATAACGATCCTCTAAAACCATATCTTTAACCCCTCTTACTTGACCTTCGATGATATTTAAGCGTTTCGTTAAATTTTTCTTTTCCTCGGCGCTTCGATGTTTTTTGCGAATACATTCTGCCATATTGCATCACCGTTTTCATTATATACCCTTACGAGGTATAAAATCAATTATCTTTTAGTTTTTTCACCATTTTTTCATAATTGTCACTTAAGCAAATATAAGAACCCGCGACCACTTCATCAACATATTGACTTACCATTTTTATGGTGTGATCGTTAATTCCCCCATCAACAGAAATTTCTTTATGAAATAATTTTCTTATATTTTTTAGTTTTTCTGAAGTCGTTTCTATAAAAGTTTGTCCTCCTTTACCTGGATGAACACTCATAACTAAAAGAAAATCAATTTCATTAACATAAGGTGATATCTTAACAATATCCGTTTCGGGATTAATGGCTAACCCTTTTTCTATACCTAGACGATCAAGTAATAAAAGACAGTCTTTCACATTGTCTATTTCACAGGGAATCGTGATGCGCATTGGTCTTAAAATACTTAAATCTACAATCGTATTAAGGGGATTTTCCATCATTAAATGGATATCTAACTTCTTTGTACTCTCATTTAATAGGGCTAAGACAGGTTCTTTTTGATAATTATTCTCGCCACAAAAAAGACCATCCATTAAATCAACATGTAAATAATCACCCGTTGTTTCATTTATTTTTTTTATAGTTGTTAAACTATCTTCCTTACTTTTTAAATAGGAAATAGATACTTTCATATAATCAAGTCCTCTCTAAAAGATTATAACACATTTTTCTTATTCTCTTTCTTGATAATTAAAATCTCTAATTTGTTTATTATCAAAATCAAAATCAACAATAATATCACCTATTTGGTTATCTTTATAAGCAAGAAAAACAAGATATATTTTACCATCTTTCATTAAGATATCTCCCATAGTTTGGGATAAATAATAGTCTTTAAAAGTTTCTTGAAAAAGCACTGGTAAATTTTTATATTCTTCTTGAATGCTTTTTAATAAAGAAGAATATTTAGATGAACTTACATCTATATTAGATATAATTCTTGCCAAGATATATTTAAAGGTATTGTCATTATCTAAAGTCATATCCTTTTCCTTCTTATATAAATCAATTAAGGCCTCGACAATTAAAATAGTTTGTTTATCATTTACATTTTTAATAACTTGCGTTTGAAGAGTAAAAGCATCTAATAAAGAAGTGACTTCTTCTTTTGAATATCCTAACTCTAACCATAATTCTTTAAAATATTCATCACTTGCAAAATACCATTTAGAAATATTTTCACTACCGAGGATGTATTCTAAAGCTTCTAGAATATGGGGTGCAGGAGCATAGGAATCCATTTCGTTGGTAAAGTATTTAGCCGCATAAATTTCAGCCCCAGCTTCTGTGATAAAGTTGGTATTTAAATTAAGTCTTTCACAATCTTTTAAATAAGATGATGAAACTTTATAATCATTGGCACACTTATAAAGATTGTAAGAATATGTGTTTTTATTTATAGAAAAATCAACAAAATGCATAAGTTCATGATAAAGCGTACCTTTATCTTTTTCATGATAATTTATCGTGGTTGTCCCATCAATATATAAAGCAGCCACCCCAGTTGGTAAGTCAGAAGTATAAGAAATATTTAATTCTTTTAATTTTTTTAAAAAAGAAAATTCATCTAAATAGTTTTTAGCATCGACAACTACCGAAAAAATATTCATAACTTCTTGTTGGTAAGGCTCTAAAGATTTATTTTTGGTAACTAGATAAGCATATTTAGTAAAAAAATCTTCATTATCTTCTATTTTCTTCTCTATATTTTGTAAATTATATGTTGCAATAACCTCTTCTTTGTTTAAAGGTATTTCTTCTTTTTGATTAATGTCTATTTTATTTCCTTTTTCCATTTTATAAAGATAAGTATGAAATAAGGTTTTCGCGACAAGAAGATTATCATAAAAAATAAGATTTTGAAGTTATCAAATCATAACCTTCATAAAGAGTATCATTTAAAACACTAATTTCTATATTTTCCTTAACAAGTTTTCCTTTTTCATCATAAATTTTAATACTATTTTGATCATTTTCTAAAAAATAGCCCATGATATACTGACCAACTTTTTGAAAACGGTTGGCATATATCATCTCATCTTTAGTTTTTAAAAAACTTTTTGTTTCTAAAGAACCTACAAAAACATCTTTAAAAGGTTCTTCATAATAAAGACTACAACTATCTATTATAAGAGTACCATCCTTATTTACTAATTTTCCACCCTCTTGACAGCCTGTAAAATCCATATAATAATCATCATTAATATTTGTATGATTTTGATAAATTTTATTGTTGTAAATATAATAAGTACCATCCTTATTTTTTAATACATTATTTTCACTAATAGTAACATCATCTAAAATGATTTTTTTAGCTATTGTATTAACGATTTTATAAGTATCATCATATGATAAGGCAAAGTAAGATGGTACACCTGTGTAATTTTCAAAGGTAACATAAGAATTAAAGGATTTAGCCATAATTTCTTTGGCTGTTAAATCAATCATTTCATTTTCTTGATTATTAAAGAAAAGAAGTAAGATATCATTAATGATTGTATAATAGGAAAGGTCTTTAGCCTGATCATTTGTTAAAGTATAAATTTCTTTTAATTCTTTATTATAAAGAGTATTGTTTATAAAGAAATATTCTTCACTATTTAAATCAGCAAAATTTTCTTCTCCTTCTAATAAAACTTCACCAGTTAAAGAAAGTATTTTTACATAAGTATTATTTTTAATGGCCAGAAGTGTGTTATTTAAAATATGATAGTCTGTATAATTTTCATTATATTGGAATAATTCTTGATTTTCAAAATTATAAAGTGTTATGCCCTTTTCGTTTTCAAGTAAATAAAAGTTAGGATAAACTTTTGCTTCTGGATTATCAAGCGTTATCATAGAAGTGATATTTAAAGTTTCTTCATTGATTTTTTTATTTTTAAATAAATAAAAGCCACCATTTAAAAGAACTATTCCTATTAAAATGATGGTTAATATTAAAATTATTTTTTCCTTTTTCACAATAATCCCTACTCTCTAGAACTATTGTAGCATGATTTTTAAGATAAAGCTTTATTATTTACATAAAGTGTATACCCGTTGAAATCGATATTACTATTATCCGTAAGTTCATTTGCCAAAGAGGTGACAGAGGTATCTCCAGTTAATTTAATTTTAGAAATTTTATCAAGTTTTAACGTAATTTCTTTTGCTGTGTTATCTTTGCTAATAACCCCTTATTTTTTCGTAAATACTCTCTTTACTTAAAACTTGATGCGGATTAGGAAAGAAATATTCTAAAAGTAAAAATTCTTTTCGAACTAGGGTGACACTTTCATGGGTTTTAGTATGCGATAAAGTAAGTTTTTCCGTATCTAACTCTAAGTTGGCAAACGTCATTTTATTATTTACTATACCGAGTTGGATATTCACACGAGCAATAACTCTTCAATGTGAAAAGGATTGGTAATGTAATCACCTTCTAAGGCTTATTTTAAAATATCAGCTAAACTTTTTTCATCTTCAATAATTGATATTTTCACATTTATCACCTTTTGTTTAAAATATTTTTCCTCTATTAATGAAACAGTATCAATAGCCGGTTCTTCATGTGGATGGATTTTCCCAGTTATGTTAATATTTTTTTAATTTATCAATATGGCAAAGAAAAGCCAAGATTTCTTCTTCGACACATTCCAAAGTATTTAAACTTTCTATATTTTCATTGAGTTAAAAGGACCTAAAGAACTCATAGAAGAAGTACAACAAGAGTAATTACCCATTATACCAACACCAAACTTACATATGGCAGCTCTTATCTCTTTGACATTTTCTTTTAAATCCAAACAAAAATTTTCACCTTTCAATAGCAATGTTCATTAAGAATACCTCTATCTTTCTTCTATTTTTTCAATTAGCTTTGCACTTTCTTCTCTTAAGGACATGATATAAGAAAAAAGTAAGTCATAATAGGAGTTATCGTCTGTATAATGTGTTAAAATTCCTAAGGGAACGTTAAAATCATCTATTTTTTTATTTTCCAAATAAAATAATTTAATAAGTTCATATAGTTTTTTTATGATTTCTTCCTTTTTATCATCAACAGCTAATTTTTTAAAATTTCTAATTAAATTATTATATTGTTCTTCCATCTTTCTTATCCCTACTTTCTTCTAAGATATTTTTAGCATTTTGAAAATGACTATTATCATTAGCAAGTTCATCTAATCTTTTATATAAATCTTTTTGAAAAACTTTAAAATAATTACAAATAAATTTGGCTTCTTCATTTTCTTGTAAAGCAAGTTCTATTATTTCTTTTTTATTGTATGCTAAATAATTGCCCATTTTGCTTCCAGTTGTTTTTAATTTATATTCTATTCTTCTAAAATCTGTTATTTGTTGAAGCTGATTTCGCAGGTATTCGGTGATTTCTTTTAAAATATCATCCATACTTGCTTTCTTATCTAGCCAACCAAAATAATGGCAAATAAATTTAGCTTCTTCATTTTCTTGTAAAGCAAGTTCTATTATTTCTTTTTTATGAGAATCTAAGTACTTGCCAATCTTACCACCCTTCATTTGAATTCTGTCACTAATATTATGATAATTAGTTATTTTATTAGGGTGTGAGCGCAAGTAGTCCACAATCTCTTTTAAGGCAACATCTATAGTTACGATTATTTTTTTATCAAACCAACCAAAATAATTATAGATAAATTTAGCCTCTTCGTTTTCTTGCAAAGCAAGTTCACTAATTTTTTCTTTATTGCGTTTTAGATAGTTACTTATTTTGCCTCCTGTTGTTTTTAATTTATCCTCGATTATATCAGGGCTTGATATTGGACTAGGTTGATTTTGTAAGTATTCCATAATTTCTTTTAAAATATCGTCCATGGTGATTTTTTTGTCTAACCAACCAAAGTAATGGCAAATATACTTGGCATTTTCATTTTCGTTGGCCTGTTCGATAATTTTTTCTTTATTATTAACTAAATAAATGCTCATTTTACTTCCTGTTATTTTTAATCTATCATCTATTGTTCTAGGACTTGTTATTGGCTTCGTTTGATTTTGTAAATATTCCGTGATTTCTTTTAATATATCATCCATACTTGCTTTCTTATCTAACCAGCCAAAGTAATCACAAACATACGCGGCATTTTCATTTTCTTTGGCCTGTTCGATAATTTTTTCTTTATTGTGGTCTAAATAATAACCTATTTTACCGCCCGTTGTTTTAAGTCTATCATCTATTGTTCTAGGACTTGTTATTGGCTTCGTTTGATTTTGTAAGTATTCCGTGATTTCTTCTAAAATATCTTTTACATCAGCTTTCTTTTCTAGCCAGCTAAAATAGTGACAAATATACTTAGCATTCTCATTTTCTTTGGCCATTTCGACTATTTTTGCTTTATTATTACTTAAATAAATACCTATTCTACCACCTGTTATTTTAAGCCTTTCTTCAATTATCCTAAAATTTGTTATTGGCTTCGTTTGATTTTGTAAGTATTCCGTGATTTCTTTTAATATATCATCCATACTTATCTGTTCGTTTAACCAGCCAAAGTAATCGCAAATATACTTGGCATTTTCATTTTCGTTTAACTGTTCGATAATTTTTTTTCTATTATTGTTTAAATAAACGCTTATTTTACCTCCTGTTGAATTAAGTCTTTCATCAATGGCACTGTAATTGGTTATTTTATTAGGCTGGTTTTGCAAGTACACGGCTATTTCTTTTAAAATAATAGCCTTATTTGCATTTATTAAATCATCGGTTTCTCTATATAGGTTGTAAAGACTTCTTAATACGCCTGTTATAGATAATTTAGAAAATAAATCTTCTGAGGAATCCATTTTTTTCTGGACATAATCGTTATCTTCTTTAGGAAATTCATAATTCCACAAATCAAATTCACTACCTACTTGAATAATTTGCTCAATAATTTGTTTTCTTTTTACAGTTTGTATTTCTAATTTTGTATCGTCTATAAATTTAGAATATTGTCGTTTTATTTTTCGTAAAAAAATAGCCATATTACTTTCTTTTTGATCTGAAACACGAATATCAGGCATTTTATTAAAATGCCGAATCCAAGTGGCTATAGATTTTAATCTGCTTAAATCATCTTTTTCTGGTTCTAAGTCTCTTAAAAAATTAAACTTTAAAGTATTATTAACTAAATCTATAACAAGAGGAATTCTTTCCTTATTATCTTCACAAATAGCACTGATACACCTTCCAAGTTGTTGTAAAAATAATATTTTAGAGTCCTCATTTAAAGGTCGAAACCAAATAATACCATCTATTTGCTCTATATGGACACCTTCGTTTAACATATCTATAACAAACATAAATTTTTTCTTGGATGATTTTGAGGAATTAAAGTTTGCTAAATTTTTGGCATTTTGTTTTTGGGAGTTATCCGATAACATACAATACGTTTCGATTTCATCTTTTAATTTATTTTTTAAAATAGATGCTATTTTAGTATCAATAAGAGGTGTCCAATTCATATAGTTAATAATGGCCAAAGCCATATCATTGGCGAATGTTTGAAGGGCATTAGGCATATTATTTATGTGTAATTTGACAAGCAATAAGATATTTTCTTTTTCCTCATTTAAATAGTTCAATTCTTCTTTAGATAGTACTTCTTTTTGATTAATCTTATGATATATATTTTGTAATGGTTTGTGATGCTTTTTTAAATATTGTCCCGAAAATAATAATTGATTCATTAAATTTTGATAAGCTTTTATCATACTTTGAGCTTGCGTTTCGGTTAGTTCTTTACCGGATTCGGTATTTGTATAAACCCCATTTTTCTTTCTAGCCACTGGAATAAAAACAATATATTTACCATCCAAAGACAAATTTTCATTTAGAATTTTATCAATGCCATCAGCTTCATTAATCTCTTTTCTTATCCTTTCATATTCACTTTTTTTGGATTTTTTTTTGCTCTCATCTATAATATCATCTATTTTTAATTCGAGTTCATCCAAACTACCATCTTTTATAAGAGAATATTCACAATTTATAACTTTTGGATTGTGAATAATTCCTCTTTCTATCGCATCTAATAAATCCATATTGTAAGATAAGTGTCTTTCTGCTAAAATTTCTTCTTCGGTGTAACCATATTTTTTAGCAAAAATCTCTGTCATATCTCTTTTATCCGTATCTCTTTCTGGGGTTGCCGTCATACCGAGTACTTTAGCTGTCTGATTTTCTAATAATTTATCTATACTTTTTTGCCATTCACTAGCTCCTGCCCGATGAAGCTCATCTAAAACAATAAAATCATATTTATTGTTGATGATATCAGAGTTACCTTTTCCCTGGTTCAAATACTGATAAGTACATAATGTCAAATTAGGGAAAACACTTTTAACAATTTCTTTATCACGATAATAAAAAGGATAATTAGAACGGTAATTTAGAGCAATAATACGTTCTAATTGGTTTAAAATATATTCATTTGGTGCTAAATAAAGCATGCGTGCATGTTTATTTTTATCTAATTTATTGATTTCGATTTCCATATAGTGCATCTCAGATAAAGAAACATAGCTTTTACCTGTGCCGGTTGGTAAAATGACTGATGTAAAATCATGATATTTGTAAGCTTCATTGATATTTTGAATAGCTTCTCTTTGATAGGGTTTTAAAATAATTTGAGTATTTTTGATTTTATTGCATCCAAAAAATTCTTCTAATTCATCTAGGGATACGCAATTGTTTGCATCCACTTTATCCATTTTCCTAATAATCCACATTAAAAATATGTTAACTATCGCCTTATCATCAAATTTTTTTTCTTTCAATTTATGATAAATTTTTCCTAAACTATTTTTAGGAAAACTATTCGTTAATAGTAATTTTTTTTGACTTTCGCTTAAATTTTCCTGAACATTATAATAGGACCAGTCAATTAAACCAAAAAGATTATTTAAAAACCAAGCATCAAATGATTGCTCCTCTTTATAATTACTCACAATCAAACTTTGTAACTCTGCAAAAGGATTTTGCAACACGTCTTCCAATTTAGAAATATCCATTTTATTTACATAATCAAGTAAATAACGTTCACTTTCTACTATTTGTAAATTTACAGATTCACTTAGCCTTATATTGCCTTTACTAGAGATGCGGTTCGTAAGTCCACTTTCAATACCGTAAGTCTTTTCTCTCATCTTTTCGATAACAGCATCATATTTTCTATCATTGATGATTTCTTTCAATAAAGAAAGACTTTTTTCTTTTCGAAGTTTTGATTTAACGAGGGTATACGTTTTCGTGTAGGTAGTAATAGCTTTTTGATAAGACATTCGACCTTTAGTAAGTTCATAAACTTTTTCTAAATCTAAACTCTTTTTAAAAGCATTCGTATCGTATTGTTCTAAGTCAAAATGAGTAGTCATTTTAACACCTTCATTTATTTTCTTGATAACTTCTTCTTTGAGTTCTTTTATAAGAGGTGTTTCCTCTAACTGTTGAAGTAAAGATAAAACATCCATAATTTCAGGACTTACTTCCTTAATACCACCTTCAACATCATTGTAATGGATAAATTCTATAGAAGAAAACGCATTACCAATGGTATGAATTAAAAAACGATTGCCAATTTTTTTCAACACTGGATGGTGTCGATTCATAATATCCATTTTTAAATAAATTTTATTTTTCAAAAAATTTTGTTCTTGATTAAGAGCCCCATAATTTAATGAATTTGTTATTTTGTCTAGACCTCCTACAAAAATGCTATCTGATTCGTTAACATAATCTTTGGTTATCATTTTTCTTACCTTATCCAATTGTTCTTCATTACTAGCATTATTAATAAAATCAAAATAATATTTGACAAGAGCATCTTCTTTCTGGTTTTGCTTTAAACTGTGATAATAATCTTCTAATTTTTGATTTATTTGTTCAAGCATGTATTGCCCAGCAAAAATAAGTTTTTTGTTGGCTTCATCTTTAGGTACTTTTAACATAACATATTTATCGTGAAATACGTTGCGTCCATAGTCTAAAGCAACATTGGCATTTGTCGAAAAAGAAATACAATTAGTATGTTTATTGTAATTCATTTTAACATGTTCTAACATCTGCTCTAAAGATAGGGCATCGCTCTTTTTAAAAATAGTTTCACCATAAACTTCTCTATCTGTGACAAGCTTTTTTAGATTTCCTTTTTCATCTACAATTGTCTTATTTTGGATTAACTTAATATCTCCATCTTCAAGAGCTCTAAAAAAATAATAATTTTCTTCGTCACTAAAGACATTGAAATGATTAATATCAAAAACATTTTTTATCATCGTTCCACCCACTTATCATCTATATTTATTATACAGTTTGCGTGAAAAAAAGCCAAGTTTTTATCTTGACTTTATTTTTTTCTAGCTATGATATTAAAATAATGCCACTTTTTATTGTCCCTTTCCCTTACATACTCCTTTTCATCTAAAAGAAGTATCTCATATTTTGAAAGTTTTTCTAATACCTCTTTTTTAGTGAAAGTGTTTACCGAATCTAACTTTGCCCAAGCATCTCTATTACCAAATAATTGGCCAACAAAATAGCCATTATTATTTAAAGAAGAATAAATTTTATCCCATAACTCGTCAAAATATATTGGCTCACAAAAAGGGATGCTAAACATGGCTATTACACAATCAGCCTGAGGTAATATTAAATTTTTAAAATCACTTTCTATAAAAGAAACACTATTTTTTTCCTCTTCTGTTAATCTATCTAATATAAAAGATTTGTTTAATTGTCTATCAACCGCTGTGACTTTATAACCCTTTCGTAAGAGATAAACCGATTCATTACCGGCACCACAACCTAAATCAACAATCGTCTTTATATCATTATATTTCGTTAAAAATTCTATTAATAAACTAGATACTTTAGCATTTAAAGTTCTATTTTGATAATTACGCCAATCTTTATTTTGCGTACTTCACCTCATTCTAGTGTTACTACATCTAGATTATACTATAAAACTTAGTACTTTTATTTACACAAATTGAATTCTCATTTAATTGAAATTTTTTAAGACATCTAATACCGTCTTGTCTACGAAACTTTCGACAGAAACCACCATAAATTTTACAGGTCTAGAGTTACTGCTCCCCGAATAAATAATATATGAAGTTATTTATTATCTTCTCTTATAATGATATTCATCATCTTGTATATGAACAAAGCCAGAATTCATAACGGCCGTTTTAGATTTAATATTATCATCATCAACTCTAGCAACAATCTCATTAAAGTTTTGATATTTATTAAGTAAATACTCGCTAAACTCTTTTTCAAATAATGTTCCAAAACGTTTTCCTCTATACTCAGGTAATAAGCCCAAACCTATTTCTATTTCTTCCGGAAGCATAACACCATTATATTCTTTTTTAGGATGATAATTTAAAAAAGCTAAACCTATTTTATTATTGTCATTATCTATAATAAAAACATTTGTGATATTATCTTTCTTATTTAATTCTAAATTTCTAATAACAAATCTAGATACATTGCTTGATACTAATTCACTCCCAGGGGATGAAATAAAATTATTTAATAATTTTATATGTTCAATATTCTCTAAATCAAAATTTATTATTTTAAAATCTTTCATAATTATTTTCTTTCTAAAACACAAAGGCATTCTACGTGCTTACTGTAAGCAAACATGTCGTAAAGCTTTATGGATTCAATTTCATAGTATTTGGTAAACTCTTTTAAGTCTCTTACTAAGGTTAAGGGATGACAAGAAATATATAAAATTTTAGGAATATTAGCATCCACAAGTGTCTTTATAACAATAGGTTTTAAGCCACTTCTTGGTGGATCTACTAAGGCAAGCGTGATATCATGATGTACTTTAGGTAAAATTTCTTCTACTTTGCCAACGTTAAAAGAAACATTTTCAATATGGTTTAATCGAGCATTTTCTAAAGCCATTAAAATAGCTTCTTTGTTTTCTTCAATACCAATAACACTCTTTGCCCTTAAGGCTAAAGGAAGGGAAAAGAAACCTACTCCACAGTAAAGATCATATACTTCATCTTTAGACCTCACATAATCCATGACATCTTCTTTTATCTTTTCAGAAATATAGGCATTTACTTGAAAGAAGGAATGAAAAGAATAACGATAATAAATATTTCCTCTTTGTTCTTCTAAAATATTGGTCCCATAAACCAGTTTATTATTAAGTAAAATACCTTTAATCGAGTGCTTTTTCGTTAATTGTTCTAAAATAGAAATTTTATCTTGGGTTTTAATATTTAAAAGCATATCCCCTTTACTGTTTGTTTGAATGACAAGTTCACCATTTTGAAAATGAAACATTGAAAAGTCTTTTAAAAGACTCTCAATAAAAGTACTTAACAAAAAGCAATTTTTAATGGGAATGAAACGATGACTTTGTTCTTCATAGTAACCAAACTCTCCTTCTTGTACCTTTAAACTCACTTTATTACGATAACCTAAAACAGGTCTTGAAGGTTCTATTTCTAAAGAAGAAAAAGAAATATTGTTTTGTTTTAATAAATCACTGATAATTTCTTTTTTATACTTTAGGGAATTTGCATAGGAAAGATGCGAAAAAGTACAACCACCACAAAGACTACTGTAAGGACAAAAAGAAGGAATTCTTTCCGGACTTTTCTCTATTATTTCCTTAAGTTTAGCAATATTATAATACTTTTCACTCTTTTCTAAACTGATATCAACAACTTCCCCATTTAAAGCTTTAGGAACAAATGTCACCTTACCATCAATATGACAAAGTCCTCTTCCTTCATAATCAAATTTTTCAATACATACTTTCATAAGATCATCGCTTTCTTTTTAAAAGAGTATCATATGCTAACTTTTTTTGCAAGAAACGCATAATTTTTGTTAATCCTTAGTTAAACTATCACCTATAATTTATCTCTACAATATAAAGATAAGTTTCTTCACCAAAAGAAAATAAATTTTGAAAAATTTCCATATGTAAAGAAAAAAACTGTCGAAATTAATTACATAATTTTTCAACAGTCCCTACCTAATATATTATTTATTTTTATAATACTTTATTATATAAGTATTATAAAAATCATGTTGCGTAACATTAATTTCAAATTCTAAATCAGAATAGACAGAATTTAAACTTTTTTCTAAATTTTCTAACTCTTTTGTTAAAGATTCATAATCTTTTTTAGAACGAAAAGTTGCCACATGAGAACAGCATTCCGACACAAAACAAGATTTTTCAGGAATATCAATCTTGTCCTTTGTAACTAATTCATATTGTTTTTGATTATAAAGTGTTTGACAACGATTTCCAAATTCATCCCTAGGATTAATTATAAAATTATAAACCAAGTAAATACTCACTAACAAAATCGATATAGAAATAATAACAGCTCCTTGTTTCCAACCATTTCTCATAAATTTCTCCTTTTCCAAAAAAAACTCTTGTTTTTAACCATCGTTAGCACATCTGCTCATCAATTAATGTTAATTATAGCATAATTTTTTTATTTCATATACTTTTCTTTCTGATTAAATTATATATGATTAAAAATGTTTCAATAAAGATCTTTGTAATGGTTTAGTAAATTCTTCTAAAATAGAAATTTTATCTTGGGTTTTAATATTTAAAAGCATCTCCCCTTTACTATTTGTTTGTATAATAAGTTCGCCATTTTGAAAATGAAACATAGAAAAATCTTTTAAAAGACTTTCAATAAAAGGACTTAACAAATAACAATTTTTAATAGGAATGAAACGATGACTTTGTTCTTCGTAGTAGCCAAACTCTTTTTCTTCTACTTTTAAACTTACTTTATTACGATATCCTAAAACAGGCCTTGAAGGTTCTATTTCTAAAGAAGAAAAAGAAATATTGTTTTGTTTTAATAAATCACTGATAATTTCTTTTTTATACTTTAGGGAATTTGCATAGGAAAGATGCGAAAAAGTACAACCACCACAAAGACTACTGTAAGGACAAAAAGAAGGAATTCTTTCCGGACTTTTCTCTATTATTTCCTTAAGTTTAGCTACGTTATAATGCTTTTCACTCTTTTCTAAACTGATATCAACAACTTCGCCTTTTAAAGTTTTAGGAACAAAAGTCACTTTACCATCAATATGACAAAGTCCTCTACCTTCATAATCAAATTTTTCAATACGTACTTTCATAAAATCATCGCTTTCTTTTTAAAAGAGTATCATATGCAAACTTTTTTTTCAAGAAACGCATAAATTTTTTTCCTTTGTTTCATATTAAAAATGGTGATATCAATGCAAAATATTATTTTAAGGCAAATAGAAAAACAATTTGAAAACAATACGGATTTTGTCATTAAAAAAATCAAGATAAACTATCGAACAACTTTGTACGTTTTATATTTAGAAAGTGTCACTGGTAGTGATAAAGTTAATGATTATATTTTAAAAAACATTACTCTTTTAACAGCCTTAAAAAAGAAATCATTTAAGGATATTCAAAGTTTAATTCCTGCACCTCATACTTTAATTTTAAATAAAATAGATGAAATCGAATTTTATATAACAAATGGCTTTACTATTGTTATTAAAGGTAGTGAGATTTTAGCTTTAGAAACCAAAGCAGATATTACAAGAGGAATACCAGAGGCTAAAACAGAACAGGACGTATTTGGACCTAAAGATGCTTTTACAGAAAATATTCAAATTAATTTAGGTCTTGTTAAAAGAAGAATTAAATCTAGCACCTTGAAAGCCTTAAATGTTGTCATAGGTAGAAAAACTAATACAACTTTAAACATTTTATATTTTGATGATATTGTTAAAAAAGATAGTCTTGATAAAATTTATAAACAACTTAAAAAAATAGATATTGATGGTATTATTGATTCCGGTGTTATTGCCGAATATTTAGAAGAAGAAAACAAGACTAATTTTCCAACAGTTATTAAAACAGAAAGACCTGATTATGTATCTAGTGCTTTAATGGCCGGAAAAATAGTTATTTTAATAGATACATCCCCTTTTGCTCTTATATTGCCAGCTTTTTTTGGTGATTTTATTAATCCTGTCAGTGATGATTATCGTAAAACAAATAATATTAATTTTTTAAAAGTATTACGTTTTATGTGTTTTTTTATAACAATGATGGCACCTGGTCTTTACATTGCTCTTATTAATTATAATCCTGAAACTATTCCCTCTTCTTTACTTATTAACTTTTCGGCTCAACGAAATAATGTACCTTTTCCTACTTTGGTAGAAGCTATTTTAATGCTTTTTATTTATGAAATCTTAAGAGAAAGTGATCTTCGTTTTCCTAACACTTACGGAAGTGCTATTTCCATACTTGGAGCTTTAATACTTGGTGAAGCAGCCGTATCAGCAGGTTTTGTTAGTCCGATTATGATTATTGTCATTGCCTTTACCTTTATTACAAGTTTAATATTTACGGAAATAGAACTTGTTGATGCCGCGCGTTATTTTAGAATTATTTTTCTTTTTGCCGCGGCCTTGTATGGCCTTTATGGCATCGTTTTAGCTTTTATCTATTTTCTCATTCATGTTATTGAAATTAAAACATTAGATGAACCTTATTTTTATCCTCTAGCCCCTTTTGACTTCAAATATTTAATGCAAGGTCTTCTTAAAAACAATTTTTCTAAAAACACCGAAAGAAGCCCTTTACTTACCGAACAAAACTTTACGAAACAAAGGAGGATTGACAAATGAAAAAATTACTTTTTATTCTTCTTATTCCTCTTTTTTTAGGAGGTTGTTATGACTATCAAGAATTAAATGATTTAGCCATTATTTCAGGGATTGCCATTGATTATGAAGATGATTATGAGGTTACTTTTGAAGTTTTGGAATGTCAAAAAGAAAACGATGAAAAAGCATCTTATGTAAAAGCAACTGGTAAAACAATTTCTGAAGCCTTCGCCAATGCTAGTTTAAAAATTCATAAAGAAGGCTATTTTGCCCATGTTAAAGTGATTTTATTTAGTGAAGAAATCGCTAAAAACTATATGCAAGATGTAACTGACTACATTTTAAGGGAACCTAATATTCGCAAAATATTTTACCCCCTTATTGTTTTAGACGGAAAAGCATCTGTAATACTTGAAAATAATAATGAAGCATCTCCAGTGACATCTGTGGCTCTAGAAAAAGCCCTTACTAATAATCGTTCTACTCCTAAAATAGCAATTAGTATGGATTTTGAAACTTTGATGAATAACTTTGTTGACCCTAAAAAAGATGCTTATTTAAATACAATAAAAAAAGATGAAACAACAACTTTTGCTCTTTCCGGAATGGCCTTATTTAAGGATTATCAAATGGTTGGACAATTAAATGAACAAGAAACTTCTTTATTTAATTTGCTTAAAAATACAAGTGATAATACATTTATTAAAATGGCCTGTCCTTTTAAAGAAGATAAAACTATTACCATTGATTTATATCATAATCGCGATACAGATATAAAAGTAAAAGAAGATAATATTATTATCAATTCTTCTTTAAAAGGAAGTGTTATTGAAGATAATTGTGAAATAGATTTTCGTACTTCTTCTAGTTATGAAGAGTTGAGCCATTCTTTTAGTGAAGAAATCAAAAAGGAAATAGATCATTTAATTAAAAAAATTCAAAACCTCCAAAGTGATGTGTTAGAATTTCAAAATATTTATTATCAAAAAGAAAGGAAAGAATTAACAAATTGGTATTTAAAAGATACGTTAGTTAATATCGATTTAGATATCAATAAAAATGGGTTAATTTTTGAGGTGAATCCAAATGAATGAACGTAAAATATTTGTTTTATCTTACTTTTTAGGGCGGGTTTTTTTCTTGGGTTTTGGCTTTTCTTATCTTTTAAAACTAACAGGTAAAGATACTTATATATGCGCTATTTTAGGAACTATCTTCGGTACTGGTATTATCTATCTTTATGGGAAACTCAAAGAAAAGATTAATCTTATTCCCCTAAAAAAAGATAATAGTCTTTGGAAATGTATACTTTTAGTTATCTTTTTTCTTTTTAATATTTTAATTTATACTCAAATAGCCTTTATTTTCCAAACGTTTGCTGATTCTTTTTTCTTACTTAAATCGCCTATATATTTTATTTCATTTCCCATTCCTTTTTTGGTCTTTCGAGCTTGTAAAAAAGGGTTAACTACGATTGCTAAAGTTGGCGAAATTTTAATGCCTATTTCTTTCATTTTATTTATTTTTGCAGGTCTTGGCTTAATAAAATATTTTAAAGTAGAATCTTTTTTACCTGTTTTAACAACGAATACTCCTTCTTTACTTAAAGGTACTTTGTATTATACTTTTTATAGTACAGCCCCTTTTTTACTTTTACTTAATATGGAAGCAAAAAAAAACAAATACGTTTTAAAATATTTGTTTTCATCTTTAACAGTCATTATTATGTCTCTTTTTATCATCGGTGTTTTAGGGCCAAATCTTATTAAAATTTATCGTTATCCTGAATATATGACTTTAAAGAAAATTAAATTGTTTAATTTTATTGAAAAAGTAGAAAATATTATTTCAGTTGCGTGGTTGTTTGATTTATTTATGACGTTATCTATTGCTGGCAATAATTTAAAGGAATGCTTACCAAAAAAATGTTTAAAAATTACTTTCCCAATTTTACTTTTTCTTCTTTATCTTGTTACATTACTTTGTGGTATTTATTATCCCAAAGAATTAGTTTTATATGAGATTTTACCAATACTATTAGGTATATTTGAACTGATTAGCTTACTACTATTATTCATTTATAGTAAAAAGAAAAACTAAAGTACTCATTAAGTCGTTATTTTGTAATGAGAAAAATAATAAAAGCAATCTTTTTGTTCACATGTTGTACCATCTTTTTTGTGCTTATACTCCACCACAAAATAAAAAATATTATTCTCATCATCATCTAAAGTATTTAAATAACTCATTAAATTCCTGTCGGAACAAATTGTCGTATATTTTCCCTTTGGACAAGTTATTATTTCAGAAACTTTTGAAGGAATTAAGTAAATAGCCTCGACATGAAGTTCAGCCCACATGTTTTCAAAAAATGCACTTTCTTTTTGATAATCTGGAAAAAGATTAGCACGACTTCGATAAATAGTCTCATAATTACTTTTTCCTTCCTTTAAATTATCTACTAAATCACTTAATTTAAAACTTTCTAAATAACGATATAAATAATACGTCTCATAAATTTTGGGAGGATCATCATATCTTAATTTTCTTGTTTCTCTATTATTTGTGGCGACAAATAATGTATATAAAATCATTAAAGAAGTAATTAAAAAGCCTGTTACAACAATAGTTTCAATAAAGACAAAACCGTTTTTTTTCATGACTTACCTCCTTACTTTTTAACTAAAAAGAAAAATTCTAAATCATCAATGGCATTATCACTAGCCCCGGTTAAAACCGGAATGATAATATGATAATATTTAAAATCAGGTTCAACAGCATAATCATCATTTTTAGGACTATTATCATCACAATTAAAATTACAAATGCCATCACCATCAGTATCAACTGGTTTATAAATTTTACTTCCGGCATAAGAATTAATTTTAATGTTAGCAAAATCAAACACTTCTTCATCATTATCTTTACTTAAAGAATAGCTTTCTTTTTCACCTGCGGCATTTTTATAAGTTATTTTCTTACTTTCAACCTCCAGGTTCATGTTAGAAGGGTCACTACCTACAAAAAAATTTAAAGTGGTTTTATTTGCATCCACATTCACTTGCATAACATTCGTAATGTTATTATTCAAAATATCTTCTTCGACATCTTTAATAATTGTTGCTCTACTAACTAGAAAATCTTTTGCGTAAGATGTGTGTTTAGATTCATATTGAATATCATTTAAAAGACTAAATAAAAATAACATGACGACTGAAATAAGGGCAATGCTGATAACAATTTCCAAAAGTGTCATGCCTTTTTTATTTAACATTATTTAGACACCTCCCAAAAATTCAATTAGAACAGGTGATAAAATAACGAGTAAGATAATAGGAATGAAAAATAATACGGAAATGATACTTATTTTAGTGGGAAGTTTACCAATACGTCCTTTGATTTCCAAAATTCTTTTATCTCTTAAAAAATCAAGTTGGTTATTTAAAGATTCTTCAATACTATTACCAAAAACACTAGCTTGAACAATATTTAAAATAGCATTATTAATCGCATCACTTGGTATTCTTTCTTTCATGCTAGTCATAGCTTCGGGAAAACTTTTACCTAGGCGCATTTCACTTAAAGACTTTTGAAATTCTTTTGATAACTCACTATCAACATTCTTACTTGTAATAGTTAAAGAAGATGTTAAGTTACGACCACTTTCGAGGGTTAAGGCAAGAACTTCGAAAAAGAAAATAGCTTCTTCTTCTAGTTTTTCTTCTCTTTTTTTTATAGGTAAATCGAGAATAAAATATTCACTTAAAAAATGGAAAATAACAACTGAGATTGGGGCTACAAAAAAGCCATTTTTAAAGAAAATTAAGATAACCACAAATAAAATAAGGCTTAACATTAAACGTGTATTTAATAAATCAATGGGGTCATATTTACAATTAATACCTAAAAGTTTTACCTTTTTGGTTATTTTTTTAATGGTACTATCTAAGTATATTTTTTTTACAATACTATTTTTTTTCATTACATCTTCACCTCCATGACACGTTTAATAATAAAGATATATAAACTATAAAATAAAACGGTGACAAAAAGTAAAATACGTCCTAAAGTAGTTTCAAACATTGGGGTAAAATAAGTCGGATTTAAAATGTAAATAGCTAAAATAAACAAAAAAGGCATAACACAAAGCGTACGATAAACAAAGATAGAAGCACTCGTTAAACTTTGCATTTCTTGTTTAAGTTTCTTTTTACTAAAGAAAGATTTTTCAATCGTTCCAAAGACTTTGACAATATTACCACCGGTTTTGTTTAAAAGTGTTAAAGAACTAGCAATATATTTGGCATCATCTAATTTGACACGATTATAAAAACGGTCAAAGACTACTTCAATAGATAAGCCATAAGTCATATCCATATATATCTTTTTAAATTCATCACTAATAGGGCCTTCTAACTCATCTCTTACAATTACTACAGCCTGCATTATATTGCGTCCTGATTTAAAACTGTTATTCATAATAATGATTGCTTTTAATAAATCTTCTTCTATTTTCTTTCTTTTCTTTTGAAAACCAATATAAAGGAAAACGTCAGGAATATAAAAGCCTAAGATAAATACTAAAAACATAAAAGGTAATGATAACGAAGTAAGTTGAAACATAGATGAAACAAAACTTAAAATAACTAGTAAGATCCCGGTAAAAAACTTCACCGTCATATAATCCATAGAAGAGACTTTATCTTTATTTTCATATTTAATAAATTTGTCATAACGAAGGCTATGTTTTTTTAAAACCTCCGAATGACTTAAAAGATTGGTTACTTTTTTCATTACTTTATAAAGAAAATTCATAATATAATCAAAAATACTTTTTTCTTCATCGACAACACTTTTTAAGGTAAAAGCATCAAATCTTTTTTGGAGTTTGATAGCCCTTTTTTGGTGTAATAAATAAATGATGAGTAAAAGTAAAATGATAATCATAATTCCTTGCGTAATAACAATTTGTAATGAGTACTCCATAACATACCTCCTTTCCTATTTTATATGAAACATTTCGTCAATTTCGGTAATACCCCTTGAAGCAATTTTTTTATAAACTTTTGGCACTTCTTTATCATAAAGAATATATTCGCCATCTACTTCCCCATTGTCAGTTAAGCCTTTTTGATGGAAAGCAAAGATTTCTTTTAAGTTAATATCGCCATCATGAAAACTTTCTAGTTCACATATAGACGTTACTTTTCTTTTACCATCATTCATTCTTTCGATATTAACAACAAGGTCTATGGCACTGACAATATACTCTCTGATAGCTTTAATAGGAATATCAAGACCGCTCATTAAAACCATAGTTTCTAAACGGTTTAAAGCATCTTTAGCACCGTTTGCATGAAGAGTTGTTAAAGAACCTTCATGTCCTGTATTCATAGCTTGAAGCATATCAAAAGCCTCTTTACCACGAACTTCCCCAACAATGATACGATCAGGTCGCATACGAAGAGCATTGATAACTAAGTCACGAATGGTAATTTCCCCTTCATTATCATAGTTAGTTACTCTTGTTTCTAAAGAAATGACATGTTCTTTTTCCAGTTTTAACTCAGCCGCATCTTCAATAGTAATAATACGTTCATTATCAGGAATAAAACTACTTAAAATATTTAAAAGAGTTGTTTTACCTGAACCCGTACCACCACAAATAATGATATTACATTTTCCCTTGACGGCAGCTTCTAAAAATGTTGCCATATAAGGTGTCATCGACCCTATTCTTATCATGTCATCGGCACTTGTCATTTCTTTTTTAAATTTACGAATGGTAATAACAGGTCCTTTCGTAGATAAAGGCGGAATAACAGCATTAATACGAGAACCATCTTTAAGTCTTGAGTCAACCATTGGATTTGTCGCATCAATCGTTCTACCCATAGGTCCTATCATTCTTTCAATGGTTCTTATAATATGTTCATCATTAATAAATGAGACACTTTCATCTTTAATAAGTTGCCCATCAATTTCAATATATATTTCTTTAGGACTATTGACCATTATCTCGGTAATATTTTTATCTTCTAAAAGTTCAGTTAAAGGTCCATAACCATTAATTTCATTATCAATTAAGTTATATAAATGACTTCTTTCTAAATTGGTTAAATCATATCCTTCAATCGATTTATCAATTTCATCATTAATAAATTGTTGTAAAAGTTTATCTTCTGGTATTTCTTGGTCAATTAAATTTTCAACAATTTTAACTCTTAATTCATCTAATAATTTTTTATCAGGAAAGACTTCATAATCACTGACATCATTAAACTTTGGTTTTTTTCTTTCAATATTAAAAGCTTCAATTAAACTAGTTTTGCTCATTATTATCCCCTCCTAAAAAACTGACTGCCAAATTCATCATAGTCGTATAATCCTTATTAAAAATATTAGGCGCTTTTGGCTGTAGCATTGGAATTTCTCCATTCATAACATAGGAATCCATATTTTTTAAAAAGAACTCGGAGGAAATTTCATAGTCAATATTATTTTTAATAATGGTTTTCATATCATAAAGAGTAAAATATTTTTTAAAAGGATCGCGGCTATTATTTAGTAAAATTTTATAATTGGTTTTATCTAAGTCTTTAAAAATAGAAAGTAGACTCTTCATATTTTTTAAATCCATGGGGTCATTTTCTATGACAAATAAAATATTGTCGGCGGCATCTAAAACAACTAAATTTAATTCATTCAAATTATGATTAGTATCAATTAAAACCATATCATAATGGAACATTGCTTTATCTAAAAGAATTTCAATATATTTAGAATCTATCTTAGAAGCTTGTCTTGGATCTTTAGGACTTGGCATAATATCAATATTTTCATTATATTTCACAACATAGTCATTAAAATCTTTAAAACGGTTATTGTTGTAATCATCTACGAAATTATAAATGGTTTTATCAAAGACTTTATTAGTAGCAAGAGCAATACCACCACTAGATAAATCCAAATCAACAATTAAAACATGTTTATTTATTTGTGAATAAATCGCGGCAAGATTGAGTGTTAAAATAGTTTTTCCAACACCACCTTTACCTGAAAACAAACATAAACTTTTTCCTATTTTCTTTTTCATATTCCCCATCCTATTCTTCTGTAATTTTAATTTTTTCGTTCTCTTTAATTCCTTTACGTTTTACTTTCACATCATACTTTTGTAAGCCAACAATTTTACCAAATAAAGAACTCATTTCATATTCTACATTAACGCCTACTTCATTATCGGTTCTTTTAATAATAAGTTTATCGGTGGAAATATCATTTTCTTCTAGTGTTTTAGATATGACTGTAACATCCTCTTTATTAAAATATTCTTTGATAGCTACATCCACTATATTTTTAGTCTTTAAAACTTTATTTTCTAACATTCCTACATCGACAACAAGAGCCATCATGGTAATGATAATTGGCACTAAAATAACAAAGATAATAAGTGTTTGTCCTTTATTATTCATAACTGATAACCTCACTTACGGTGACATCGTAAGGATTTTTGAAGATTAATGATAGACCTGGTGTGACAATATTAACTTCTTTTTTTAAGGTGAAAGTAACATTTTTATTTTCTTCGTTTTTGATTTCTAACTGAATCGTATTATCGTCCCCTGATAACGTCGTTAAAATTTCATCATAACTTTTTTGGTTACGATATAAATCTAAAACATTAGACATTTTATTTTCTAAACGATTTTGAATAAATATAATTTTGCCGACATCAATAATAGCTAATAACATAAAAATAAAAATTGGTAAAATAATGACAAACTCAACAAGGGCTTGACCTTTTTTATTTCTCATTTTTGGCCTTCTTTTTCTTGTTTGATTTTGTACTCTTCTTTAGTTAAGCATTCAGCATTACCTGGTTTATCCCCTTCTACGTAAACGTTGTCAACTAATTCACACGAGGTTTTTACAATCGTATCCTTTAAATACCCACCAAAATAAGAAACAATACTTACTGTAATAACACTAATAATAGCCACGATTAAAACATACTCCACAAGAGCTTGTCCTTTAGAATCCATACTATCACTCCCTCTAGTATAGAATTATTATATCAAAGATTTTTTTTAATAACAATTCATTGCCAATAAATTTACATGGAATTTATAACAAACAAAAAAGAAGCTTATTACCTTGTCAAGAGTGGTTATATGATACACCTCCAAAATATTTAGAACCATTATTTGAATGAAATAAGAAAAGCGATATATACATCTAATGCCATAGAATCTGTAAATTCAGTACTTAGAAAAGTTACTAATAGTATCCATTTACAAAATATTATTTTTAAGAATAGAGGAATTAGAAGACAAATGGAAAAAACCTATTCCCAACTGGAATAAAATTGAAATTCAGCTTTCTGAGATTTATAAAGAACGCTTTACTAAGTATCTCGACATATAAAAAACTAGTACCTTTATTTCAAAAGTACTAGTTCATACTCGACGGTGTAGAATGTGGTGTGTAAATTCTTAAATGAATTGCATGCCATATTTTTTTTATGGCTTAAGGAGGAAAGAATATGCAAAACTTAAAATTAATTGATTACACAAAGAAAAGACTTGATGATATGTATGTAATGATGTATACCATCAAAAATGATTTAAATGTTAAAAAAGGAGATATTATCGAAAATATTAATATTTATACTCTTGTTGGTATTAATAAAAAAGGAATACGACAATTAGTTGGTATTTATCAAGATAGACCACTTAACAATCGTTATTGGTTAGATATATTTGAATCGCTCAAAACAAGAGGTTTAAATACAATATTATTTGTTGCAATAGATGATAACAAAAATTTTAAAAGGACTGTTAAAATTGCATTTCCAATGGTAAATTTTGTTGATTCATTAATTTATATTTCTTCAAAGTTTGATAAATACACTTCTGAAAAATGTTCTCGAAAAGTGATGAGTCGTATACATAGATTATATTCTCAACCAACAATGAATGAATTGCAAAATGAATTTAACTCATTTAAAGAGACTTATAATAACATCATTCATCAAAAACTAATAGAAAAATATCTTGTTAATGTTGAAGGCTACTATAAATATAGTTCAAATATAAGAAATTTACTCTTTAAACCCTCGGCAAACACAAGAATATATGATAGAATTCGTTTATCGTTTAACAGCACTGAGAAATATATAAGTGATTTAAATGAAATATATGAAAAATTGGAAAGTGAAGATAGATTCTTTGGATTTATATCATTTAATAAGAAACAATGGACATTAATACTGAATGATTTAATGATATTGTATCCGGATATAGAATTTATCTAATATAAGGTGGATTATGGAAAACAACATAAACGATGCAATAATTGATGAGGCTATAAAAAGATTTAAAGAAGGCAAAATAAAAAACAATGCGGATGTTGAAAATTTTATTGATAATTTAGTTCAACCACTTTATCAAAAATTGCTTGATACCGAATTATCCAACATGTTAAGTTATGAGAGATATGAACATAAAAAAGATAATGAAAATTCCAGAAATGGTTATTGTAAAACAAAAAAAGTTCAAACGAAGTATGGAGCTATTGAAATAAAAACACCTAGAGATAGAAATGGTGAATTTGAACCAATTATCATCCCAAAAGGAGAAAATCGTCTTGGTAAATTTGAAGATATTGTCTTATCCTTATGTGCTAAAGGAATGAGTTATCGAGATATTTCAAGTCTTTTAAAAGAAATTTATGGAGTTGATATTTCTAAAGATCAAGTTCAAACTTTTGTAGATACAATAACAGAAGTTGTTGATAACTGGCGAAATAGACCTTTAAAATTCTTTTATGCTTTTATATATGCTGATTGCTTATATATTCCTGTTACAGAAGATTTAAAAAGCGAAAAGAAAGCTTTTTATGTCATTATTGGCGTAAATGCTCAAGGCATAAAAGAAATGCTAGGAATTTGGTGTGATAAAACAGAATCCGCTTCTTTTTGGACAACTGTTTTTGAAGATTTGAAAAAACGTGGTGTTAAAGATATTCTTTATTCTACAAGTGATGGTATTGCTGGTTTTAAAGGCTCTTTAGAAACAGTGTACCCTAAAACACAGGCTCAAAGATGTGTTGTTCATTTAACAAGAAATTTATATAAAATTTGTCCTAGAAAACAAGCATCTGAGATTATTCAAAATTTCAAAAAAATATACACAGCATCTAATTTAAAAGTGGCTCAGCTAGAATTAGAAAATTTTAAAGAAAAGTTTTCATCTTTAACAAAGGTCACTCAAAAAGTAGAAGAAGATATGAAATATTTAGAGCCATTATTTGAAGTGCCTGATGAAATAAGAAAGGCAATATATACATCTAATGCTATAGAATCTGTTAATTCTGCTCTTAGAAAAGTTACTAATGGTAAAGGCTCATTTGCTTCTGTAAATTCTGTTTACAAAATATTATTTCTCAGAGTAGAAGAATTAGAAGAAAAATGGAAAAAACCTATTCCAAACTGGAACAAAATTGAAATTCAGCTTTCTGAAATTTATAAAGAACGTTTTACCAAACATCTCGACATCTAAAAAACTAGTACTTTTTTTAAAATACTAGTTTATGTTCTTTGATAATTTATAAATATTAAAAAAATTTACACACCACTCTTGACAAGGTCTGATAATTTATAAATATTAAAAAAATTTACACACCACTCTTGACAAGGTCGCTTGATAAATTCAATGATTATCGTTGTTTAAGGAAAACTGTCCACTAATCAGCAATCGTATATGGATTTTCAAGCATTCCTTCACCGCCTAAAATCGACGTTTTCGATATCAGATATACCGAAGGGCGAACCAAACCAGCATTGTAAGCATGTCTGTAGTTGACAGCGCCGCTGCCTCTGACACCGAACACATAGCTAGCAAACGAAGAGTCCGCGAACGGAGAAATCGTCCATTGACTATTGCTAGAATTATAAAGCCAATCATTATTATAGCAGTCACTTGCACCATCCCAGTTGTATAATTCTTTGGCTAAACAACTGGTTCTATTCATACTAGTTCCTCCACTTGTCGCATATCCATAATCACTTAGATACATTAAGCCTATTTTACCATTCCACGTCGTTGTTCTGGTTACCGTATCATTACAATAACTACCTGACGGGCATATTTTTCCATTATTACTACTCCTTTCGTAACTATAAAAATGACTCGCTAAACCATTACTTGCTGAAGAATAATCATTTGTTCCGTTTGTGCCCGTGTTCCATAAAGTGGTCCCTACCAATTTTTTTAAATTTGTTTTTAAGCCAGTTGTAGTAAAATCACAGGCTATTGTTCCACTATAACTACTACAGTTTCCTGAACTATTATTGTAGTATAATGAACCTCCGACACTTTCACTTTCATAGCCTGGATTTAAAAGTTTCATTAAATCAGCTTGACTCCATTCATTAACACCATAACCACTATTTATAGATGATTCGGATGTGTCCCATGAATACGTTCCTATTGATTCATTTCTTATCAATTTTATTCTTGTTTCTTTTTTGCCTGTTCCATCATCTATATTATTCATAAGACCTATAATACGCCAATACTCGTTATCTATTTTGACATAGTTGCAAGGATTTTTTCCAACATATCTTAAATTGTTATCACTTGTTCCATCATAGGCTAAAGTATAAGTACAACTATCGTTTGAAATACCTGGAACGGTAATAACATCTGTTGAAGATGAATCAGCATTTTCTTTAACGTAGCTTAAGACATCTTTGCCTGCGACAGGTATTTCTTCTATATAACTTGTTGTCACAACGACTTTGGAACTAAATTTAGCATTTTGGACTCCTTCTGTATTCATGCCTACGTTTTCATCTAACCATAATCTTAAGGTATACGTTTTAGATTCTTTAGCCTTTAAATATCCTGTTGTTAGATTAAAAGATGTTTGAGCATTATCTAAAGTTTTCGTGGTTGTTTTATAACCTGATAATAAACTTGTGGTTATTTCTGTTTCTGTATCATTTGTTTTTGATGATATCATGGCTTTAACTGCATCATTATTGGTTAAGGTCGTGGTATTTAAGACTTCTAGATTAACGTTAAAGGATGCATAAGAATCACATGTGTTGGTGATTGTAAATTCATAAGGAGCTAGTTTCTTTCCTTCTTCATCTAATATTGGGTAAGCTTTTTGTAAACTAATATTGTCTTTATCTGTGAAGGTAATATTAAAACATGATGAGGCAATATTATTTTGGCCTGTTTGAGTTAAGTTTAGGAACCATATGGCATACGATACGCCTATGATAGCTATGATTCCTATTAATAAAACAATTGTAATCAAAATATTTCTTTTCTTTTTATCCATAAATGGAACAACTCCTTTTCTCTTTAGTATGTTTTAAACTCTTTTCTATTTACACGAATATCTTAACACATTTTTAATATCAATGGGAAGAAAATTTTCATAAAAAAAGACTTACTATTTTTTTAGCTAGTCTCTTTTTAAAACAGGTTGATATATTTCTTCTTTTTTTATAAAATTACCATTTTGAACAATGAATGGTTTAAAGATAATCGTTTCAATTTGATTTAAGAAATTTAAATAAAAATCTAGTTCATAAAAGCCATTTTGAACTCGGTCTTTAAAGAAAGATGGTACCGATAGAATATTTCTGTTAAAAGATAAACAATCAATGTGAAAATGGCCAAAGCAATCTAAAACGCTTTCATGGGTTACATTATTGTTCGATTCATAGTAATCTTTGGTATACCGGTAAAGCTGAGATAAATCGTTTTTATCGTAAATAAATCTTCTAGGGACATGATGAATACCTACAAAGGAAGAACCTATGTTTAAATGGGCATGCTGCCATCCTAGGGAAATTAAATCACTTCTTTCTTTAGAAAGTGTTTCCATTAAATCTAAAGTTCTTTTTCCCCCTATAAAAGGTCTATCATGGTTGCCAATTAATATACCTTGTTGTATCTCATCATCTTTAGGATAATTTTTAATAGTATCATCTAAAATATTTTCCACTTCAGAAAAAGTTGGCTTTTTATCCCAAAAGCTATAAAAATCACCTAAATTAATAACCGTTCTGATGTTGTTTTGATGACAGTAATTATAAAGGTTATCTATTTGATTCTGCTGCATTTTATCTATCTTTCTTAAATGATAATCCGAAACAAAAATAAGTTTTAAAACCCCGTGATTTTCTAAAGTAAAAACTTGGTCGGTTGGAAAGTAGGCTTCTTGAAGTTCATAAGTCGGCTTAAATCCTTTTTCTATTCTTAAAGTATAATGTTTGGCCACTTTTTCAAAAAATGCCCGAATATCTTCTAAAGAATAAAAGATGCCTTCCATTCGTAATTTATTTTGTAAATCAATGGGACTTATTTTAGTTAATAGATGTTTATAAAGCAAGTTGGCTTCATTATCTTTAAAATGCAACTCTTGTAAATCTTCATTCCAGTTCTCTTCATGCGTTTTTTGTTCTAAAGCTTGAATAAATTCCTTATGTTTTAAAAGTTCTTCTTGTTTTCTTGTTTCTTCACTCAGGCTGTCTTTGTATTTAAAAGAAAGTTCTTGATAAGATTTTTTTAATTCGTTATGGTCAGCTATATCTTTTCTTAAGTTTTGAATCGTTTCTTTGTGTTTTAATATTTCTTCTCTTGCCTTTGCTTCATCGTTTAATGATTTTTGAAAATAGGAAGTCACCGTGCTATAAGATTTTTTTAATTGGCTAAATTTTGATAAGTCTTGCTCTAGGGCATTTATCTTTCTTTGCCACATTTTATTTTCTTCTTGTAAATTTTTTTGAGCATTTTTTTCAAGACCTATTTGATAATCTTTATTATCTAACATTTTTTTATGAACTTCATTTTGGTGTTTTTCTTTTTGTAGTTCTTCTTCTAAACGAAGGTTTTTTTCTTCCTGTTCTTTATTCATTCTTTTTTGTATTTCCAGCTCTTTTTTTAAAGCTTGTAATTGCCTTTTATACTCATCTTCTAAAGATGGATGAGTAACTTTTTCTTTATGTTCCTTTTTTATAACAGGTGTTTTTAAAGGAACCACATTAAGATTTTCTTTTGGTATCTCCTCTTCTTTATCCATGACTTTAATTTTTTCCAAAAACTCTTTACTTCTATTTATATTACCTTCACAATCAAGATTTTCATTTTGCCTTGCTTCTTCAAAAATCATATAAAGTTCTTCTTTTTCTTCTTTGGATAAGGGAAGAAACCGCATCTTCATATCATAAAGAAGAATATTAAAAACAGCTAGATATCGTGCTTGAGCATTAGAGGTTAAGTCTGTTTTTCGCTTTTGGTAATTAGTAAGATAATAATTTAAGACTTCTTTGGTATCAAATTTACCTTTCACATTTTCTTTTAAAATATCAATATCAAAACAAGTATTTTTACGAACCAAATTCATAAGGTTCATTTTATCCATAACGGTTAGCATAAGTTGTCACATCCTTTATTTTTATTTATTTTATGTTTTCATCTTTCATTTCCTTACGACTTTGTAAATAATTCTGTAAGGTTTCGGCTACCTTTAAAGGAAGATATTTACCAAGTTCTTCTAAAGAAGCTTCTTCCATAGCCTTGACACTGCCAAAAGCTTTAATAAGTTCTTTCTTTCTTTTCTCACCTATACCTTCAATATTATCTAAGACACTAGCAATAGATCCTTTACTTCTTATCGTTCTATGATAATTAATTGTAAAACGATGGACTTCATCTTGCATTCTTGTTAAATAATGAAAAACAGGACTATCTTTAGGAATATCAATAATTTCTAAGGTATCACCATCTACTAAATCATTTGTTCTATGTTTATCATTTTTCTTTAAACCACATACTTTAACATGTAGGTTTAGACTATCTAAAACTTCTTTGCAAGCATGAATTTGACCAATACCACCATCGACAATGATAAGATTTGGTAATTCTGTTTTTTCCACTAAAGCTCTTTGATAACGGCGATAAATAACTTCTCGCATCATATCATAATCATCATTTTTATCGTACATAATTTTATATTTACGATATTCATTTTTAGAAGGAAGACCATTTTTAAAAACAACCATACAAGAAACTGACCAATCGCCAAACAAATTAGAGTTATCAAATAAATCAATCCGGTCTAAAAGAGGTAGATGTAATATTTCTTTTAAAGTTTCGTTTGCCCCTTCTGTTTGGTCTTCTTTTTTCTTTAAAATTTCAAATTCTTGTTCAAAGTTTATTTTTGCATTTTGAATAGCCATATTAACTAAATCTTTTTTTTGTCCTTTTAAAGGAACGACAATTTTATTTTCAAAATAAGTTTTTAAAATATCTGTTTCTGTCTCACTTTGAACTAATATTTCTTTGGGTATTTCATGACGAGCATAGAAAAGTTCTAAATATTGTTCCATATCACTTTGAAAGTCTTCAACCACAGAAAAAATATCCGTGTGCCCACCTACAATTTTGCCATTTCTTAAAAAAAGAATTTGTACTGAAATATAGCCGTTTTGAAAGTATGTTCCAATAACATCGCGGTTTGTTAAATCTTGTAAAGTGATTTTTTGCTTATCCAAAACAATATTAATATAATCTAATTCTTTTTTGAGTTCTAAGGCTAATTCAAAATTTAAGGCTTCACTATATTTAGCAATTTTCTCTTCTATTTTATCTTTTAAAATTTTATCATTACCTGACAAAAAGCTTAATATTTCTTCACTCATTTTTTGTTGTGTTTCCATACTTACTTTTTTCTCGCAGTAACCAAGACACTCACCAATATGATAATAAAGACATACTTTTTTAGGATTACCATCACATTTTTTTAAAGGATATAAACGATTTAAAAGATTTACTATTTTTCTGGCTGCATAAGCATTGGGGTAAGGTCCAAATAACTTTTTATGATCTTTTTTTCTAATTTGTAAATATCTAGATACCTTTAACTTAGGATAAGGATGTTCAATGTATTCAATATAAGGATAACTTTTATCATCTTTAAGTAAGATATTATATTTAGGATTATATTGTTTAATCAAATTAATTTCCAAAAGAAAAGCTTCCATTTCACTCGAAGTGACAATATAAGATAAATCAGCTATTTCAGAAACTAATCTTGCTGTTTTTCCCGTTTGCATTCGGTTAAAGTAGGAGTTGACCCGGCGATGAAGATTTTTAGCTTTACCCACATAAATAATCACACCGTCTTTATTTTTCATTTGATAACTTCCTGGCAAATTAGGAATATTAGCTAACTTTTCTTTTAACATAACACTCACCTTCTTTATTTAGTATTTCCTTTTTACTTTTTTTATTGTACCATATTTTAAAGGTGATGCCCATGAAACTTTTAAATACTTATGAATATAAAATTAAAAAATCTAAATTTATATCTTATTTATATGAAATCGATGAAAAAGAGGAAGTTAAGGAAATTTGGAATAATTTAAAAAAAGAACATAAAAAATCTCGACATATTCCCTATGCTTATATCTTCTATAACACAGCTGGTAAAAGTGATGACAAAGAACCATCTGGAACCAGTGCGGCTCCAATTTATCAAAATTTAGTAAGGAGTAATCTTCAACATCACGCGATTTTTGTTGTCCGTTATTTTGGAGGGATTAAATTAGGAGCTGGTGGTCTTATTCGGGCCTATAATGAAGCGGCTGTCAAAGTTTTAGAAAAAACAGTCTAATTTTAGAAGAAAAGTATCGGTTTTGACGAAAAATAACTAATTCACCCTTGTTTTCAGTTAATTATTTTGTTAAAATTATACTTGACTTAACGAAGAAAGGAGATAAGTATGGCTAATATTAAAAGTTCAAAAAAAGCGATTAAAGTTATTGCTAAAAAAACAGAAAATAATCACGAATTAAAAGCACGTGTTAAAAACTGTATTCGCTTATGCGATAAAGCAATTGAAGCTGGAGATAAAGAAACTGCTCAAAAACTCCTTGCGGATACTCAAAAATATATTGATAAAGCTGCAAGCAAAAACCTAGTTAAGAAAAATACAGCAGCTCGTCAAAAATCAAGACTTTCACACAAAGTAAAAGAAATGGCTTAGTTCCATTTCTTTTTTATTACATTGCTGTATAACCACCATCACAAGCAAGAATACTGCCTGTAATAAAGCTTGCTTCATCGCTTAATAGAAAGCAAATAGTATCAGCTATTTCTGTATCTTTTCCTAATCTTTTAATAGGTAAACTTTGGGCCATAGCCTTTTTCATTTCTTCTGGTGCCATAGCTAAAATTGGTGTATCTACATAACCTGGTGCTACGGCATTAATACGGATATTTTTATCAGCATACATTAAGGCCGCGGTTCTTGTCATTTGTACAATAGCGCCCTTAGAAGCTGAATAAGCATAAGATGTAGCACTTCCGACAAGGCCATACATACTTGTTGTATTTACAATGGCTCCCTTGCCATTTTTAAGCATTTCTTTTAAGGCATATTTATTACATAAATACATGCCAGTTTGATTTACGCCAATTACTTGATTCCATTCTTCTATTGATACTTCGTCTAAAATATTTGGCGAACCTCCAATACCTGCATTGGAAACCATATAGTCTAAATGGCCAAATTTTTGGATAGTCTTATTTATCATGTTTTTTACATCTTCTTCTTTAGAAACATCCGTTAGAATTCCTAAAGTATGAGCTTCATTTCCTAAGTTACTTACAACGTCATCTAAATTTTTAGAAACATCGGCAATAACGACATTAGCACCGTTTTCTAAAAGTTTTTTTACGGTGGCAAGACCTATACCTGATGCACCACCTGTTACAATGGCAACTTTATCTTTAAAATTCATTTTTTTCATTCTCCTTTACTATTATAAGCATATCACAATTATTAAGAGAATGTTATTTTTTTAATACTTTAACAACAAAGATTTATGTCATTTAGTCTGAACTATTTATAATAATAATTTTGATAAAACTAAACTTTATTCTTTAAAAAGAAATGAATTTTATTTTAAAGTGCTCTTTTCAGGGGGCTATTATATTAAAAAAGAGGATTGTTTAAAATCTTGCAATAACGACATATAACCCATTTTAAGTTTAACAAAATTTAATCAAAAATTGATAAATTTACATGAATTTGATGGGTAGCTGATGGGTAGAAATACTTGTCAGCTATTTATATTTTTAATAATTTTATAATTATAGCTCCAATAACTGCAACTATTATTCCGACAATTATATCTATGATAATATTTGATTTATTGTTTTTATCTTCGTTAATTATATTGTTATTACCCATATTTACATTATTAAATTTATTTTTCTTTCCAATTTTAATTTTCATTTTCATCACCAATATTAGAATTTTTTATAGTATTCTTATCTCCAAATTTAATTGAATTGTCTATTATGCTAATAATATAATTTATTGTTTGCTTTTCTTTTTCATCATTCTCAAATTCAATATAATAGCTATCTAAATTTCCATATTCTTTTTCTAATTTTAATAAAATATCAAGTATTATTTCTTTTAATTTTCCTATTACATTAGTATAAGCATAAATTGATAAATCTTGATGTGCTTCTAACACTTCGCCATCGATCATTGCTATTTGATTGACTAAAACTGGATGTAATGATATTGATAAGTGATGACTGTCTTCTTTTTGTTCTGCTAATGAAAATTGGTATATTTCATTTATTCCAGCAAAAATTTTTACTGAATTCCAATCAGCTATATATTGTGGATCGATAGGTATTGGGTGTTTTTTTGCATGAATCCTTCCATAACTTGCAAGATATTCTCCAGTGATAGTTGCTGGAACAATTCTATATTTTGGAATATCATCATCTTGATTATAACCGTCAATTTCTTTTAGCAACCAATTTTTAATTTCTGGATTGTCTATATCATTTAATAATATTTTTAAAGTATCCATAGCTTGAGTAATATTTATTTTATTATTAATTAAATCAATTATAATTTGACTTCTCGTTTTCATATCCAAACCTCCTAATATTTTTTAACTAATGACATTATGACATTATATACATATATGTTATTAAGTAGTTACTTTTAAGCATATTTCAGACAAATCTTCTGAATTAATTTTATTATCTAATTCTTTTGATTTAGAAATATTAATGATATTATCGTTATCATCTTTTATATCTGATACTATAGATTCTAATTTATTAATAATATTTACTGTTAAATCATAATCTATTTTTTCTAAATCTATTTCTAAGTAGTTTTCACTTATGTTGTTATCACATAAACATAATACAATCATTCTCATAATATAAAATTTAAATATATCTAATGAAACAGAATGTTTTTTGTTAAAAATATCATCATTATTTTTTTTGATTTTTCTTAAACATTCTAATGTTTTTAGAGCAACTTCAGATGTTATAGTATATATATTAGGATTTATACTATTATTAAATAATTTGTTATAAAGTTTTTCACTTTTTAATAATGTAGTTGGATTATTACGTGCTCCACTGCAATTACCATAATAAATTGATTCTAAATATTGAGCTAAGTTTTCTAATGTCACTATTTTATGTTTATCAATTCCTCTGTTTTTATAATAATTTTTTCTTCTTTCATAATATATACCATTTTTCAACAATAATTGTTCTATGTCTTTTTGTATCGGATCTGTAGCTTTTAGTTGTGCTGGTTTAACAGCATTTTGCCTATTCGTTGATGATATAATCATATCAGAGATATTTATGCTATCAGTATTAACTATTTTAAGTAATATGTTTCTGTCTTCATTTTCTAGCTTATCAATATTTTCTTTAAAATAATTAAATATTGTATATGAAGTTTGAAGTCCATTAACTATTATAGGATTTACAACCTTCGCACTATCATTTGGCAATGGAGTATACGAATCAACTATCATAGTTATGCCGTTATTTAGCCACCAAAAATCTGCATCATAAACTTCTTCAAGTGTGTTTTTTATATTTTTATTCACCTCAACTGTTTGACCTTCAAAATCGCGAATATTACCTTCAAATAATACATCGATAATTTCATTATCTTGTGTTATTAAATTATAATAATCCTTTATAGACATATTCATAACAAAACCATTTTCACTATCTGATCTATAATTCATTTTAAAAATCGTTTTATATTTTATTATATAATTTTTTTGTATGCTTTTATTAGCTATGTTAATTAATTTATTACTATCAAAAATATCAACGGATATATTTGCTTCATTTATATATGTTGTATCGCTAACTAGTTTTTTTATAGAATCAATTTGATTTTTAGTTCCTATTGAAATACTATCTTTATCTAAATTTCCTGTATATGCATATGCAACATTAATATATATATTATTTGTTTTAGGAGATGATTTAATAATTATTTCATTTATTAACTCGAATTTTTCTATTAACACTTGATTATATTGTATTCTTAATTCTTTTGTTATACTGTTGGAAACTAACAACTTTTCAAATACATCTTTAATTTTCATAAATGCTGTTTCTTTTATGCCATTTGTTTCTTTTGCTTGTATAAAGTATAAATCTATTCTTGAGTTTTCATTAATTTGTTCAGCATACTCATTAAATTCATCTAAAGAATATATATATTTTTTATCTACTAATGCAACAATAGAGTCTAATCCACCATCTCCTCCACCTTCTACAACACAATCAATTAACATATTTTCATCTAAATTATGTTTTTTACAAATTTGATATGTAGAAAATAACAAAAATTTATTTGAATCAAAATCGTTTTGTCCGCAAAAATTTTCTACATAACTATTAATTATTCTATTATTCACTGCTTATCACTCCAAATTATTTAACACACCATTTTCCAAATCATTTATTGAATATAAAGTATCTAATTCATTAAATGTTTCCTCAAGATTCTTTCTTGCACTATTCCAACCTTTTCCATCTGTGAACCATATAAATGTTACTCCACCAACTTTTTTTGATTCTTCTGCTAACATTTTATAACTTCTTGCTGTTTCATTTAATTTCGAACCACCTGAAGCATAAAAATTAGTTTCTATAACATATACCTGATTATCAGTTTTAATAACAAAATCAAATCTTTTTGTAGAAGTATTATCACCAGACATCGCAGATAAATCTAATCCCCATCTTTTTTCAATGTCACTTAAATACATTTCTTTAAAATAATTAACATTCTTTTCATATCCAGCCTTTACAATATAACTTTCTACTAAATCTTCCATTAAATGTCCACCACGATTTTTTCTACCATTTGAATCCAATCCTACTTCAACACCTAAAACATAATCATATAAATTATTTATCAAATGATTTTCTAATAAATCAAATAACCCAGTTTCTTTCATGAATTTTACATAATCATCAATTGAATAAACCATTTTATTAAATTTGAATAAATATTCATCAAATTCATCTTTAACAAAAATTTCATTTGATCTAACTGCCAATAAAACTGGAATACACTCCAATGTTTCAGGATATTTAAAAATAATATTTCTAAATTCTTCTTCTATATTTTGACTGCCAATTAAAGAATTTAAAATATTAAGTTCAATTTTTATTTTGTCTACATTTCCATATATCTTGTTAAAATCAACATAATAACTATAATTTGAAATACTTGCTTTAAATTTACTTAACCAATCATTAAAATTTCTATTCATCATTTTCTTCCTTTCTTCTAATCGTTAAATCAAGATATTCTTTTTCTTGTTCTATTCCTATATATTTTCTATTTAATTTATTCGCTACAATACCAGTTGTACCAGAACCATTAAATGGATCTAAAATTAAATCTCCTTCATCTGTAGATGCCAATATTATTCTTTCTAATATGGCAATAGGTTTTTGAGTGGGATGTTTTCCTTGCTTTTTCTCACTAGGTTTAGTTAATGATGACTCCCAAACATCTTTCATTTGCTTATTATCATTTAACTCTTTCATCAAGGAATAATTAAATTTATGTTTTGCCTTTTTAATATCTTTTTTTGCCCATAAAATTGTTTCTGTTGAGTGAACAAATGCACGACAGCTTATATTCGGTGGTGGATTTAATTTTTTCCAAGTTATATTATTTATTATTTTAAAGCCTTCTTGTTCCAATGCCATACCTATTGAGTAAATATTATGCATTGTTCCACTAATCCATATTGTTCCTTCATCTTTTAAAAGATTGTAGCACAACTTAATCCATTTTCGATTAAATTTATGTTTTTTATCAATATCTATTTTCTCATCCCACTCACCTTTTTTTACACTTACCATTTTACCTGCACTACTACTTATACCATCTCCAGATAAAAAATAAGGAGGGTCTGCAAAAATCATGTCTATTGATTTAGGTTCAATCTTTTTTAATTCTTTAAATGAATCTCCTTTTATCAATTTAAAACCATCTGTTTCATAATATGGTTTCTTAGACATATTGCCACCTCCTTAACTATTTATCAAAACTTTTTTCATTTTCAAAGTTTGTTATAATAACCTCTTCTACTTTTCCCCTTTTCTTTCCATTAGCATTTATGTTTCTTTTAGCCTCAATTACATGTATATGAAAATCTTTATATAAATCATTTATTAAAGTTGTATTGTGATTAGAAAGCATTACATAACAACCTCTTTCTGACAATTCTTTAAATACTTTAGCAAGTCTTTTTTGTTCTTCTTTTCCAAAACCATCTTCAGTATAACTATTAAATGTAGATGTATCAGAATCGTAAGGTGGATCAAAATAAATAAAATCTCCTTTTTTTGCATCCTTTATTGCTTCTTCAAAATCAACTGACAATAACTTAATATCGTTATAATTTAAATAACCACATATAATACCTAAATTTTGTCCTTCGTAAGTATTTACTTTAGTTTTCTTACCAAATGGTACATTAAATTCATTCTTACTATTAACTCTATATAATCCGTTAAAACAAGCTTTATTTAAATAAATAGTACGAGCTGCTCTTTTGTAATCTGCTAACTTATTAAACTTCTTTTTATCTCTATCAATATTTCTAACTTCATAATAGTATTTTTCTGAATGTTCAATTTCATGATGATTTAATTCTCTACACATTGCTTCGAATTTTTTTTCATCTTTAATACATTCATATACATTCATAAGTTCTTTGTTATAATCATTAATAACGGCTTTTTTAGGTGAAAGTTCAAACAATAATGCTCCTCCACCTATAAATGGTTCATAATACGTATTAAACTCATATGGAACATATTGCTTTAATTTATCTATTATTTGTCTTTTTCCACCAGCCCATTTTACAAACGGCTTTCCTTTTATCATATTAAAACCTCCTATATGTCTTTTGATAATTTAGCATAATCATATTTATGTTCCACATCTTCTAATTCATCAAAAGGCCATTTAAAATACTTCCACTTATTCCCAATAATTTAGCAAGTTCTCTTTGAGAAATCCCCTTAGAAAGTCTGGCATTCTCAATAATATTTTCACTTCTTTCTTCTAAACTATTTCTTCTAGATTTGATTTTATCACTTTTTTTTAAATTCATCTACAATTTTGGGCAAGAATATTTACTTGGATACCTATTTTTATTTTCGGTAACAATTGCACAAGAAATTTATATTTGATAGAATATTAATGTGATGAATATGAAAAAAAGAATATTAAATATAATTACCCTAGCCTTTTGTTTTGGTTGGCTTATTTTTGTCGTAGCTAACCTTGATAAAGCAACGGTTTGGTTAGAAAAATTTATTCAAAAAGATACTCAAATTACTTTAGAAGAAAAAAATGAATATTTTAAAAATGATACTTATCAATTTGTCAAAAATACCGATAATTTTATTCCTTTAAGTAAAGGCGACATTAAAAATATTTTTTATACTATTGTTAACAGTGGTTGGAAAAAATTTACCTTTTATTGTCCTAGTGAGTATACTGAATGTTTAAATGACGTGAAAGATATGAGTCAGAATCAAGATCTTCTAACTCATCTAAATAACTACGTTCATCCTTTTAATGGCTTTTCCAACGTAAAAACTATTATTAGTGAAAACAGAGAAATCACAGTTTCTATTGACTATTTTTATACAGAAGATGAGATAAAAGTAATTAACGATAAAGTAGATGAAATACTAAAAAAACAAATAAACGATTCTATGAGTACCGAAGATAAAATAAAAGCGATTCATGATTATATCATCAATAATACCAAATATGATGTAGCGAGAAATAATGATGGGAAAAGTCCTTATCATTCTTACACGGCTTATGGTCCTCTTTTAGAAGGATATGCCACTTGCAATGGTTACACAGATGCCATGGCCTTATTTCTTATCAAAATGAACATTCCTAATTTCAAAGTTGCCATGACTCCAGAAGATAATGAAACTATAGATGGTCATGTTTGGAATGCTGTTTATTTAAATAATAATTGGTATCATCTAGACCTTACTTGGGATGATCCTGTTAGTAATGATGGAAAAGATTATTTACAACATAAATATTTTTTAATCACAACTAAAGAACTAAAAGAAATTGACAGTGGGGATGTTCCTGTTTTAGAACACCAATTTAAAACAAGTATTTATCCTGAATTAAAAGAAAAACAAGCCTAAACTTGCTTTTCAATAAAAGATGATACATCATCAATCGTTTTAGAAAAATCTTCATAACAAACGGAAAACCAATGAATTGGTAATTGATGATTAAAAAAAGTATATTGTCTCTTGGCATAATGCCGAGAGTTTTTTTTGATAAGTTCTTTCGTTTCCTCTAAAGAAAGATTACCATCAAAATATGAATATAATTCTTTATAGCCGATAGCCGTTTGTAAAGCTTTAGAATTTAAATGTTCATTATAAAACTTTCTTACTTCCTCTAGAAGTCCTTCTGCAAACATCATATCAACTCTTTTATCAATAATGTTATATAAATTATTTCTATCCGTCGTAAGACCAATAAAAATAGTATTATAAAGAAGCTTTGGTTCAACTAAAGAAGTTGTTTCTTTTTGTAAAAATCTTATCATACGCCGACGATTATTGGGATGAATTAAACATTTTTCATCTTTTTTTAAACACATCTGATAAACTTCTTCATTACTATATTCTTCATAAGTTTCTTTATTTTCTTCTACAGAAAAACGATAATCAAATAAAGCAGCTTTTAAATAAAGGCCTGTACCGCCGACAAAAATAATAGTTTTATCTTTATTTTCTTCAATAATTTTTCGGGCATCTTTTTGATAATCATAAACAGTGTAATTAACTTCTGGGGAAACTATGTCAAAAAGATAATGATTCACCCCTTCTTTTTCACTTTCTTTTATCTTCGCCGTGCCAATATCCATACCTTTATAAACTTGCATGGCATCACAGTTAACAATAATCCCGTGATATTTTTTAGCAAGGGCTACACTTAATTTTGTTTTACCAACACCCGTTGGTCCAGTTATTGCAATAATCATTTTATCACCTTTAATTCATACTTCTTTTAAACATACGTTCCAAATCATAGATACTAAATTTAATAATAGTAGGTCTTCCATGAGGACAATTATAAGGATTATCACAAGCACAAAGCTCGTCTAATAACTCCTCTTGGGCTTCATGAGAAATATGCATATTGGCTTTAATACTCATTTTACAAGATAAAGTAATAGCAATGCTTTCATTAAATTTAACACGGTCAAAACCATCTAAACCGGCGATAATAAGATCAATAATTCTTCTTATACTTTCTTCTTCGTGTCCTTTTAAAAGCCATGTAGGATGAGCTTTAACCACAAAAGTGTTAACACCAAATTCTTCTATTTGAAAGCCCATTTCTGTTAAAACAGGAAGTTCATTTTTTAATTTTAAAAAATCACTGCCATTTAATTCAATCGTAATTGGAAATAATAAGTTAGTGGTACTTACTTCTTTAGCCTTTAGGGCTCTCATATTTCTTTCATAGTTTACTCTTTCTTGAGCGGCATGTTGATCAATTAAATAAACACCGTTTTCATTCTCGGCAATAATGTATGTACCATGAGCAACTCCTACGGGATAAAGTTTTAACTTTTTCATTTCAGGATTAACAACAACTTCTTCTGTAGGTGCTTCTTTCGTTTCACTTTCTTCTGCTCTTACAAAATCAAAAGTGGTTTGAACATTAGTAGGCTTTACTTCTTCTTCCGTTTCTTTTACAACATTTTCCACGATTTCTTCTTTAAAAGGATTACTTTCTGGCATTCTTAAAACAGCATCTGGTATTAAAAGGGCCTTATAAAGAGCTTGTTTTAAGGTGTTATAAATTAAATCATATAAAACAGGCATTTTTTCAATTTTAATATCTTGCTTAGTTGGATGAATATTAACATCTATTAATGTCGGGTCAGTATAAATATTTAAAACAACAATCGGAAATTTAATATCTGGTTTATATGTATAATACGCATCATTAATAGCTTTATTCACATCATAATTTTTTACAACACGTCCATTTACCATGACAATCATATGATTACGATTACTTTTCAAAATTTCAGGTTTGGCAATGTAACCTTGTAAATCAAAGTCATCATTGCTATTTTTTACTTCAATCATTTTTGAAGAAACACTAACTCCATAAATTTCATGAATTGTTTTTAATAAATCCCCACTTCCACTTGTTTTGACTAAATCTTTCCCATCATGGTTAAGCGTAAAAGAAATATTAGGGTGTGCCAAAGAAAGTTTTTCAAGGTAACTTACACAGCCAGCAAGTTCGGCAGGATCACTTTTCAAATATTTTAATCTAGCTGGCGTATTATAGAAAAGATTTGTAACCGTAATTTTAGTTCCTTTTCTTAAAGCCCCAGGTTCATCTACGATAATATGACCGCCTTCAATAATAATATGTGTTCCAACAGCACCATCACTTGTTGTCATTTCTGTTTTAGAAACACTGGCAATAGAAGGCAAGGCTTCACCACGGAAACCTAAAGTGTCAATGAAAAATAAATCATCATCTTTATAAATCTTACTCGTCGCATGTCTTTGAAAAGATAAACGAGCATCTTCCCTACTCATTCCTGAACCATTATCGATGACCTCGATTTTCTTTTTACCACCTTCTATTAAATTCACTTCAATGATCGTAGCGCCCGCATCAATACTATTTTCACATAATTCTTTAATAATAGAAGAACATTTTTCAACGACTTCACCAGCGGCAATTTTATTGGCAAGTGTCTCATCCATTACACGTATTTTATTCATTTCTTCACCTCTTAAAAAAACTAGGAGCCATACTTAAACATTCATGATTTTCTAAATATAATATTAAGGTCGTACTTTCTTTAATATAGAAAAAACCAAGACCTTTGATATACAAATTAGTAGGTTCTACAATTTTAATTTCTTTTTTCACTTTATTTTCTTCACTTGGTTTTTTATATGTTTTAGAAACTTTTAAATTTTCACTTCCAAACCAAATGATATTTTCTTCATGATTCATTTCTAAAAATAAAAAATCTTCAAGCATACAAAAACTGTTCTTTTTCATAGGTAAACTTAATGGTTTGATTTCCTTTTTTAAATTGGATTTTTTTTGTAAATCTAAAGTCATATAAGGAAGTTCATCAATAAAACCAACCGTGTCATATAAAGTTTTATTTTTATAAGAAACTTTTATAAAGTTTAAAGTCGTGTTTCTTGCTTCACTTATGGTTAATAAATCTTTTTTATTTTCTTCTTTTAATAAGGTATTTAAAAGACTGCTTTTTCCAGCATTCGTGGGACCTGTAAAGTATATATTTTGATAAGGAATATTTTCTAAAAGATCTTTTATTTTGAAAACACTTTTCTCATTCACAAAGAAAATATCTTCTTTAATTTTAAAATCCTTTTGTAACCATTCTTTAACCTTTAAATAATATATACTTTTGGGAATAGTATCTTTTTTAGTCACCACAAATACTTTAGGTAAAGTAATTTGATGATAATACTTAATATTTTCAGGATACAAATTTAAGAAATCACAGAAAAAAAAGGCAAAACCAGAAGAGGCATTTATTTTTGCTAAGACATCTTTACTCTTACTTTCACCTACCACAGAAAGTTCATGATAATGAGTCATCCGAAAACAACGTTTACAATAATTTTGTGATATGTCACTAACATAACCTTCTTTTTTTTCATCTTTATCTTGTAATAAAACACCGCAGCCTAGACAATACTTACTCATAATACTCTCCTTTTTTAAATATCCCCTTCTTACTAAAATTATTTAAAATTATTTTTTCCATTGCTCGATTAATCTTCGTTACAAATTTTTCTTTATTACTAATTGGGTTAACCAAAATACTGGTAAAGCCAAGACGATTAGCTCCATAAATATCGGTTAATAATTGGTCTCCAACGCAGGCAATATCAATATCTTTTAAATGATACATTTTTAATATTTTTTGATATTTCTTTTTAAATGGTTTATAACTTTTAAAAGCACTATCGACATTACATTTTTCTTTGAATGGCTCTACTCTTTTTTTAGAAGCATTGGAAATAATAATAGCTTTTATTCCTAAATCTTCTAAATATAAGAAAAAATCCATTAATTTTTTATCTGGTGTTACCTCGTCTAAGGAAGCTAAGGTATTATCTAAATCAAACAAAATACACTTGATACCTTTTTTATGAAGTTGTTCATAGTCAATTTCATAAATACTTCTTTTATACATATCTGGTCTAAATATATCCATAAGCCACCATCCCTTGTAACAAGTATATCATGATTATAAATCTTTTTTAACTAATTTTAGGCATAATTCCTTATTTTCCTTGGTAAGTTCTGGACTATTTTGTATAATTTCTTCTAAAGAAAAATCCGGATTTTTTTTACTTAAGGCAGCTAGATTTTGTAAAAGTTTTCTTCTTTCTACCAGTTTCTTTTTTTCAGATTCTTCATTTTTGGAAGACGGTAAGATTTCATAAATAACACCTATTTTTTCTTTGTCATTTTCTTTAAAATCCTTAGTTTCTTTCGTTAAGTAAAGTACTTCTTTATCTGAATTTAAACTATACGCTTCTTTTTTTATTTTAGATAAATTATTTTGATAATTTAAAAGTTGTCCTTCTAAATATTTTTCTTTTTGAATGTATATTTCTTGCTTTAGAGCAACTCTTTCTTGTACAGCAAAAAGAACTGCATTTAATGTGGCAAGTCCTAAACCACCGATCACACAATCTATTAAAAGATCTTCTGAAAATGGCTGACTAGAAAATAAGGCGAATCCACCTAGAATAGCGATAATATTACTCCAAGTTTTAACCTCACTTATTTTTCTTTCTCTACTAATATATTTTTGAAGATTGTCTTTTTCCTTTGCTAGTGCTTTTTGCTTTTTTAAAATTGCTTCAGGAAAAGAGTCTAAAATCAAATCTTCTCTACCTTTTATTTTTTCCTCTAACACATTTTCTTGTTCTAATATTTCTTTGGGATTATTCATCCTATTTCTGATATCTATATTACCTTGTTCGTCCATGACAACAAGTTTATCTTTCGCTACAAAATATTCTTTATTCAATACGCATCAATCCTTTCTTTACGTGCTTTAAAATGGTACCACAAACCCTTTAAAAAAACAAGGAATGAAAGGAAAAAAAACGCATAAATTTTATTAAAGGAAGGGATTTATTTTGTTTTTGATTAATTTGCTTAAATCACTACTTTTTTTTACAGGAAGTTATTCTAATAATGTCTTTTTAAAACCTCTTTCAGAGGAGGAAGAAAAAGAATGTATTTTAAAAATGATGCAAGGAAATGAAGAAGCTCGTAATAAATTAATTGAACATAATTTAAGACTTGTGGCCCACATTGTAAAAAAATTTGATGTTAAGGAAGCTGACGTGGATGATTTAATCGGTATTGGTACCATTGGTCTTATCAAGGGTGTCGATTCTTATAACTTCGATAAAAATATTAAGTTAACAACTTACGCGGCCAAATGTATTCAAAATGAAATACTCATGTATTTTCGAAGTTTAAAAGGTTCCAACTTAAAAAGTATGAGTTTAAATGATTCCATTGGTTATGATAAAGACGGTAATGAAATTAGTTTGATTGAAATCATTAAAGATGAAAAAGATGACATTACTAATGTATTGCAAACCAAAGATAATTTAACTTTAGTTAATGAATATATGAAAGATTTAACAAAAAGAGAAAAAGAAATCTTAATGAAACGTTATGGTCTTATGAATAAAAAAGAAATGACTCAGAAAGAGATTGCTAAAGAACTTAAAATATCACGTAGTTATGTTTCAAGGATTGAAAAAAGAGCTTTAACAAAAATATTAAAAGAATTTATTAAAAATAATAAAGTAAACTAAAAAACTGTAGATAATCCTACAGTTTAATATTTTTCATCTATTTGCTCAATGGCATCTAACTCGGTTTCAACAATGGCGCGAAACCTTCTTTTAAATGCCATAATTCTTTGACGTAAAAGTTCGCCATCAGCTTCCATTTTTTCAGCTTTTAAAAGCGCATCATTAACAATTCTCGAAGCATTTCTTTTGGCATCGTCTAAAATGGCTTTTGATTCATCCCGCGCTACTTTTCTAATTTGATTACCGGCATTTTCAGCAACTAAAAGAGCCTTGTTTAAAGTGCTCTCCATATTTTGATATTCTTGAAGACGAGCTTTTAAAGACGCTATCTCGGCATCTCTACTCTTTAAATTATTAAGCATGCCCTCATATTCTTGGGTAACTTCAAAAACAAAATGATTCACTTCTTCTTTATTGTAACCATTTAAACTCGTTTTAAACTTTTGCAAATTACCCACCTCACATCTTACCAGCCAATTTCGTCTTCGGCATCTTGTTTTTCTTTTGGCTCATTATCATCTGATATTTTGCCTTGAATATTCACATTATTAGGTGTACATAAATAAATACCAACACCTATTTTTTGCATCGTTCCTCCAATAGAATAAACACAACCAGACAAAAAGTCAATAATTCTTTTAGCCTGTGCCGCGGTTACTCTTTTAAAGTTAACAACAACGCTATTTCTTTTTTTCAAATGATCAGCAATTTGTTGTGATTCTGAAAAAGCACGTGGTTCTAATAAAATCATTTTATTTCCTGTTTTATCGGCTTCCTTTAAAGCTTCTTCTTCACTTACTGTATAAAAATCATCATCTAATCTTGATGTATCTTCACCCTCATCATCTGAAAACCATTTTTTTAGTTTACCCATAGCCATATTGTCCCCTCCAGACTCTATCTACCAATAATTGTATCAGAAACAAATTACTTTTTCAATATACTAAATCAAAAAGAAGCTAGGAGAATTATTCGTATTCCCTAGCCAACATTTTTTTCTCATCAATAAAATGATGATTAGTATAAAAATAATGTTTCGTTTCTTTTTTTAGTTTTTTCTTTTCTAAAACATAATCATTTTCAATTCTTTTATAAGGATAATCGTTTAAAAATCTCTCTAAATAGAATCGCTGTAAATAATATTTTTCATTTTTATGAAGCAATAAAAATTGGAAAAATAATACCAAACAAATAAAATAATTATTTAAATTTTGCCAATAGTTTACCCCAAGAAAAATAATAAAACTTAAAACAGAAATTACTTTATAAACTTGAAAAGAATGATAATAAGAATAAAATTTTTCTAACAAAGCATGAATAAACACTGAGCCATCTAAAGGAATTATAGGCAATAAATTAAAGAAAAAAATTGTTTTATTATAAAGTAAAAATAATTGATAAGTCATCTCGGTAATTATCATTTTTTGAAATAAAAAATAAAAGATAAGAAACAATAAGCCTTGAAAGAAAAAACCTCCTAAAGAAATAATCATTTCTTTATTGATCGAAGAATTTATAGGTTTTTCTATGGTTGTTAAGCCCCCAAAAGCAAAAAGTTCAACTTTAACAATTTGATAATGAAATAATTTAATAAAAAAAATATGACCACATTCATGCGTAACAACAATCAAACAAATAAGAAGGGTTGGTTTAAAATAACCACATAAAAAAGATAATAAAAAAAATAAATATAAGGAAAAATTAAGCTTGCATACTTTTTTGATAGTCTTCATAAGTTAAATAATTTCCTTCTTTTTGAAAGACAAGATAATAATAGTTCTCACTTGGGTTACCTAAAATAGAACCCGCTTCCACATAATCATAAAGTTTTAAATTAACATCACTAACATTACCATACCAAATATCCGTTCCATCTACTCCTTGAATGATTAAAGTATTGCCATAATTTTCTTTTTCGCCCATGAAAACCAAAAGCCCACTTGCTATGCTGGTGATAGGTCCCGAAGTATTCCCTATTTTATAGCCATCTTGATATTTTTCTTTAGCAGAAATATTGTCTGTTTTAGAAACATTTACCTCACTAGGAGAAGATACTGTGGGTAAAATATTACCAAAATTTTTAGTATACCAATTATTTATCTTCGTAAACATAAAATTGTTTTCAAAAATATATTTCTTGTAATTAGTTAAATTATTTTCACCTAATTTTATGTAAATAACACTTCCTAAAATAAAAATAATACTAATTAAAATTTTACTAAATTCTTGACTAATCTTGGACTTCTTTTCTTTTGAAACATCTTGATGACATCTTTGTTTATGTCTTTTTAAAGCTGCATTTATATCATCCATAGTATCACCACTAAAATATATGAAAAAATTAAAAAAAAAGACGTTAATCTTTTTGACTAACTCTTTCATCTCTTTCTTTTTTGGAATAAACACAACCACAGTAATCTTGACGATAAAGATTATATTCTTTAGAAAATAAAATACTTTTTTTATAGCCATCATTTTTTTTAAAATCACTTACTAAATAAGAAACGCCACACTCTTTTTCTAATTCTAAACCTATTTCATTTAATTTTTGAGCATTTTTATAAGGACTAATAGAAAGACTGGTTGTAAAATAATCAAAACCTAGTTCTTTAGCTTTCAAGGCTGTTTTTAAAAGACGAAGATGATAACATCTAAAACAACGTGGTCCCCCTTCTTTTTCCGTTTCAAGCCCTAAAGCCATTTCTCTGAACTTTTCATTTTCATAATCACAATCTAAAAAATTTAAGGGATTAGGACTGGGAAAAACTTTTAAAAATTTCTTTTGCTCTTCTTTTCTTTTTAAGTATTCTTCATATGGTTCAATATTAGGATTGTAATAAAAGACCGTTATTTTAAAATCACGGGATAACCTTTCAATAACAGCTGAGGAACAAGGCGCACAACAAGTATGTAGTAAAAGAGTTGGGACAACTTTCTTTTCTCTATTTTCCATGATGATTGTTTCCATTAAATTATCATAATTTATTCTTTCCATGGTACTCTTTTTAAACTCCTATCTTGTTTTAAGGTTAAAATAGTTCGATCTAAAGCTTCTTTATATGTTTCACCTTCTAATAAATTAACACTTTGATATTCCTCTTTCTTTATATCTTGAATCATTACTGGAATTAAATTTTCATTAAAATAAATTTTAAACTTTGTAGTAATAAAAGGATAAAATATTTGATTATCTATTACTAAAGGCTTTTCAGATAAAGGCATCATTGAATAAAAAAACATGATATGTTTTTCAGCATTATACACTAGTTGTCTTTCATCTTCTGAAAGAGTAAAACTCCAAATACTATTAGATAATTGTTTATAAGAAGAATATTTAAAGTTCATAAATCGCGTGTACTTTTCTATTCCATACAAATAGTAATGATTAAAATTCTTATTGCCGTGATTTTCATTAAAACTAATAAACTCATTGTTACTTACTTGAATAATTTTAGTCGTATATTCATCAAAAGTGATTTCTCTCTCTAATTTTTTATGACAAATTTTAACTTGATTATTTGAATTTAACTTGGCTTGGTATGTCTTATAATTTAAAACTACAGATGTATTATTAAGTCTCATAAGTCCCCATCCTTTCTTGGTGCAGTTGTTATTTTATCACAAATTACTCTAATAAGAGGAAAAAGATATCTTATCACTGGAAGAATCTAAGTAGATAATGCCTTTTTTATCTTCCAAGGTCGCGTAAATCTCAATGTACTTATTTAATTTATCGATATGAAGCAAATTAGTATAAACGATATTCGTGTCATTCATTCTAAGTAAGAAGCGTTCTTCATCTATTAAGACGTTATTGCTAGTCCAAGGTGAATACTCTATTTCACTAATTAAAGTTAAAACGTTTTCATCAATATCACTTAATTTTTGAATTAGCTTTGTATAATAAACATCTGGAACATAATTAATTAAAATAGGTATGCCTTTTAAAGTGTCTTCAATTTCACGACCTGATGATAAAACCACCTTGTCATTATTACGGTTATAAAATAAAGGCTTATCTTCAGTAATAACAAAAGTAATACTCCCTAAAATACCTTTTTTTATTTTGACACTTTTTATGTAAGGAATTGTTAAAACCTTTTTTTCAATATCTTTTGTTTTTAATCGAAACAAATATGGATAATCTTTAAATCCAGAAGTAGTAATAATATCATTGTCTTTCACAAATGTATTTCCTTCAATAAAAATATTTTGGGTTTTTAAATTCCATAAATAAGTAAAAAGTAAGAAAAGGATACCTACAAAAAGACAAAACTTAAAAAAAGTCTTCCACTTAAATTTTCTTTTAATCACTTTCTTTTTTTGCATGGTATCACCCTTCTTATATTCTTTTTTTCAATTTAAATTAATTTTTTTATTTCATCATAAATTATTTTAGCACTATCGGTTGTTTTTTCTTGCTCTAAATTTTTCTTCATTTTAGCTTTTGTTTCCACGTCATTTAATAATTTTTTAATGGCGTCTTCTAATGCTTCTTTAGTAAGATTTTTTTCTTCTAATAGATAAATAAGACCTTTATCAGCTAATTCTTTGGCATTATAATACTGATGATTATTGGCAACATTAGGGCTTGGAATAATAACGGCTAGTTTTTTTAAGGCTAAAATTTCACTTAAGCTTCCTGCTCCTGCTCTTGAAACAATAACATCACTAATTTTTAAAAGACCTGGTAATTCTTCCATATAAGGAAACAAATGAACATTTTTAGGAAATTTATTTTGACTATATTCTTCATAATGATTTTTTCCGGTAATATAGCATACTTCATAATTTTCAGTTCCTATACTTTTTAAATAAGAAAGCATTTTCTCATTTAATGAACCACTCCCAAGACTTCCTGCCACGATGGTAACTAATTTTTTATGTTCTTCTAAACCTAAAGATTTTTTATCTTTAGCTGCCACTTCTAATGCCCAGGCACCACAAGGATGGCCTGTCAAAATGACTTTACCTTTTGTTTTTAAATGATTTTCACTTTCTTTAAAAGTGACCCCAATGATGTCGGCATAACGACTTATCATTTTATTACTTTTTCCTGGAATACTATTTTGTTCATGAATAAACACTTTAATGTGTTCTTTGTGTGCGGCCATAATAACGGGATAAGTGACATACCCTCCTACCCCAATGACGACATCTGGTTTTTCTACTCTTAATACTTCTCTTACTTGTTGAATGGCTCTCTTAACCAAGAAAACATTTTTAATATCTCTTACAATATCTTTACTAAAACCATATATTTCTAAAGGAATGTAACGGTAACCTAACTTAGGAATAATATCTTTTTCCATCCGGTTATGTGTTCCAAAATAGATTACTTCTAAATTTTTTTCATGTTTTTTAAATTCATCAATGATGGCTAAAGCAGGGTTAATATGGCCCATGGTGCCACCGGCTGTTACAACTATTTTCACAATTTTTTCCTCCCATAAATTTTATGCTTTTATTATATCAAAATTACGAGCTAAGAACTATAGATTGAACATAATTTTATGAATCAGGCATAAACTTAACTAAAAAGAGGAGATGAAAATGAAGCATTTTGATAGAACTTTATTCATCACAGTCATTTTGATAAGTTTATTTGGGATTGTTATGATTTACTCTGCTTCTTCTATCTGGGCTGAATATAAATTTCATGATGCTTTTAAATTTGTTAAAGCTCAAAGTGTTTTTTGGATAATTGGTATTTTAGAATGTCTTTTTTTAAGTAAAATTCCTAGTTCTTTTTGGAAAGAAAAAGCCAATAAAATTGTTTTTTTATGCTTATTATTACTTGTTTTAGTTCTTATTCCAGGAATTGGAACGGTTAGAAATGGTTCTAGAAGTTGGTTTGGAATTGGTGGATTTGGAATTCAACCCAGTGAATTTGCCAAGATTGGTTTAATCATTTTTGTTTCTAAGTATTTAGCTCAAAACAAAAAAGAATTACGAAGTATTAAAAAAGGTGTTTTACCAATTCTCATTTTTATAGGTGTCTTTTTTCTTTTAATTATGTTAGAACCTGATTTTGGTACAGCAATGGTAATGGCTCTTTCTTTAATTAGTTTAATTTTTATAAGCGGGGTTAAACTTTCCTTTTTTGTTAGTTTAGGTTTAATAGGATTAGGAGGGATTGTCCTACTTATCATTATTGCGCCTTACCGTATAGCCCGGATTGTTTCTTTTTTAAATCCCTGGAGTGACCCTTTAGGAAGTGGTTTTCAAATTATTCAAAGTTTGTATGCGATAGGACCAGGAGGTCTTCTTGGACAAGGCTTTTTAAAATCACATCAAAAGCATTTTTATTTACCAGAACCTCAGACAGATTTTATTTTTGCCATTATTAGTGAAGAGTTTGGTTTCTTAGGTGTTCTTATTATTGTTTCTTTTTTCTTCTTTCTTTTCTACCGGGCAGTTAAAATATCTTTAAAATGTAATGATTTATTTGATAAGTTTTTAGTTTTTGGTTTAGCTATTGGTATTCTAATTCAAGCTCTTTTAAATTTATGTGTGGTAATTGGGCTCATTCCGGTGACAGGCGTTACCTTGCCTTTCTTTAGTTATGGTGGCAGTAGCCTACTAGTTACATTCGCTTCCATTGGAATTATTTTAAATATTAGTAGAAAAACCTAAAAAAAGAAAATCATTTTTAGTTTTCTTCTATCAATTAATGTTTCATTATTTTTGGAAACTCTAAAACATGATTACCTGGAATTTTTTTCAAAAGAAGTTTTATAAGTTTAGTTTTATTTCTATTTCTTTCATAGCACTCGCGTTTATTAAAGACGAATCATATGTAACATTTATCACAATTTCTTTATTGTTGTCATAAGTTTCTATGTCAAAATCACTTTCTACTTTTTCTATTCCCTTTATATCAAACAACTCTTCAACACTGCTTTTGAAACAATACTCACAGCAAATATCTTTTCTCACTATTTGATACTCAGATGTTTTATTTTGAAAATGTTTATCAAAGGCAATAATAGATGGTACTTTTAAAATATCTAAAAATAATAAAATTTCCATTTTAATCATTTTAAGGGTAATAAATGTAGGATTATACTTTACATAAATTTTCAAATATCTTTCATCTTCAACAATTACCTTGGAAATACCTTTTAAAGACATTAAGTAATCTTTTAGTTCTTTATGTCCCCAACTGTCTAATACTATAGTTAGTTCTTTCATTTTGAATCCTCTTTCCAAATTTGTTTTAACAGACATTTGTTTCTTAAAACTTGTTTGACATAATATTTATCATTAGGCTTTTAATTATCGATTTTTGGACAACCTATTTTCTTAATTTTATGTCAGATAGACACATAAATTACTCTTTGTACCCTAGTAAATAAAGACGATAAACTAAGTCATCATAATAACTATTTAAATTAGGGTTCTGTGTATTTTTAGCTTGGTTAATGGTATACCATAAAATATAAAGTTCATTATATTCTTTTATAAAAGCGTTACGTTTATATTCATCTTTTGTTTGCATGCCTTTTTGATAATAATCATTTAAAGAAGTTATGATAAAGTTATCCAAAAGTCCATAATTGACACGACCTATTGACAAAACAGTTCCCTTCTTAGTCCTATCAAATGGTCTTATAGTAGGCTTTTTAAAATCAAAATCAGTGTTAACATGAATAGAGCCTTTTTGTAAACCATTGTCAAGCCATTGTAAATCTTTATATTCTGGATTTTGAAACATCCTTTATCACCCCAAATATTCTATTATTATTTTAGCAAAATTTAGGATTTAATTCCATCTATATTTTACCAATTAATTCGTTTTCTTTTAAATCGATAATTTCAACTTCTAATAGTTTATTTGGTTCTACCGTTGTATTTAAATGAACTTTTAAATAATTAGAAGTACAGCCAATATTATCTTGTTCAGTTAAAACTTCCATTTTTTGACCAATGAATTTTTTAGCGTAATTTTTCTCTAATTTATCAGATAATTCACAAAGAACTTTACTACGGCGGTGTTTTTCTTTGCTTTCTACTTGCATAGGCATTTTACTCGCGGCTGTATTTTGTCTAATAGAATATGGAAAAACATGAATTTTACTGAAAGCAATTTCTTCACAAGTAGCCATTGTCTTTAAAAATAACTCTTCAGTTTCATAAGGATGTCCTACAATAACATCAGTAGTGATAGAAATATCAGGTCTAATATTTCTTATTTCGGCTATTTTTTCTTTATAAGCTTGTAAATTATATTTACGATTCATTTTCTTTAAGATTTCATCCGAACCAGCTTGTAAAGGAATGTGCATATGATTACAAATTTTAGGATTATTTTTTAATTCATTCATAAATTTTTCATTTAATTCTGTAACTTCGATAGAGGAAATACGAATTCTTTTTAAATTTTCTATTTTGCTAGCCTCATGAATTAAGTCTGTTAAATCTTTTCCTTCACTTTCATAAGAACCGGTATGAATACCCGTTAAAACAACTTCTTGATGTCCATTGGAAACTAATGTTTTAATTTCTTCTAAAGCTTCCTCAAAATCTTTGTTACGTCTTTGTTTACGTAAATAAGGGATAATGCAATAACTGCAGAAATTATCACAGCCATCTTGGATTTTAATAAAGGCTCTTGTATGGGTAGTAAATTTATCAATATGCATCGTTTCAAAAGAAACATCTCTTTTTTTAGTAAAGTATTGATATTTTTCGTGGTCTTTCATGTAGTTTTCTACAAGATGTAAGATGTCATTTTTGCCTACATTACCAATTAAAATATCAACTCCCATTTCATCATAAGAAACTTGATTGTTTTCAGAAGAACAACCACAGACAACTAAAATGGCATCATTATGATTTTTTTTAAATCTTCTAACCATTTTCCGAGATTTTTGATCAGCAATATTAGTAACTGAGCACGTATTAATAATAATGATATCTGGTTTTTCTTGGTCTAAAAGATAACCACTTTGTAAAAATTCTTCTTTAATAACTTCTGATTCATAGGCATTTACTTTACACCCTAAAGTATATATATAAAATTTCATAAAACACTTCCTAACCTTTACTATAAAAACAAAAAAAGACGTCCTTGTCAAGATGCGAGACGACTTTCTCCGGTTCGATAATTTATTTCAATCCCTTTTTGAACATTATAAACATAAATATTAAAAGATATCCCCTCACCATGGTCTTCTACTGAGTATCCTTCCATTAAAGCCCCACTGGCAAGTAAATTATTTCCTTCAAAAATAGGTGTCACCCGATATAAAACATGATTACTTGTCTTTTTAACATAATCAGCTATCTTGTTCTCATAAGTTAACATAGGTCCAATATTCATTTGTCTTGTACAGGTAATTAAGTTTTTTTCATTAGCATTTTCCCCAGTTAATTGGTACCCAACCAAATGACAACGATTATATAAATATTTACCATCAACGTTATCATATTTCACAGTATGCCAACCGGTTGGTTTTATCATGCCAATGCTTCCTCTTGGTTCTGACGGCATAGTTTCTAAACCGACTAAGGCATACGCCACACCACATCTTTGTAAATTATCTAAATCACTATAACTTTCAAAAGAAGTTGTGGAGTATTCGCTTTCTTTAAAAAAAGGTACATTATTATTAATGGTAATATAATCTTCTCCAGTATAAGAAGGAATATTTTCTATAGAATAACTTTGTTTAGGTTCCCAAAGACTACTAAAATCATAATCACTAAACCAAATTGAGCTTACTAAACTAAATACTAAAAAGATAATAATACTTACTTGGGTAACATAAGACTTTTTTTTATTTTTACGATGCGCCATACTAATACATCTCCTACTTTATAAGTATAGCAAAAATTTAATTTGTTGACCATTATAAAAAAGCTAAAAATTTTTCTAGCTTTTTCTTCTTTTTAATGTTTCTATATTACTTTGATTAACCCATATATTGTTTTGAAGACATTTTAAATTAAAAATTATCCAGTTGTTCCAGGCATCATCATTTTCTGTAATCGCAATTGACTTTATTAATCCACGGTAACTTGCCCGGTCAGCAGCATATTGCTTCGTTGCATAAACGGTTGGCAATGAAAAATCATAACCTAATGTTTGGTTAGTATAATACCATAAATTAATATGTTGAATAAGTCTGGCATAACGAGTGTTACCATCTTTAAATAGTTGCAAAGCCGCGAGTAGTCCATGATATATGATGGGTTTTAAAAAGGCATCTTCTTTACTTTGAACTCTTTTTTTATCATTGATTAGACTTAAATATTCTCTTAAAGCCTTGACAATATCTTTCTCTAAAATAGGAAAATAATCAATCTGTCTTTGACCTGCTACGTAAGTACCAACAAACTTTAAATTATCTTCACGTAAACCTTTTTGATCTTCGCTACTGGTACCATCTAATAATTTATCATGTATTTTGATAAACTCACTAGCGGTAATTTCTGAATTGCAACAACGAATCATTTCATCCATAGCATTTTTAGGATGTGTTTTATAATAAAGAGCCAGTAAGAAAGAATTTTCTTTTTCTACAACTTGATTGTTGATAATATCTTCACTTTTTAATATTTGTAAATAATTACTTCTTAAACTACTGGAAAGAGACATTATCATATCATGATACTCTTTATAAAGATCTTCTGTATAAGAAATTTGATTCAATACTTGTTCACTTGGTGTTAAATCTTGAACACGTTTAAAAATATCTAAATCAACAATTGGTACACCACTTTTCATTGCTTTTAATACTTCTTTTTCGGCTTGCAACCTTTTTTCATCTTTTGTCATAATATCCCCCTATTGATGGTTATTATTCTATAGAAATTCAGAAAAAAGTCAAGAAAAAAATAAAAGCTTATTGCTCTTATTCTTTATTCTTCAAAGACCTAAACATTTTTTTCCATAACTTCGTAGAGGAATAGTTTAAAATACCTACTTTATAAATTCTTAAACCATATTTAAAAATAATAAAAGTAAAGATAATATTAATTAAGGTAGCCATAGCTAAACTATATATACTTATTTGTCCTAGTAAAAACAAAGATGGTGAAAGCATAAAGCTTAACATAGGTACATAAGACATTATTTTAATAAAGGTAGCGCCTTCAAATTGACTAGCCATGATAGCTAAATAATAGCCTACCATAATAATTAACATAATAGGTGTTTGTAATTGTTGGAAATCTTCCATACTAGTTGTCATAGAAGCCAAAACGCCAGCTACGATACCATATAAGATAAAGGAAACTAAGAAAAGTAAAAGAATCCATGGAAGACCTTGTAAAAGAGTTGTTAAAATGCCTGTTTCTTTAACGGTTGTCAAAATAGAGGTCATTTGACTAGCTAAGCCCGTTCCCACATCATTTATGATATTACCACCACCAAATAAGAAACGACTTAAAACGGCAATAATAGCATAACCTAATAATAACAATCCTTGTATAACAACAAATAAAGTGGAAGCTAAAACTTTAGAAAGAAAATGCGTTTCCGGTGAAACATTGGAAATAATGATTTCCATACTTCTTGTCGTTTTTTCATCATTTACTTCACTGCCTATCATTTGAACTAACATAAGTATTAAGAAAAAGCAAGGTAAGATGACTACCAAAATAACCCCTGAAGTAATTAAGTCTTTATTTTTAACGTTACTCTTGTCTTCATTTGTCACGACAAGAGAAATGGAAGCCGGACGAGTTAATTTAGAAATTTCCTCTTCACTTAAACCACTTTCTAAAATAGCCATAGAACTTTTAAGACTATTAATAGAAGTTTCTAAAAATTGTGTTTCTACTGTTTTTAATTCATTAAAACTAATTAAATCAGCACTCAAATAATTTTCAGAATCTTCTTTTAAATGCACAATAATTTTTTTATCATCATCTTTTAAAGAATTTTTTTCATTTTCTAAGGTATCCGTTGTTTTAGAAACTTCAAAGTGATAAGTGTCTTTGTAATCGTTCGTTAAAGTATCAAAAGAAGTTTTAAATAAATCATAACCGCCCATTTCATCTACAACAACTATTTTCGTGGTATCTTCAAAATCGCCCCCGAAAAGTCGAACAATTTGATCAATATTAGTAATTACTATAAGTAAAATAAGTAATAAAATATTGACTCCTTTAAACCATTTTGTTTTTATTTTTTTGTTTAAACTTTGTTTGGTTAAAAATTTTAATTTAGCCTTCATATGATTCACCTACTTTACTTAAAAATATTTCATTTAAACTAGGGTCTTCCACCGCGAATTTAGTAATATTTTGACATTTTTTCACGACATCAAATACTTTAGAAATATATTTGTCTTCTAAAACAGACACGGTTATTTCATCAGCATTTTCTGAAACATTAGAAACACCTTCCATATTTAAAAGCTCATCTTTATTAACATCACCTACAATGTGAATCGTTTTACGACGATAATCTTTTTTAATTTCTTTTAAATCACCTTCTAAAACAGCTTTTCCTTTTACTAAAATAACTAATTTTTCACAAAACATTTCCACATGTTCCATCCGGTGCGAAGAGAAAATAATACTACACCCTTTCTTTTTAAATTCTCGGATAGCTTCCATAAACATTTCCACATTGATTGGGTCAAGTCCTGTAAAGGGCTCATCTAAAATAAGAAGTTTAGGTTCACTAATCACCGCCGAAATAAACTGAATCTTTTGTTGATTTCCTTTTGATAATTCCTTTATTTTCCGATCTTTATATTCTTCAATATGGAATTTTTTAAGCCATTCATCTAATCTTTCTAAAATAGTTTTTTCGTCTAAACCTTTTAAAACCCCATAATAAATAATTTGTTCTTTCACAGTTAATTTGGTAAGTAAACTTCTTTCTTCAGTTAAAAAGCCGATTTTATCAGTAACTGAATAATCGATTGGCTTACCATCTAAAGTAATTTCACCACTTGTTGGTTTTAATAAACCGATAATCATTCTAAAAGTGGTTGTTTTTCCGGCACCATTAACACCTAAAAGGCCAAAGATTTCACCATCATTCACCGTAAAAGATAAATCATCAACTGCTTTATGAGTATCATAGTATTTTGTTACATGACTAACTTTTAACATATTCCTCATCCTTCCTAAATTCATTATAAAAGAAAAAAAGATATTCGTCTATCTTTTTATAATCCGGATAAGTTTCTCTTCGATATTTTTAGCTTCATTTTCACTTAAAATTTTCTTCTTGCCTTCTATTTTTTTTTGCAAAATTTCTTTTAAATTACAATAATATATCTGAGGATATTCGTTTTCATAATGCCAAAAGTTTTTTACTTTATATTCAGCAAGTTTTAAATAAAGTTCTAATATGTGATTCTTTTCTTTTGGGGACATCTCCCAACCATTAATTTGAACTGACTTACTAAAAATTTCATACTTAATTTGATCTAAAAGCATACTTTTTAACTTTGGTTCTAAATGACTTTGGACACAACTTTCATAAATCTTAAACAGATCTAATATCTGAATGTTTTTTAACGAACTGTTAGCCATGATACTTGCCTTTCTTTGTCTATAGGCATAATCATATTGAAGAAGCTGAACGGTTTTTTTAGCTTTTAAAAGTAAAGGATATGTAAAAGAAACGTCTTCATAAACAACACCATCTATAAATTTTTCATATTGTATAAAATCATGTAAAAATAACTTATCCCAGACAGCTGGTGTTTCCATAAAAAAAGATTTCGGCGTTTTTAAATAATCTTCGATATGAGGTATAGCTTTTTTCTGTCTTGGAAAAACTTCATTATGAAGATAATCATTTTCTCTTATTTGAAAACAATTGCCAACTAAAATAGGTAAATCATATTCTTCTAAAGTGTTTGAAAAATCACCAAACATTGTGTGAGAAACTAAATCATCAGAATCTACAAAACCAATATATTTTCCATTTGCAACTTTAAGACCTTCATTTCTAGCATGAGAAAGCCCTCCATTTTCCTCTAAATAGATAGCTTTAATTAAATAAGGGTAATTTTTTTCATATTCCCTTAAGATTTCCCTACTACTATCCGTACTTTTATCTTCAACACAAATAATTTCAATATCTTGCAAAGATTGTGTGACTAAAGAATTTAAACATGTGCTCAAATATTTGGAAACATTATATATTGGTACAATAATACTTACTTTTGGCATAACTTCCCCCTGTTGGAAAGATTATTATAACGAAATAAAAAAGGAAAGTCTAGTTTAATTCACTTTCCTCATTTTCCCATTTATCAAAAATATTTTTAACTAAAATACCTAAAAATTCATTATCACAGTTTTTAAAAAAGTTTTCTTCAAAGTATTCATTATAAATCATATCTTTTAGCATGTCTTTGTCTAACTCTTCTAATATTTCACTCATCGCTATCTGCGTTGTTTGTTTTAAGTGAACAAGTTCTTGTTTTTGTAAACTTTGAATTTCTTTTCTTTTAGCAGGATAACCACTTAAAAACTCGGTGCTAAATAAAGTTTCAAAAATACCCTCTAATAAAAATTCAGAACCGGTACCAAAATATTTGCCAAACGGAATGGCAATAGCATTTCCAGCATTTACTTTACAAAATAATTTAGCATCGACACTATCTGCGACATATCCCCCATAAACCTCTGGCATCGCATTTAAACTCATTGTTACGCCTATTCCAGAAGCACAACCAGTAATTACAAAATCAACTGCTTTACTATTTAACAAAAGCCCTGCTAAAATGCCAGCTCCAACATAATCTATACTACATTCTTTATCATTACTTACCCCATAATTGTAAACTTCATGACCATATTTAGAAGCTACTTTATTTAAAATTTTATAGATAAATTCATTTTTATCTTTTTGACTATTTTCATTTATTAACGCTATTTTCATAAAAAACCTTTCTAACCTTTTATAATAAAAATGATACCTATTAAAATTCCCATAAAAATAGTTAGAAAAATAATACTGATATCATTAATATATCCGGATATCTTATTCGTTCTTTTTAAAATATCTTGTTCTTGTAAATTACCGTCTACAATTTTAAAAGGAAACTCATTTTGAATACACAATTCATTTAAATGATCATAATTTACTTTTTGACGATTTAAATCGTCGTAAACAAAATATTTTTGACGATAAATAGAAATCAAAGGTTTTAAGCATTCCTTTTCATTATCAAAATCAGGTTCTCTTTTATTTGTATTTTTAAACTCCTCAATGTATGTTGCTATTTCATTGTCGATATCTTTTTTAACCATATTAAAAAGATTTAAAACATTTTCATTTTTAAAATAATATTGAATGGTTTTAGAAAAAGTAAGCCATTTTTTATCCATTACACTTGGGTCACTACGATAACTTTTTATGCCCCAAATATACATTTCTGTAGCTTTTAAAAAAGAAGATAATTGACTTTCAAAAGAATGATCTTGAATAATATTCATAAAACCAAGATGTTCAAAATATTTCAATAAATCAAGAGCTTTAAAAGAAACTTGTGAAAGTGGTTTGACAGCATTTTCAGAAACCCATTCTCCACTTGGAGAAGACGTGACATCTTTTTTATATTCATGAAATTCTTCGTTTGGCAAGTGATAAATCGTAATATATTTAGCTTCTAAAGTATTTTTGATGGAATCAGGAAATATTTCTTTAATCCCTTTTTTCTGATTGATGGTACAACGAGGAAAAATTGCTGATGAGCGAAAACATGCCATCGAAAAACAATCTATAGGATCTTTTCCGGCATAAACATAACTTCCTTTTTGGGTACTTTCATTTGGCGATAAAATCTCAATGCTAGGATCTAAGGAAGCATGAAACATGTTAATATCACCTTTATACCATTCTAAAATCCATTTTCCTAATAATTCATAATTATCTAAAATTTTAGTTTGTTTTTTTCTTTCTCTTTCATGAATAATGGCTAAATTATAGTCCATATAAAAATCATTAGTTAAGGAATAAATTTTCTTTCCTTCTTCGGTTCTTAACTTATTAATATCACAACCACCCAAAGGAGCTGGAGAATTAAGACGATTCCTATCTAGGGCATCGGCATCCTTTAAAATATCCGACATTTTTTGAATTTCTTTCTGTTCTTCTAAAGAAAAAGGAGTATTGGCAAATTCTATTTTATCTTCTTCACTGGCATGTTGACAAATAAGTAAAGATATTTTTAAAGCTTCTTTAGCATCTATCTTATTTTCTATTCTTTTAATAAATTCTTCGGCTCCTACTTTACCATGCTCTTTCCCGGAAGCACCTATTGTTTTTCCTATATCATGATATAGCCCTGCTAATAATAACGTCTTTTCATCAACTTCACGATTTGGCATTTCATTTAACATCATTTGGATATAAGAAAGAACTTTTTCAATGTGTTTTAAATCATGTTGAAAATCTTTGGTATCTGTATAAAGGTGTTTTTCTATACCTTCATTTACTAAAGCAACAATCTTTTGCTGGTCATCTTTAGTTAAATGATATTTCTTTAGTTTTTCTTCATCAAATACTTTTAAATAACTTTGTTCTAAATTTGACATGATAACACTCCCTACTTTAAAAGTATTGTACCAGATTTTTTCTTAAATGTAAAAAAGACATTGTAACATATTAAAAGGTTTCATTTATCACATCATAATTTGATATCAAATTTAAAATAAAAAAAATTAGATATTGCTACCTAATTTTAAAATTATTTATTCATTTTTTAATAAATCTTTATGATAATTAAATTCATTTTTATTATCATATGCTTCTTTAATTAAAGTTTTAATTTTTTCTTTATCAGAAGCACTAAAACCAGTTAAAATGGTATCACCTATAACAATATAAGGAACACTTCTTTCACCTGTTTTACCATTATTAGCGGCAAGGAATTTATCCATTAATAAACCATTTTCGGTATTTTCCCAAACTTCAAAGCCATAAATACGAGCATATTTTTTTTCTTCTTTTTCGACAGAATATAAAAATTCATAAAGTTCTTCACAATGAGCACAAGTACTGCCCCAGAAAATATAAACATTTATTTTGTTATTATCAAATTTGACGTCCTCAACCGTAGCATTTTTATTAATGCCATCTTTGTGACTATAGTAAGTATAGCCCGCTGTTCCCCCGATTAAAAGGACAAATATTAAAATTCCTATTACTACATTTTTATTCATTTATTTTTCCATACCTTCCTGTATTATAAATTTTGCCATCAATTTCTACTAAAAATTGATAAGTTCCTTCTTTTAAACCCTCTTTATTAATATACTTGGTAACTGTAATACCTTCTTGTTGCTCTTTTTCCGTAAAAATATCAACACATAAAGCTGTATAAGGCTTTTTACTTACAGGAACATTATAATAAGTATACGTTAAATCATGATATAAAATTAAATTTACTTTCGTTCCACGTTTAAATTTTCCTTTGAAAACAAAACGATCTACTTCTTCTGTTATAGATATCTCTTTATTATTATAATCATCATCTATATCTTGAACGAATAAATTTAAATTAAATGATTTTTTAGCAATCTCTGTTTTTCCTAAAGAACCAAGTCGTACAGCTTTATCATTTGAATATTTTTCATTTTCAGCATAAAGGCTCATTTTTTCGACACGATAATTGTTAGTTGCAAATTTCATTTCAAAAATCACTTTGTTATTTAGAAGTTCTACTGTGTCCGATACTAAACTTGCATTATTGGAAAAACCGGCTGGTTGGTTAGAATTTTTACCATCAACATAAACAATCCCCCCAGAATGAACAATATAATGATTTGAAGCTAAATAATCTACATCTGAAATATAAGGAGAATAAAAACTACTACCCCGTTCTTTTCCATATTCATAAACTTGTTCAATTGTCATATTTTCGGTGTCAATTTTATACATAACACCTCTTGAATAACTCTTAGAAGCATCTACATATTTACTTTCAATTTTTGATTTATTGTTACCATTATCAAATAAGAAAACATATCCTTCTGGCGTAATCATCGCAGCATGTTGACTCCATTGCCATTCAAAATTCTTTCCTTTAGGTGTAAAGAAATATTTTTGATAATCTTCACTCCAGTTAGTTTTGTCACCAATTATCCAGTTTAAACTACCATCATCATAAGAAATATTAATAACGGCGTCTTGATGTCTTCCTGATAAAGTTATTGAATTTGTTTTTTTATCATACCAAACAGCATTATTATGAAACCAGTCATATTCACTCCAGTTTTCACTTTTACCATCTTCATGATTTAATATGCTAGAAATATCCCAAGTTTTTACAATTTTACCTGTTTTTCTGTCTAACTCTACAACATAGTCCTCTACGGTCTTACCATTAGCAAAATTATCACTGGCAACAATTAAATTACCATTTTCCATTTCATAATAATCGTGATGATATCCACCTTCTAGGCTATATTCTGTATATATTTTACCTAACATATCCATTTCATAAAGACCTGTCATATAATAAGGGCTATTTACAAGTCTTTCAGTACTTAGTAAAAGATGGCCATTTTGCAGACGATTTACTTCCCAAATAGAATTAATTGTTAAATACCAACGTACATCGCCATTGACATCATAAGCAGCAGTATATCCTTTACTAGATGGCGTATAAAAATATAAATCATTAGTAAGTTTTGAAGCATCTTTTACTACACTCGTTGGCAAAGATATATCATCAGGTAATTTATCTGTTTTAATTTTAATTGTTTTGGAAACTTTACCATAACTAATAACCACTTCGTTTTCTTTATCAGCATAAAGGCCATATATAGGTAAAAAATGTTTTTTAGTTGCTTCAAAAGTATGCGTATAAGTTGTTAAAGCATCTTTTCCTTTAATCGTAACTTTAACAGCTTCTTCTTGTTCTGTTTCAAATAAAACCAAAGCACTTAAAGGAGAAATATCATAAGGATTTAAAACAACATTAGGGTTATCTATTGTATACCCTTCTGTATTATAATCTTTCTCGTTTTGTTTTTCAACTAAACTAATTGTTTTATCAATAGGTGTATCGGCTGTATTTTTTATTTCTAAAAAAACCGCTCCTAAAAATAAAATTAACACTACTCCTACTCCAAGTAAGAGAAAATTTTTTTTCTTCATTTTGTTCCACCTTTCTTCGTCATTATATAAAATTTTTTTCTTTTTGCAAAGAGAAAAAAACTCAACTTTGAGTTGAATTTTAAAAAAATAATAGAATAATTTTAGGTAAGAAAATAATAAGACCAATAATGATTGAAAATAAAGTGTTAATTAAAACGGCTCCCGCGGCAATGTCTTTTACTTTGCCAACTTTTTCATTATATTTTGGTTCTACAAAATCAACAAAATTTTCGATAGCAGTATTCATCAATTCCATAGAAATAACAAGGGCAAAACAAAAAAGACACCAAAGCCATTCAACTAAACTTATTTTTAATAAAAGCCCTGCTAAACTTACTAAGATAACAAAACAGGCATGAATTTTCATATTACGTTCTTCTTTTAAAGCTACTAAAATACCTTTAAAAGCACTTTGGACGCTTTTAAGAAATTTCTTCATAAATCAACACTTTCCTCGCTTTCAGAAAATTTATTAATTAAAAGATAATATTCTCTTTCGACATTTTGATCTGTAAAATAAATATTTTTATTTTGTAAAGACCAACTATTTTGATTATCTTTTAGAAAAACAAGAATTTCTTTTTCTAATGTAATAATTTTAATAACTTCTTCCATATCTTCTTTAATACTTTTTTGATTACCAAGATAATCTTTTATTTGTTCTTCATAATATTCTTTGTAAAAAGAATCTTTGCCTTCATAAAAATTCATATAGTAATCACGATTATATAATTTTTCTTCTGTTTCTTTTAATTCATTTAATTTATTAATAACTTTCTCGGTATAAGGAATAGAAGTTTCAAAATTAGGACCGTCAATTAACATATTTTCATATGATAGTATACTCGTGATTTTATCATTTTCATAAACGGTTCGAATGTTTTTATAAGTATTGTAATATTCTTTTAAGTAACTTTTTATAGCTTTCTCAACATCTTTATAATTACCATCTGAAACAATAGTATTAAATCTTTCATTTAAAAAATATTCATCAACATATTCGTCACTCATTTCATTTTCAATGGTCCATATTTCATCTTCTAATGTTACTTGATAATTAACATTTATTAAAATAAATCCACCAAATGATACCATTCCCGCTAAAATTAACCAAACAATGATAACAAAAAGCCATGTTCCCACTTTACTTTTTTTCATAAGCCACCTTCTCTTAAAAGTATAGCAAAATTATTACTCATAAATCAAGACGATGTGATATAATAGGAACATGTTCTAATAGCTCAGCTGGATAGAGTGTTAGCCTCCGAAGCTAAAGGTCGGGAGTTCGAATCTCCCTTAGAACACCATAAAGAAATACTTATATTATATATATGAAAAAGGCTGTTGTAAGAAGAAAAATTTTCTTCTTGCAGCAACCTTTATTTTTTATGACTATATACATTTAATTTGTTCCACAAAGTTAGTACCTACAAAGATTATGGATTTTTATTTCATTATTTCTTTTAATATAATTAACAACTTCAAGTAGATTAGATTTAGTAAAATCTTGCAATTCATCTTTAGCATAATTATTATTTCATTTGAAGCATTTTAACAATTCTCCAGCTTCTATTGAGATTAATTTAGCTAAATTTTCTGATGTATTAAACTGCCGACACTATCTTTCTTCAGCAAACTATCTTGTTTTTTTAGTTAATTCTACCGTAAGACACTTTTTCTGTTCTATCATATCACGATAAAAATAAAAATAGGACTCTATCCTAAAATAGACCCCTTACAAAAGTATTTGACACTTTTTTCTCACATAATTAATATATCAAAACTACTAAAAAAGCAATAATCAAATTACTTTTTATCAAACAATTCTTGAACAATTAAATCCTTTGAATGTAGATTATTATTCTTGTTTAATAATAAATTTTCATAAAATTTAACTAAATAACTACTATCTTCTTTTATATTCAAATAATTATTGAAATAATTACTTCTTACTAAAGCATTTCTAAAATAAATCGATTTATCTTTAAATAGAGTATTATTTACGTTATAACCCAAACTAATTAAATACTTTTCAATAAATAATGCTATTGTTCTAGTATTTCCTTCTCTAAAAGGGTGCACTTGCCATATACTAGACGAAAATTTAGTTATGTTATTAATAACATCAACAATATTCATTTTTTTATAGTTTTTTTCTTTTTCTAGGGATATATCATATTCTAATGATTCAGTTAAAGTAGTGCAATCTCCATATGCTACTGAATCATTATTAAGAATTTTTTCATGTTTAGAAAAATCTATCTTTCTAAATTCACCAGCGAATTCATAAACATCTTGAAATAAAAATTTATGAACATATTTTAAATAATCAACTGATAAATTGAAATTATCTTTATTTAATAATTCAACTATTCGAGTTGATACAAAATCACATTCTAACTCATTATAATTTATCTCATTTTTATTTTCTTTTTCAATGTAATATTCTTTTAATTCTTTTTCTACTTCTTCTATTGTTAAATTACCTTCTACTTCTTCATCTAATAATTTTTCTAAGTATTTAGAAGGTTTTAAATTATCAACTTCTTGAAGTCCAATAGCCATATCCCATTGCAATTGTTTTACATAGTTACTAGATTTATATTGTTCTTCATATTCATTAACACTTGAATCTAACTCTTTTTCACTCATAATTTGTACCTCCTAGTTACTCGTAATTATACCATAAATCACACAGATATAATTATTATATTGGGGGTTAAATCAATTTTAGAATATCATAATATAATTAAAAATAGCATTTATGTCTTAAATAATCACTATTTTAAATCCATTTATCTCAATATATTATCTAACTTAATCGTTTAAATATGGTCATTTTAATATCCAATTAAATTATGTAATGGTAAGTAAAATCGTCACCAAATAATGATATATGTGTAATTATATTGTGCTACATTAAAAAATAATTTTATTAAACAACACCACCTTTGAACACATGATCAGACTACTGAGATAGTAACGTCATAAAACATGTTATTTTCTAACCAGAAAAACATTCAAAAAACTACCATATTATCTAAAATAAAAAAAAGAAAAGCACATAAACTTTTCTCATTTCTAACTAAAAGAATTTTATAATATCTTGAACCGTAATATAAAGCATTAAAAGCATTAGAAGCGCAAAACCAATCATATTACATGTGTTTTCAAATTTAGCATTTAATTTGCTTCCCTTTAATTTTTCTAAAATCATAAAGAAGACATGTCCTCCATCAAAAGCTGGGAATGGTAAAATATTAATAAAACCAACATTGATAGATAAAAAGGCGGTAATATAAATTAATTGTTGTATACCATATTTAACACTTTGATCAACTACTTTATAAATGCCAACTGGGCCAGATAAATTAGAGGCAGAAACTTGTCCACTTAAAAGCCCCCATACAGTAATGGCCATTGATTTCATGATATCAATGAATTTTTGGAAAGTAAATTTAATACACTCTATAAAGTTTTTATCACGACGATTATCTATTTGAATACCAAAAGTTTTTGTCTCGTTTCCTTTTTCATCCTTAGTTATTTTAGGCACTAAAGTAAGAGTTTCTTTTTGACCATTTTCGTGTGTGACATCAAAAGTATACACATTATCATTATTTTTATAATATAAATAAATTTGGCCAACATCCCATGAAGTAAACTTATGACCATTAATTGCATTAATGATATCACCACTTTGCATTCCCGAAGTAGATGCTGCCGAATCTTCTTGAACATTTAATACTTTAGGAGTACTACTTGTTGGTCCCCAAATGATGGCTAAAATAAATAGTAAAACAATCGCTAAAACAAAGTTATTAAAAACACCTGCTACTAAAATAGCTAATCTTTGATACCAAGGACGGTTACACATAAATTTTTCTTTAGGAATTTCACCATCATCTTCGTAAACTTCCCCAGCCATTTGGACAAAACCACCAATAGGTAAAGCCCGAATATTATAATTAATGCCATCTTTTCCCTTATGAGAGAAAATTAAAGGCCCCATACCAATTGAAAATTCATAAATATAAACCCCTGATTTTTTAGCACATATAAAGTGACCAAATTCATGTACTAAGACGATTAGTCCTAACACTAAGATAAACACAATTAAACTAAATATCCACATAACAATCCTCTTTCTATATAAATCTCTGTATAATAGTATAAGCAAGTACTACAAAAATAAAACTATCAAATCTATCTAAAATACCACCATGACCGGGAATTAAGTCTGAAAAATCTTTAATATTGTTTTCTCTTTTAATCTTACTAAATAATAAATCACCAAAAACACTTATTATAGAAAGAATAAAGCTTGTTATAGCAACTTCTAATATACATTCATTAGAGATAACCAAAGCATAAAAGACAGTGGGAATGATAGTTCCAAAGATAACCCCACCAATGGTACCAGCATATGTTTTATTTGGACTTATGGTAGGAAATATTTTTTTCTTGCCCATTAGTTTTCCTACTAGATAGGCAAAGATATCTGTAATAGTAGAAATAAGCAAAATATATAATAGTAACCAAACATTTTGATTTCTAAGAACGATAACCTGATGAAAGGCCGTGCTTAAGAAAAGTAAAACCCCAATTAAATAAAAGGCATCTTTTGTCTCGTAATTTGTATTTTTATACGTTAGCATTGTAGGAAGTAAAAAAACAATCGATAATAATGATAATAAAACACTGCTAACACCGTTTGTTTCACCATGGACTTCATATTCGTAAAAAATAAGTAAAAACATACTAATCATTGCCGCAAACTCAATACCGCTAGGATATTTGTCACGGCTCTTTTTTAAATCAAAAATTTCTTTTAAAGCCAATAATGATAAAACTCCTATCATAATTAAAAACGGTTTGCCATTACTTATGACAATAGGAATTAATACTACGAATAAAAGTATTCCACTTATAATTCTCTTAAGCATATTATCAACATCTTTCTTTCTAAAGTATACACGTTTTTTAATATTAGTTCAAGAAAAAAACTGGCCTTTACAACCAGTCTTTCTATAAATTAGATATGATAAATTTTATTTTTCTTAGTTGAAACATATAAACCAATTGCTAAAACAAGACCACCAGCAATAACTGCATATGGTAAGAAAGAACCTGTTTGAGGATTTTCTGTTGTTTCGCATTGTGATTTATATTCTGTTTCAGTACATTCTGTACCGTTAGCACAGTAGTATTTTTCACCTTTTACTTGGCATTTTGGATTTTCAACTACTGGAGTAGTTCCTGTTGCAATGGTAATAGTACAAGGGTCTGTACTTGTAGCATTTGTGCCATCTAAAGTAACAGTTGAAATAGCTACTTTTTGACCAGCAGTCATTTGAGCAGTTGACTCTAGTGACATAATAATAACGTCAGAATCTGTTGTACTTTCTTTACAACTTACATCCCAACCAGAACCACTGATTCTTGAACAACTTTTAAAATCAAAACTTGAATTTCCCATTTTAATTTCAGCCGTTAATTTGGTTCCAATTGAAATAGCACTTGTAGCTTTAATACCAATAACAAGTGTTGAATTAGCACCCTTGTTTTCGATAGAAATAGAACCTGTTGAAGCAGTTTCATCACTACTTAATGTTGTTGATGTAAAGTTTTTATCTGTTGATCCAAAAATGATACCACTAGCGGCATTAACATTAACTGTTAATAAGCAAGCACATAAAATGAAAAAGACAGATAACATAAATCCTTTTTTCTTCATAAATATAAACCTCTTTTCTTTTTTTATTATGGTTTTATTATAACATAAAAATACAATATTTCTATATATTTTATTTTTTTTTACAATAATTTACAAAAAATATGGTATGATAATAAAGAATAGAAATGGTGGTGTCAAGATTGAAAAAAATTATTATTTTAATTCAAAACAGCACCCTTTATTTTTCCTATCGTAAACAAGGCCCTATCAGAGAAGATCTAATGAACACTAATATCATTTCTGATTCAGAACTGGTCTTTACCGAAGACTATATTTTAGAAAATCAAAAATTAGTCACACCTTTTTTAGAAGAACTTTGTGAAATGAATAAAATTAATACAATTACTTTTCAAAATAATGAGCTGGCTGATTTTTTAGTTTTTTTATTTAACAAAGTAAAAATTTATAAAATTAAAATTAAAAAACAAGAAAATTTAACTTATTCTGTCTGTGAAAAATTATTAAAAATAAAATCATTAAAAGAACTAGAATGCTTTAGTATTCCAGAGTACCTTCTAGAAATGCTTGATAATAAAGGTATAAAGGTTCAAACAAAAAACGAAATTTTTTATATCTCCCCTTTTATGGCTAAAAACAACTTAAAAAATTATTCTAAAATATATTACACCAAGAAAGTAACCTTTTATGATAATTTAACAGATGAGGATAAAGAAGATTTTAAAACTTTTTTAAAAATAAATCGTTATTTAAAAATCATTACTTTAATGAGATATGACAAAGAAACTATCGATTTTATTTTCACATCTCTTCTTGATAATCATTTTAAAAATATTTACATCGAACTTCATGATAATATTACCAACGAAGAAGATTATTTATTTTTAAAACAAATGAATAAAAAATATAAGAAAAACAATTTTAAAATTGGTCTTTATTACTCTAAAGAATATTTAGAAGATAACTTAATGAAACAAATAATTTTAAACACTTTAAAATTATGCGGTTTTATTATTGTTTTATTTATTGCTGGCATGATTGGTTATGTTTCTTTAGATAATTACTATGCTATGAAAGACGTTGCCAAAATTAATGAACATGTTAAAGAGCAAATGAGTAAAGAGGAAGAAATCACCATACCAGAAGATAAAAAAGAAGAAGGTCTTGTTATTAAAAATAAATACATTGCTTCTTTGCTTACTATTAATAAAGATGTTATCGGTTATTTAAAAGTTAAAAACACTAACATTGATTATCCTGTTGTAACAAGTAATGATAATAAATATTATTTAACGCATAATCTTTATAATGAAGAAGATAAAAATGGCTGGGTCTATATGGATTTTCGTAACTCCGATAAATATTTAAATGACAATACCATCATTTACGGACATAATATGTATTATTCTGGGGTTATGTTTGGAACACTTCACAGAACTTTGAATGGTAATTGGTATAATAATGAAGATAATTTAAATATTACCTTTGATACGATGTATGCTTCTATGAATTGGAAAATTTATTCTATTTATACGACTCCTAAAACAAATGACTACTTAAAAGTTAGCTTTGATACCAAAGAAGAAAAAGAACAGTACATTAATATGACTAAAGAAAGAAGTATCAAAAATTTTGATACTCCAGTAACAGCTGAGAATAAAATACTTACTTTATCTACATGTACGGGTGATAATGAAAGACTTGTCATTCATGCTGTTTTGGAAGAGAATACGGAAGAACAAGATTCAAGTTCTCTTGATAACGTTTCTCTTTTGGATTCAGAAGAATAGCTTTATTTAAATACTCGACAGATTCTTCATAATGTCTTGTATAAAAAGACGCTATTGATAATAAATCATAAAAATAATCATTCCAAGCAAATTCCTCATTGATATAGGATTTGCTTTTTTCTTTGATATTTAACGCTTTTTTTAAATTGTCGTAGGCTTTTTCATAATCATTATGTAAATTATAAAAACTGGCTAATTCAATATACCCTTCTCTTAAATAAGGTGCTTCTAAAATAGCTTTTTCATACCACATTAAAGCTTCTTCTTCATAGCCTAACGCTTCGTAGCTTCTGGCTATAAATCGCATAGATGCACATCTTTCATCTTTCCAAGTTGCTTTTTTACACTTTAAATGTTTATGTAAAGTTTCAATACATTTTGCCCATTTTTGATAGTACATATATTCTCTACCTAAATAATGTAAATTACGGTCGTCTAACGGATCTTCTAAAACACTAATTTCAAGTAAAGGTAAATAAGAAGCTCTACTTTTTGCTTTATCAGGATAATGATTTAAAGTAATGGGCACATCAATAAATTTTTCCTCTAAATTAGTACTTAATACTTCATGAACGGGATGTATCCAGTGATACCCCGTACGTGCATGAATTTTATCAGTCTTAAAACTAACTAAAGGATTATTATTTTCATCTAATTTCCAATTATAGTTATATCTTGCTCTTGTTGGCTTTTCTTGAAGCCAATATTGTTCTAAGGTGTCACGCCAGCCTTTTTCTAAAACTTCATCTAAATCCGTACAAACACAAATGTCGGCGTCTTCCGGAACTAAAGCTAAAGATTCGTTTCTGGCCGTATCAAAACGCCATGGATTAATCTTTTTTTGATAAACGATAGCTCCTCTTTTTTTTAGTTTCTTGACGGTATCATCGGAAGAGCCTGTATCCAAAACAATAATTTCGTCTGCTTCCTGCATAGAATCAACATACCGATCAACAAAAGCACTTTCATTTTTACAAATGGCATAAACAACCACTTTTAGTTTTCCCACTTATATCACCTAGAATAGTTTATGAAAAAGAAAAAAAAGTGACATTCATCACTTTTATTCTTCAATATAACAATAATCTCCTCGATCCGTATGTAATTTTTCAATTTCATCTTGAGTATCAGGGAAAGAAATTCCTTCAAATTCAGTACTTAAAGCATCTTTCGTTAAAGAAACTTCTACAGTAATGGTATAATTATCATCGTCTGTAGTAACTTTTCCTTCTAATCCATCGAAACCATTTTCCGTTACATCCGCTAAAGCATCATCATATGTATCTTCATCAAAAACATAATCAATAATTTTAACATTATCATATACAGTGTTAGATGTTGTAATACCATAACGGAAACGAACATTTACTGTAGCTTTTGGATAAGTTTTTGATATTTCTTCATAAGTACATACTAAATTACGAACAGGAGCATCATTACTTACAATTAAGTTGGCAGTGACAGTAGTTGTATTTTGATAAGTATCTGCTACTTCAATAGTTACTTCATATGTTCCTTCTTTGGTTATATCAAATTCAGATTTGTCTGTAAAAGTAGCCGTTATTTTGCCTTCACTAGAAGAAGCATCAGTGGCACTTTCAATAAAATCATCAGCCGTAATTTCGGTATTAGGAACAACGGTAACATCTTTAGTAATAACAACTGGAGGTGTTTGATCTTTTACGCTAATAGTTTTATTACCAGTTGTTTTACTACCACATGTAACACTCCACTCATATGTTCCAGTTTTGGTAACATCAATATTACTATTTAAAGTACATTGACTAGCGGTTATACCCGATAAATTAACATATGATAAAACATTGTTCACAATTGGTTCCCCAAGTTCCCAAGTATCTCCTAATTTTGGTGTAATAGTAACCGCTTGTTTTTTACTCATATTTAAAAAGAAATAAACACCAACACCAACGGCTAAAATAAGCACAACAATTATAATAATAATGGCAGTTTTATTTAATTTCAATTTTTTCTTTGTTTTAGGAGGTTCACTTGGAGTCATAGGTGGAACTGGTACTCCCCCAAGCATATTTTGATTATTTATTGGCGGAACCTCTCCTCCCATCATCATATTATTTTGATAAGGATTACTATTCATATTCATAGAATTTTGATCCAGATTAACATTGCTATTAGGTCCTAAATTTGTTCCCATTAAAGGTTCTACAGGTTGATTTGTATTTGGCTCTGTTGGTGTGACATTAGGAATCATTCCTGGGGGATTTAGATTAATAGGATTTGTATTTGGCATTGGTTCTGGAACTGGTGTATTTAAACTATCAACATTCATAGAAGGTGTAGCTTGTACTCCGATTGATCCCAGATTATCTACAGACATTGAACCTTGTGGTGGTACTGGATTTGGATTAGGTACCCCATTATTTGGTGGAACTGGTATTTGATTGAAATTTTGATTTTCGTTATTCATTTTTCATCGACCTCTTTATTCTAATTCATAAAACAATTATACCGATTATTACTTTCTTTTTCAAGAGAAAAATTTGAGTACATTTTATAGATATCTATATAAAAATTTATCTCCTATCACTTATTAGAGTAAATTAATAAACGAAACGTAACCTTGCAAAAAAATAATGCTATTATCAATTTGGAATAAGATATAATTGATGAATAGACATAGACACCGAAGCCCCATAAGCACTGGCATTGGAATCAATTTGAAATAAAGGATACCAGCTTCCTGTCGTAGAAGAAAGTGAAGAACAAATGGTTGTATTACTAAAATTGATATTTCCATCTTGCGTCCAAAAACCTGTATCAGCTGTTTTGCTTGTATACCAATCGGTTGTCGAAGGGGTTAAAGAAAATCTAAAGCCTGCTGCTGAGGTTTCCCTTGAAGCTGTGACATGAGAAAAACTCGGAATAACCAAGTCATATACAAGACACATTTGTGAATAATTTGAAACATCAATTTTATTTTGTGTTCTATAACCCACAACCCTATAACGGTTTGCTGCTGAAGAATAACTACTAAAACCCGTTAAATTAAGTTGAATATTATTGGAATTAACAGCACCAGAAATATTTGTTCCAGTCCAATATGGCAAAACAGTATTACCCTCTCCCTTAATCCAACTTCCTACTAAGCTATGTGTAGTACCATTATTATATAAGTAAACATAATTTTTGACAGTTGCAGTTGCAGTAACTGTTGCACTAACTCTGCCAGCTTTATCCGTTACTTTTAGTGCTAAAGTGTAAGTACCATCAGAAAGCCCTGTAAATGTATAACTGTTAGCTGTACCACTTGTAAAGGTTTTACCACCATCTTTACTATAATGATACGTTGCTATTCCACTACCACTATCACTTGAACCACTGGCACTAATTTTTATAGTTCCAAGCGATGAGGAAACACTAATTTTAGCAGTTGGATTGGTGGTGTCAACTTTATATGCCGCAGAACAACTTGTACTAGAAACATTGCCAACATTATCTGTAGTATTAACACACACCCTTTGAGCACTTGCATTTGTTCCTAAAGCAACTGTAAAAGTGTTAGTGTCTAACGTTGCTGCAGTACTTGGTGTACAACTGCTTTCTGTTGTAATACAATATTTACTACTCGAAACACCACTTTGACTATCTGATAAGGT